>NZ_JBEFAK010000119.1:0-3115 GCF_040137845.1 Nonomuraea sp. B19D2 | reverse complement strand
GGGTGGGAGACCTCATCTCAAGGCAAGCTTCCCGCTTAGATGCTTTCAGCGGTTATCCCTCCCGAACGTAGCCAACCAGCCGTGCACCTGGCGGTACAACTGGCACACCAGAGGTTCGTCCGTCCCGGTCCTCTCGTACTAGGGACAGCCCCTTTCAAGTCTCCTGCGCGCGCAGCGGATAGGGACCGAACTGTCTCGCGACGTTCTAAACCCAGCTCGCGTACCGCTTTAATGGGCGAACAGCCCAACCCTTGGGACCTACTCCAGCCCCAGGATGCGACGAGCCGACATCGAGGTGCCAAACCATCCCGTCGATATGGACTCTTGGGGAAGATCAGCCTGTTATCCCCGGGGTACCTTTTAGCCGTTGAGCGACACCGCTTCCACACGCCGATGCCGGATCACTAGTCCCAGCTTTCGCTCCTGCTCGACCCGTCAGTCTCACAGTCAAGCTCCCTTGTGCACTTACACTCAACACCTGATTGCCAACCAGGCTGAGGGAACCTTTGGGCGCCTCCGTTACTCTTTGGGAGGCAACCGCCCCAGTTAAACTACCCACCAGACACTGTCCCCGATCCGGATCACGGACCAGAGTTAGACATCCAAAACGACCAGAGTGGTATTTCACCAACGACTCCACCCGAACTAGCGTCCGAGCTTCCCAGTCTCCCACCTATCCTACACAAGCCGTTCCAAACACCAATGTCAAGCTGTAGTGAAGGTCCCGGGGTCTTTCCGTCCTGCTGCGCGAAACGAGCATCTTTACTCGTACTGCAATTTCACCGGGTCTGCGGTTGAGACAGCGGGGAAGTCGTTACGCCATTCGTGCAGGTCGGAACTTACCCGACAAGGAATTTCGCTACCTTAGGATGGTTATAGTTACCACCGCCGTTTACCGGCGCTTAAGTTCTCACCTTCGCCAACCAAAGCTGGCTAAGCGGTCCCCTTAACGTTCCGGCACCGGGCAGGCGTCAGTCCGTATACATCGTCTTACGACTTCGCACGGACCTGTGTTTTTAGTAAACAGTCGCTTCCCCCTGGCCACTGCGACCCCCACCAGCTCAAGGTGCAAAACCCATCACCAGCAGAGGTCCCCCTTCTCCCGAAGTTACGGGGGCAATTTGCCGAGTTCCTTAACCACAGTTCACCCGATCGCCTCGGTATTCTCTACCTGACCACCTGAGTCGGTTTAGGGTACGGGCCGCCACAACACTCACTAGAGGCTTTTCTCGGCAGCATAGGATCATCCACTTCACCACAATCGGCTCGGCATCACATCTCAGGATACATACGAGGCGGATTTACCTACCTCGCTCCCTACATGCTTACCCCAGGACAACCATCGCCTGGGCTGGACTACCTTCCTGCGTCACCCCATCGCTTACCTACTACCCAATCAGGTCGAGCGTTCAGCCTCACACCAATCCCGAAGGACCAGCGGACTTAAGGACTCTTAGTATCAAGGGGTTCGATATGGGCGCATTGAAGCGGGTACGGGAATATCAACCCGTTGTCCATCGACTACGCCTGTCGGCCTCGCCTTAGGTCCCGACTTACCCTGGGCGGATTAACCTGCCCCAGGAACCCTTGGTCATCCGGCGCGAGGGTTTCTCACCCTCGATTCGCTACTCATGCCTGCATTCTCACTCGCACAGCCTCCACAACTAGATCACTCTGCTGCTTCACCGGCTGCACGACGCTCCCCTACCCACCAACAGCTCTTAGCTGTCAGTGCCACGACTTCGGCGGTGTACTTGAGCCCCGCTACATTGTCGGCGCAGAATCACTTGACCAGTGAGCTATTACGCACTCTTTCAAGGGTGGCTGCTTCTAAGCCAACCTCCTGGTTGTCTCTGCGACTCCACATCCTTTCCCACTTAGCACACGCTTAGGGGCCTTAGTCGGTGATCTGGGCTGTTTCCCTCTCGACTACGAACCTTATCGCCCGCAGTCTCACTGCCACGCTCTCACTTACCGGCATTCGGAGTTTGGCTGACGTCAGTAACCTTGTCGGGCCCATCGGCCATCCAGTGCTCTACCTCCGGCAAGAAACACGCAACGCTGCACCTAAATGCATTTCGGGGAGAACCAGCTATCACGGAGTTTGATTGGCCTTTCACCCCTACACACAGATCATCCCCCAGGTTTTCAACCCTGGTGGGTTCGGTCCTCCACCCAGTCTTACCTGAGCTTCAACCTGCCCATGCGTAGATCACTCCGCTTCGGGTCTACAGCATGCGACTCAAACGCCCTATTCAGACTCGCTTTCGCTACGGCTACCCCACACGGGTTAACCTCGCCACACACCATAACTCGCAGGCTCATTCTTCAAAAGGCACGCAGTCACATCACACAACAGCAAGCTGCTGTAAGCTCCTACGGCTTGTAGGCACACGGTTTCAGGTACTATTTCACGACCCCTCACCGGGGCACTTTTCACCTTTCCCTCACGGTACTCGTGCACTATCGGTCACCAGGGAGTATTTAGGCTTACCAGGTGGTCCTGGCAGATTCACACAGGATTTCTCGAGCCCCGTGCTACTTGGGATCCCCTCAAACAGTCGACAAGGTTTCGTCTACCCGGCTCTCACGGTCTACGGCGCCCCTTCCCAGAGGCTTCAACTACCCCACCGATTTATCACTGTTTGCAGCCCCGGCAGAGACTGCTAGAAGGTCCCACGACCCCGAACATGCAACGCCTGCCGGCTATCACACACGCCCGGTTTAGCCTCATCCGCTTTCGCTCACCACTACTCACGGAATCACATATTGTTTTCTCTTCCTACGGGTACTGAGATGTTTCACTTCCCCGCGTTACCACCAACCGCCCTATACATTCAGGCGGAGGCAACACCACATGACTGGTGCTAGGTTTCCCCATTCGGACATCCCCGGATCAACGTCTGGTTGGCGACTCCCCGAGGCTTAACGCAGCCTCCCACGTCCTTCATCGGCTCCTGATGCCAAGGCATCCACCGTGTGCCCTAAAAAACTTGGCCACAAAGATGCTCGCGTCCACTATGCAAATCTCAAACAACAAACAGCAAACCAGCTCGCGCCCCAAAACCATTGAAGCGTCCGCTGGCCCTGTCTCCGAAGAACCGGTCGCCCGTTC
>NZ_JBEFAK010000118.1:0-3191 GCF_040137845.1 Nonomuraea sp. B19D2 | reverse complement strand
TCTCCTCACGCAGGTCGAACACCATCTTGATGGCGCGTTCACGCAGCTCTTGGGGGTACTTCCTCGGTGCGGGCACGACTCCCAGCCTTCCAGTCTTGGGAGCCTCCAACCAACCCGGGGCAGCTCAAACCAAGGTTCGGGGCCAACTGTGGAACTCAGGCCAGTGCTGGCGAGTTCGCCTGTTCTACCGCGGCCGGCTTGAACCGCCGGCCGGGCAGCGCGACCGCGATAAGCGCACCCGAGAGGTTGTAGCCGTCGACGACCCACTGCAGTCCTCTGGTGCTCGCGCCGAGTTCGGTCGCGATGCTCGGCAGGGCGACATTGACGATGGTGACGTCGAGGTTGATCGCGAGCGCCGCGACGTAGACCGCGATAAGGATTCCCGCCTTGCGACTCACGACGGATTCTCGGAGGAGACCGTGCTGGCCTCACTCGCCAGTTCTGCCCACCAAGTCTCGATGGCTTCGCTGAACTCGTCGGGTGCGTCAGACTGCAGGAAGTGGCCGACTCCGTGGAGCACCGTCGTGGTGGCGTTGGGGAAGGTCGCTTCCAATCGCTTCCGGTATCTGTCGGTGAAGATCGGATCCGTGTCAGCCCACACGATCAGGGTAGGCAACTTCTCGAGTGCGCCGAGTTGGTCTGCGAGATTGGTGAAGAACTCCCTAGCGCCGACGAGTTCACCGGGGAGGACGGCGCCGGCGTGGCGACGCTCTGGCGTGGGCGTTGCCTCGCGATAGTGGGCCATTTCGGCCTCGGACAGCTTCCGGCGCTTGTGCGCGGCTGGGATGAAGTGGTCGACGAGCAGGTTGAACCGCTTGACCAGCGCGCGTCCGACCGGGTTCCCCATGCCGCGGGAGAACACTTCGCTGCTCAGGTCGCCGTTCAACGGCCACGCCCAGGTGTTGGTCAGGATGAGGCGTTCGAACTTGTCCGGTCGTTGCTGTGCGGCGTACAGGCCGAACGGGCCGCCCCAGTTGTGGCCGACCAGGGTCAATTCTGCGACGTCGAGCCGATCGAGAAAGGAGACGAGCAGCTCAGCGTGGTCCTGTGCCAGGTACCGGTAGCCGGGGGCGGCGGTGGACAGGCCGAACCCCGGAAAGTCCAGGGCGATGCAGCGGAACTGGTCCCGCAGGGCGGCGATCACTTCGCGGTACACGAAGGACCAGACGGGATTGCCGTGCAGCATCAGCAGGATCGGCCCCGAGCCCTCGTCGACGTAGTGCACGACGTTCCCGTCGATCTCCATGAAGCGGCTTTCGAATGGAAACAGTTCGTCGCCGACCCACTCGGGCCGTTCTCCAGCGGCCATGGCCACATTCCTCTCCGTCGAGTAGGCTTGAGATTGTCAAGTCGTCTTGAGAAAGTCAAGTAGAAACATGAGTCGAAGCTACGGTCAGTACTGCGGCCTCGCCCGAGCCCTCGACGTCATCGGTGACCGCTGGAACCTCCTCATCGTCCGCCAACTCCTCATTGCTCCCGCCCGCTACCGCGAACTCCTCGACGGTCTCCCGGGCGTGGCGACCAACCTCCTCTCAGACAGGCTCCGCGATCTCGAGGCGGCAGGAGTGGTCGAACGGCGCCCAGCCGCGAAGGGCAGCGCCGTGGTGTACGCCCTCACCCCATGGGGCGCCGAGCTGCGAGAGCCGATCGAAGGCCTCATTCGCTGGTCTACGCCCCTCATGGTGAACGGGCCGGGCGGCGATCGCTTCCGCCAGGAGTGGCTTGCCGTAGCACTTCCGGCACTCATAGACAGCGGGACGGCGGATGAATCATCGACGGTCGGAGTCGCGGTCGATGAGCAACTGTTTCAGGTGCGGGTGACCCACGCAGGCCCAGAGGTCGCTCGGCATGACGGACGACCTCTCGATGCGGTCATACGCGCTGACGCAGCGACCATTCTTGGCCTGGCGGCGGGCATGCTCGCCCTCGAGGACATCCGCGGGGTTGTCGATCTCGAAGGTGATGAAAACGCTCTGCGAGGCATTTTCGCTCCCTGACGCAGCAAGGAACGGTGGTTCGCGCTCAAGACGATCGACGCTGATCGCGTGCGGCAGCGAGGTATTGGGCGTACGTCGCCGCTGAGCCGGTTGCGTGGCGCTCGGCTCGATCGTCGACGGGTGGTAGCCCAGCGCGTCAGCGACGATCGGCACTGGACCGAGCTTGGTCAGCTCGTGCAGGGTCCCAAACCGTGCCGCCCACGTGCTGAAGACCGACGCGAGCCTGGACCAGAGGCTGGCGCCGTGCATGTGCCTGCCCGGGGGAGTGGCCGCGGAACACCCAGTTGCTGTTCGGGTGGGACGCAGTGAGGTCGTTGCCGGGCGCAGCAGCGAGCTGGCGCATGGGCTCGTCCAGGGGGAGGAGAGTCTTCCTCAGACGGATCGTGACGACCTCGGCGGTCACGGTGACGTCGTCCCAGGTCAGCCGGATGAGGTCTTCGATGTGCTGGCCGAAGACGATGACCAAGATGGCGGCAGCCCCATCGCGCACGGTGAGCTCGTCGGTGTGCACCACGCCCCCGACGGCTACGTCTTGTTCTGACTTGGACAACTTGGGACTCGTGCCTCGGCGGTGCCGAGCGACGGTGAGGTCCGGCTCGACGAGTCGACATTTGATCGCCCACCGGATGAAGCGGTCGACGAACCTGCGGGCACTCGGGCCGTCCGCCAACCAGGCATCGAGGTGCTCCTGCCGGAGCTCATCGAGTGTGATGCCGTGATCGTGGAGCTAGTCCCAGCCACGTGAGCGGAGCTCAGTTCATAACCGTCCAGCACAGCCAGGCAACAAGCCGACCAACCAGTGCATCAGGGCAACGGTAGCGGCTACCTGCTGCCGAACGCCGACATTTACCGATGGCCCGGCCGAGAACAGCGCGCCGCGACCGATAGAACCGGCCGTACCTCAGTAACCGCCCTTCGCGCCCCAGCTGCCCAACGTCTGCTGCCGCCTGCCTCAACTCCAGTGGCACGGTGGTGCCTCAACTCTTCTGGCAGTGCCTCGACTTAACCCCAGGTATTCAACCGAGGCGGTAGCTCTGCTTTAGAACATGAGAAAAGGTGCCCCTGAACTGCAATGCCGGTGAGTTAAGGCATTTGCGCAGGTAGCGAGTGCTTTCGCTGGTGTTGGGCGTAGCTGGCCTCAGCGCGGATCGTCGCGATTTGGTGACGGATAGTGCGTTGGCTCGCCTGAGCAAC
>NZ_JBEFAK010000117.1:0-3244 GCF_040137845.1 Nonomuraea sp. B19D2 | reverse complement strand
TGTTGAACGACTTTGAAGATGCCGATGTAGTGGGCGGAGTACGGCATCCTGTCTGCCGACAAGATCGGATGCATGCTCCGGGGAGCCGGGGAGTTCGTCGGCGGCGGCACCTTGCCGACGGAGGGCATGCAAAGGCCCTCCCGGTTGGTCTTGGCGGATTCGCCCGGGAGGGCCGTGTAGCGCTCGGAGGCGCTGTGATCACGGTAGGGGCGAACGCGGAAAAGGTCGAGCGGCAGCTGTCTGCCCGGGAGCTGGCGTGCCCGGATTGCGGCGCGCCGTTGAAGCCGTGGGGGTGGGCTCGGGCGCGGACGTTGCGCGGCGGCTCGGCGGTGACGGTGGTGCGTCCGCGGCGTACTCGTTGCCTGGGCTGTGGGATCTCCCATGTCCTTCTTCCTGTGTTCGCGCTGGTCAGGCGGGCGGATCTGGCGGAGGTGATCGGGGCGGCGCTGGCGGCCAAGGCGGCCGGGCTCGGCGCGCGGTCGATCGCCGTCCAGCTCGGGCTGCCGGTGGAGACCGTGCGCGGATGGCTGCGCCGCTTCGCCGGGCGAGCCGAGGTCGTGCGGACGCGCTTCACCGTGCTGCTGGTCGATGTCGGGGTCGATCCGGTGCCGCCGGCCCCGGCCCCGACCGCGTTCGGCGATGCGGTCGCCGCGGTGTTCGGCGCGTCGGTGGCGGCGGCCTCGCGCTGGCCGGACGTCGGCGAGGTGTCGCCGTGGCGGATGGCCAGTGCGGCCAGCGGCGGACGGCTGCTGGCACCGTCCTGGCCTTGATCAACACGCAACACGAGCCGACCCTGACGCTGGTTGGCGGCGGTCTGCGAGCCTTCGCGGGTTCTGTCCCCGCACCCCCCGGGAAGGCTGTGTTGACCAAGAAAGACGACGACCAGACCACGCGCATCGAGCGCGCCCGCCAGATCGGCCTGTTCCGCTACATGCTGATCCGCGAAGCGGCCGACCCGTCGCTGACCAGCCGTCAGCGCGGCGCCTTGGTGCGCGCGATCGCCGGCGTCCCGCATACCGATCCGGACGGCCGCACCATCTGGATCACCCGCTGGACGCTGGATCGGTGGATCTCCGATTGGCGCAAGGGCGGCTTCGACGCCCTGGTGCCCTCGCCGCGTCAGTCCCAGCCGCGCACCCCGCCGGAGGTGTTCGAGCTGGCCACCGCGCTGAAGAAGGAGAACCCCGCGCGCACCGCCGCGCAGATCCGCCGCATCCTGGTGGTCCAGCACGGCTGGGCACCCGATGAGCGCACGCTGCAGCGGATGTTCGTGCGCACCGGGCTGACCGCGCTGCGCGCCCCGGTCGAGCCCGCCGTCTTCGGCCGGTTCGAGGCCGACCGGCCCAACGAGATCTGGACCGGCGACGCGCTTCACGGGCCACGGATCGGCGGGCGCAAGACCTACCTGTTCGCCTTCATCGACGACCACTCCCGGGCGATCGTCGGGCACCGGTGGGGGTTCGCCGAGGACACCGTCCGGCTGGCCGCCGCGTTGCGCCCGGCGCTGGCCTCGCGCGGCGTCCCCGAGTACGTCTATGTCGACAACGGCTCGGCGTTCGTGGACTCCTGGCTGATGCGGGCCTGCGCCAAGCTCGGCATCAAGCTGGTGCACTCGGCCCCGGGCCGGCCGCAGGGCAGGGGCAAGATCGAACGCTTCTTCCGCACCGTGAACGGCGAGTTCGTGGTCGAGATCGCCTCCGGTGAGGGCGAGGTCGGCCGCCAGGTCGGCACCCTGGCGGAGATGAACCGGCTGTTCACCGCCTGGGTCGAGGGCGTCTATCACCGCCGCACCCATTCCGAGACCGCGATGGCTCCGCTGGCCCGCTGGATGAGCGGCGCACCCTATGCCGTCCCGGCCCCGGCCGACCTGGCCGAAGCCTTCCGCTGGTCGGAATGGCGCACCGTGTCCAAGACCGCGCTGGTCTCCTTGCACGGCAACCGCTACCAGGTCGACCCGGGGTTGTCCGGGCGCCGCGTCGAGCTGGTCTTCGACCCGTTCGACCTCACCTTCCTGCGGGTGCGCAGCGACGGCCAGGACGCCGGCACCGCGCTGCCGTTCCAGATCAGCCGCAACAGCCACCCCAAGGCCCGCCCCGAGGTCCCCGCCGAAGAGCCCCGGCCCACCACCGGCATCGACTACCTGGGGCTGATCGACGCCGCCCACAGCTCCGAGCTGGCCGCCAAGGTCAACTACGCCGCCTTCGCCCCCGAACTCGACGAACCCCTCGCCGACCAGGGCGCCGACCCCGTCACCGGCCCGTGAACGCCCCTCCCGCCACTCATCCGGAGCTTCTTCATGATTGAGAAACTGCAGGCCCACTACGGCTTTTCCCGCATGCCCTTCGGCCGCGACCTGGCGCCCGGCATGCTGCACCGCCACGCCTCTCACAACGAGGCCGTCGCCCGCATCTCCTGGTGCATCAGCGAACGCTCCATCGGCGTGGTCACCGGCGAGGTCGGCGCGGGCAAGACCGTCTCGGTCCGCACCGCCCTGGCCAGCCTGGACGCCTCCAAGCACACCGTCATCTACCTGCCCAACCCGATGATCGGCGTCCGCGGTATCCACGAAGAGATCGTCAACACCTTCGGCCAGCATCCCGCCCACCTCGGCTCCCGCCTGGCGGTCCAGGTCGGCAAGGCGCTGCTGGCCGAACGCGAGGAGCGCGGCCGCACGCCCGTCCTGGTCCTGGATGAGGCCCATCTGCTGACCTATGAGCAGCTGGAGACCGTCCGCATGCTCACCAACCAGGGCATGGACCAGGACTCGCCGCTGGCCTGCCTGCTGGTCGGCCAGCCCACCCTGCGCCGGACCATGAAACTCGCGGTCCTGGCCGCTCTCGAACAACGCACTGCCCTCCGTTACACCATGCCGGGGATGGCCTCAGCCGAGACCGCCAGCTACGTCAAGCACCACCTGAACCTGGTCGGCCGTCCCGACCAGCTCTTCACCGAGGACGCCATGAACTTGATCCACACGACCGCCCGCGGCTATCCCCGCGCGGTCAACAACCTCGCCCTGCAGTCGCTGGTCGCCGCGTTCGCCGCCGGCAAGAACCTCGTTGACGAGGCCGCGGCCCGCTCCGCCGTCAGCGAGGTGGTCGACTAACGACCGGCACCATGCCGACGAACGACGACACCTTGCCGATGAACACCCCGTCGCACACCCCAGCGGCGGGGTGTTCTCGTCGCCGATCGTCGGCACCGTCAGTGCCTGCTTCGTCGGCATTTTCAGCGCCGGGCAACA
>NZ_JBEFAK010000116.1:0-3292 GCF_040137845.1 Nonomuraea sp. B19D2 | reverse complement strand
ATGCCGACGAACGACGACACCTTGCCGATGAACACCCCGTCGCACACCCCAGCGGCGGGGTGTTCTCGTCGCCGATCGTCGGCACCGTCAGTGCCTGCTTCGTCGGCATTTTCAGCGCCGGGCAACATACGGATTGCCCCGGAAGTCGGTCATGGTTCGCGTCATGACACCTCCCACGGGATGCGCACGACCTCATCGACGATGACCAGGCTCGCCCGTGCGCCCCGAAACTGCCGGGTCCTCTTCGCCACGGCGTGCGGGCCGTAGTGCCAGTAGTCGCCGCACTTGAACGCCCGCAGGTTCTGGCCCGGGTGGATCTGCCGGGCCGCGACCTTGGCCATCCGCTTCGAGGCGTACCGGACCCTGCCGCACTCCTTGCAGTAGCCGAAGTGCCGGTCGGCGTCGATCGGCCTGAGCGCCTGACCTCTCCCCTTCACTGCACCCCTACTTTCGATAGCTCTTCTGCTTGCATATTCGTTGCGCTGTGCCGTACGAGGCCCCGCCGCAGCGCTGTGAGGGTCACGCCGAGACGTTCCGCGATCAGCGTCGCCTCGCGCTCGTCGCGTAGCGACAGCCCCTCATTCCTGGAGATGAACAGGGCGTCCTCCACGAGCGCCCGCCCGTTCCTCGCCGGACTGTAGCCATCTAACGTGCCGTGCTTCTGCAGCCGCTTCAGGCATGCGACGCAGCGAGAGAAGCCCGGCTTCACCGACCGGCCACACTCGACGAACTCGCACCGCACCGCCGCCCAGTCGGGCCGGGCATCCGGGTCGTCGATGTCGACGGCCTCCCACGCGGCTGGCGGCGCCCATCTGGCGCGCTGGGCCCGAGCTCTGGCCCGTCTGGCGGCGACATCGTTGGGTGGGACCCGCCTGCACAGGTCCGCGTACACGACGTGGACCTCATGCGCGAGGCTCGCCGTGATCCGCTGCCCCTGCAGGATTCGAGTGATGTTGGCCCACGTGTCTCCTCGCCGCATCGCCACGCGGCGGCCGACCGTCTCGCCCGTCCATCCCATCGTGGCGAGCGCCTGGACGCGGCGCCGAGCTCCGATCGAGTCCAGCAGCACGTACCCGTTGATGGGGGTCACCGCGAGGATCTTCGCTTCGGTGGCCGGCATGACGGTCTTTTGGCCATGGAGAAGGATGTTCCAGATAGACGTGCCGGTGATGCCGGAAGCTTCGGCGATCTCGCGGACGCTCATGGTGCGGCGCAGGAGCTGCAGGTGCTGGCGGACGCGAATGGCATCCACTCGCGTCTTGATGCCGAGACTGTGCGCCTTCCGCTGCTTGGTCGCCGCGGTCACGCGTCGGGCCTGGTCAACTGCCATCGACATCGCCCCCCAGGGCGGGCCTGGTGTCGATATCCTCGATCCACGCCATGAGCACGGCGGCGGCCTGGACGAGGCCCTGACGCATCGCCTGCAGCTCGTCAGCGGCCATCGCCCCGTACACCTGCTCCAGCAGGATCGACTGCCAGGTCTTCGTCTCGGGGTCGTCGTTGATCTGCCGTTCGGCGTGGGCGAGCATTGCCGGGAACTCGAACTCGACCGGCTTGAAGCTGGCGCGGTCGCGGTGCTGCTGCTGGCCGTACTTGGCGTGCTGGCGCATCCGCTCCTCCAGCACCTCGCGGGTGATGAAGGCCCGCACCCTGGCGTTGTCCAGGGAGTCGCTGCCCGGCATCACATGCCTCCCGTCGTCGCCAGAGGGATGCCGAGCACCATCGCGCGGGCGCTGGCCAGGTCCGCCGCCGTGACGCCGTAGCCCTCCACGACCACCACGACGCCGTCGCCGCACTCGACGCTGTACCTGGGCAGCTGCGTCTGCTTCTTCTTGTGCTTGACGACTCGCTTGCCGTCGATCTTGCGGGGCTTCTTCTTGCCGAGGCGGTACGGGGTGGGCTGCTCCATAGAGCCGCTCATGTGATTGTTCCTTCCATGTCGAAACCTGGGAGTGCGTCTTGGTGGCCGCCGGGGACAGCGACGGGTGGCACGCGCTTGGGCAGTGGCTGGCATGTCCGGTCGGCCAGCCACACGGCGAGAGGCTCATCGAGCAGCTGCGCGTGCGAGTCGAAAATGATCCCGCCGTTGATCCAGCCCTCCGGGAAACTGCGGTCCAGCTGCGGCGGGCCGTCGATGCCCAGCTGGCACGGGCACGGATCGTACAGGTCGCCGTACTGGCGGGACATCCGGTCAGCGAACGTCTTCGTCCAGGCGTTTCGCCGGACCCAGCCCGCGTTGACCGGCGACATGGGGGCGCTGGGCTTGCAGCCGCACCGGCAGGCCCACCGGCAGATCCTGTCAGCCAGCCATACCTGAGCGACGCACGTCGCGTGCGGCGGGCCGTCGATCGTGACGTGCTTGTACGGCTCCTTAAAGCACGCCGGGTGGACGCCGCTCTTGCCAGCGATCATCCCCTCGCGGTCCTGGCGCGGGATGCCGATGCACCGCTCGTGCACGCCGCGGTGGCATGAGTAGCACACGTCGCGCTGGCATTCGCACCGGGTGTAGACGCCCGGGTGGACCTTGTACTGGACGCGGCGCATGCCGTCCGTCCAGACGTGCTTACGCACCCAGGCCGCGTCATCCTCGGTCATCTCGGCCGTCACGACGCCGCTGCCTTTTTGGCCTGGTAGGCGGCCCGCTGGCGCGCGTTCTCGCACTTCTTGCATGTCGACGCCCGGCCGAACTTGCCGCGCTTCTTGCTGTTGAACTCGGTCAGCGGCTTCTTCTCGCGGCACCTCGTGCAGGCGCGGCGCGCGTTGACGAGGCGGCCGTTGGGGTGTTCAGTCCGCGTCAGCCCGGCCATGATCAGGTCCGGGAGCTGGTCTTTCCGTTTCGCCGCAGCGTCCGCAGCGCACCTGCCCAGCACGGGACAGCCCGCGCACACCCTCCGCTGCTTGTCGACGTCGACGGGCTTCTTGGACGCGAACAGCTTCCCGAGGTCGCCGCACGCGGCATCCCGGTGCCACGCCGGCACGGCCCCGACCGCAACGAGGAGCGTCACTCGCCGCTCGCCTCCTGCCGCTTACGCCGCGCGAGCCACGCCGCTCGCCGCCGCTCGTACCGGCGCATCCGGATGACGCCGCGCACCTCCTGGACGACGCCCTCGCCGAGGTACACCACGACGGACGCCATGACGACCGCACCGATGGGGGCGAGCACGTGGCCGAGCAGCGGCCACGCGTACGCCATGACCGACAAGGCGACCGTGAGGGCCAACCGCGAGGCCACGGCCAGAAGCTGTCTCACAACTCCTCCAATCTCATTTACATGTGGTGGGGCGCGCTGATC
>NZ_JBEFAK010000115.1:0-4395 GCF_040137845.1 Nonomuraea sp. B19D2 | reverse complement strand
AGCGGCAGATGTTCGGACGAGCCAGCTTCGACCTGCTCCGCATTCGCGTCCTCAACTACCACTAGCCCGTCGACCTGGACCCGAACACCGTCACGCTCTGTTGCCACAGGCTTTGATCCAGAGCCGGGCTCTGACAGTGCTTCGCGACAAGAAATGTCAGTAACGCTCCGTGCCGGGTGCCCGGTGACGGGGATCACGGACGCGGTCTATGAACTCCCCTTGCCCTCGCCCGGGATGCGGGCGCGTGCGCCTGGCGGACAAGATCAACCGCGATCGCGGCGGCCTGGCGCCAGCCCGCCCGATGGTGCCAGCAACACTTTCGAGGACGTTGCGGACGGGCGAGCCAGGGAACCAAACAGCGGATCCGGCGCACTGGTCCCTGCTGCGCGGCCACGCCCGGGAGGCGATGAACGGTCGGGGCATTCCCGAAATCCGTACAGACATGATCATCTACGACCGGGCATACCACCGACATACCACCGCTCCCTACGATCCTTTGACGGATGCAAGTCAAGGAAACGGAAAGGGCACCATGCGACTGAGCACCATACTTCGGCATGCGGCGATCGTCGGGACCGCGGGACTGACGTTGTCGATCGTCGGCGCCGGCGGCGCTTCCGCCTCTGCGTCGGCTGACAAGACTCTCAGCGGCAGTTGCTCGTCGGACCCCAAGGGTTTCAGCGGCTCGGCACGCTACTACTTCAACGGCGTAGGGCGTGACGTCTTCACCAAGTTCACGTACACGATCGGCGGTCGCGCCGGATCGAAGACCGACGTGGCCATCGATGTCTATTCGGACAAGAACAACGCACCCGACACGTGGTGGAGCGGTTGGAGCACCGACAAGGCCAAGGTGGGCACGAAGAGCGTGACCGTCAGCATCCCCGCCTCGTCGAAGGACAAGGTCTACGTTAAATTCTGGGTGCGCTGGGACCTTCCGGGCCTCGACCCCACGTGCAGCTTCCAGACCAAGCGGATCTAGCGGCCGATGAACCACCGCGCACTTGTCGCGTCCCTGCTGGCGCTGGTGGCGGTCACGTCGTGCTCCACCGGCGGTGAGCAGGAAATTCCGCCGGTCTTCGTCGCCGCCTCCTCGACGGGGGCGATCGTGTACGACCCGCAGACCGAATCGCACCTCGGATACGCCTCGGACGGACGGCACGTGTGGACGGACAAGCAGGCCGCCGTATGCGCGGCCCGGTGCCCTGAAGCGGCCTTCTCCACCGCTACCCGGAAGGTGCTGAGCCGGCGGGGCGATGCGGACACGGTCGTCGCCGAGGAAGGCACGCTCCAGATCCAGCGTTCGGACGGCAAGAAGGAGAGTCATCAGGTCGCCGGCGTGGAGAACGTCCTCTGGCAGGAGAGCCCCGACCGGACGACGGCTCTGCTGCTCTACGCCGACCCCACGCTGCCCGGCGGTGAGATCCTGCGCTTCCAGCGCGACGCTCACGGATGGCGGGCTACAGGGGAGCGCGTGCCCGCTGGGGGGTTCTGGGGTGGCTGCGTCGGCGGAGACTGGGCAGTCCTGACCGGCGAGCGCGGAGGGATACTCAAGGACGGGACCGTCGTTCCCCTTCAGGTCAATCTCGACCAGCCCGGGGAATGCGTGGCCGGTACGCGCGGGGGCGCGGTGGTGTCCCGCTACGTCGACCAGCGCGGAACCCATCACACCGAGGTTCGCGGCATCGACCCGAGCGGGCGGCAGACGTGGTCGCGCGATGTCGCCGCTCGGGCCGGTGTGATCGCCGATCCGTCCGGTACGGTGGTCGGCCTGGTCCACGATGGTGAGCTGGAATTGCTCAACGTCAAGGGGGAGGTCCGCGAGCGGCGCGAGGACGTCGTCGCGGCCAGCTTCACTGAGACGGGCCGCCTGGTGACGGTGAACGCCGACGGCAAGGTCACCTGGGCTGCATAAAGCTCACTCATCCGCGTGTCAGACGGCATGTACGCCTGTGCGAACGTGCCGGGCCACTTCGGCCAGCCCACAAGTGTGGAAGGGGTGTCGGCCACGCCGACCGCCCGAGCGATGAATGTTGAAGGCGGCGCCTGCTCCAAGCGGGAGTGCGCGGTCAGTCGCACGCAGCGCCGAAGATCCGACGGCTGCCGGACCATTTCCCGTCAAAGGGCCCGGCGGTGTCGGCGTGGTGAGCGACGATGCTCACGCACATGTTCTTGCCATAGACCCGGACCGGTCCCGCGAAGTACTTGAAACGTCCGTTGTCGTAGTCGTAGTTGTTCTTGACGTTGTCCTCCCGGAAGCGGCTGTTATACATGGCGATGTCCATCGGGGTACGCGTGCCATACCGCTGATGATCCGGTCGTTTCGCCAGGACCGCACAGTTCCAGCCACTGCTTGCGTTGTAGTAGAGCTTGATGTCACTGATGTAGAACTTCTCGCCGGTGTACGCGTCCTTCATAGGGAGGCGCCAGGTGCCGACAAGAGATCCGTTGCAGCCGTATCCGCCCGCGTGCGCCGCGGCGGGCATGGCCGCCCCCACCCCTGTCACGACAATCGCTGAGAACACGACATGCAGAGTTTTCTTCACCGTGGTGAAACCTCACTTCCTCGCCGCGCATGGAAAACACGTGCACTATCACGGTGGACCAGCGATTCGGGAAAGTCGTTCGCCGAGAGTCGCCGAATCCTGAGCACAGAGCCCACAGCCCCGAGGCGGTGGAGGTCGGGTTGGTCCTGGAATGTGACGTGGAAGGTGTACATCCGGCGGCCCACGCACCGGCCGAGCCGCCACCACCAGTGATTAAGCATCCGCTCCTGCGCCACCCGCATCGCCTTACCCACCCCAGGTCAGGTGTTGCATCCAGCACGACAAGATCCGGGATATGGGCGGGATGATCTCCGACACTGGACCCGAAGCAAAGGCCGTACGGGCAGCTCAGAGGACGTTGTCCACCTGAATCATTGATCCGCTGTAAAACCGCCGGCAGCTCGACCCCATGCGGGGGATCGCCAGTAGGGGCGCCGGGTTCGCTTCCGTGCCATCTGCGTGCCGCAAAGCCGTGCCATACCGTGCCAGATCCCGTAAGCGAGCCCCACGTCAGGGGCATGATCACCGTGCCATTAGCGTGCCATTAGGTTGAATCGATCATGGCGCAGCGAGCATCTCATGACACGGGAACGCAGGCCAGGATGCACTACCGAGGGATCATGGCTCCTTACCAGCGAGGGGTCACTGGTTCGAACCCAGTACCGCCCACCTGCATCAGAAACCCCGTGGCGATCACTCTTTGGGGCTGTTGGGTCATTGGCTCGCGCAAGCGGGCACACCCGAGTTCGCCGTCATCGACGAGATTGGCCTGATCAGTCGCCGCCCGACTGGGCAACTCCCGGGCATCAGCGCCTGTCTTGTCCGGCTGAGCGAACCGGCGTGCAAGGACATCAGCATCCCCCTATTCCGAGAGTCTCCGGTAGGTTGTTGGCCGTCCTTGGCCCCCCAGTTGCTCGACGAGCCCTCTCGATCTCAGTTCGCGAAGTGCCTTGCGGATGTTGGGTGCGGACAGGTTCAGTTCCTGCTTGAGGTCAGCGACACTGCGTGTCCCGGCCGCCAAGGCGTCGTAGACGCGTAGCTCCGTCTCGTTCAGGTCGGAGCCCGGGTGGATGACGGGAACTGCCTGCCGCCGTAGGACGACAGTGAATCGGATGGCGGCGTCGATGTAATGCGCAGGTGGAAGTCCGGCCTCTGCCAGGGCATCGGCCACGATCGGAATGCCGGTTGCCAGCGCCTCGATCACTCGCGCGCCTGTTTCTGGTGTGCGAGCGTGTTGGCAGATCGCAACGAGTCGCGCATTGCGTGCGGAGGTGACGGCATCCCGGCCGAGCCGGTCGACCGTGATGCCGTACAGGCCGCCCGGGTTGGAGACGATCAACCGGTCACGACGGAGTCGAACCTCCACGGCCATGCCGGCCGACCAATGATCGAGGTCGCGATGGAGAAGAGCGTTCGCGATGATCTCGCGAAATGCGATGTATGGATAGGCTGGCCGATCATGAACAGTCCCGTCCGGCGCCGACACGACGCTGGTGTCAAAGGTTCGCCGTGCCCAGTTCAGAGCCTCTTCCAGCATCCGTGGAATAGCTCCAGTGATCGTTGTCTGGTTCCGGGCCCGCGATCCTACGGGATCGGTCGGCAAGGGCTCTGCCGAAGCCTGGATGACGAAGCGCGGAAACCACTCCTGTGGATGAACCCCCAGAGCCAACACTCCTGCGACGGTCGGAGTGCCATCGGACAGAGTAACTCCGGCACGCCGTAGTGGACCGTCCCGGGAATCTTGGAGGCTACGATTCCTGCGAACTTGCGAATGACGTAGCAGATTCCTGCGCCTTATAGAAGGCGCCTTCATACTCCTTCGGTGGAATATTACCGCAGAACGAGTGGA
>NZ_JBEFAK010000114.1:0-4897 GCF_040137845.1 Nonomuraea sp. B19D2 | reverse complement strand
GAACGACCAAGGAGATACGACGTCAGCGGGCAACCACCCCGATTTTCAGGCCAGAACGGCCTCCTCCACCAGGGGAGATCGGAGACTAAAGCGGGTGCCGCAGGTTCGAATCCTGCCGGGGGCACTCACCTGAACAGGCATTTCAACCCCTGACCTGCGGTTTCTCAGCCGCAGGTCTTTTGCTTGGTGGACCTTGATAGGCAGCCGACGGTGCCCACAGGCAGCCGTAAGACCATGATCAGGGGACATACGCGGGATGATCTTGATGGCGTTTCCCCAGGTCAGACCCTGATTCTGAGCCATTCGGGTCTCCGGCGACCCGTTACGACCGCCTGGGCATGCGACGAACGCAGTCGTTGACCGTGCCAAATCCGTGCGTACATTCCAAGCGTCACCCCCGCTGCACAAGCCGAATCTGACCTCCCTGCTGGATCGCGTCCGGCAATCACCCCGGCGTTGGCTGATCTTGGGCGTGCGTTGCCTGCGCACGCCGGTGCTGGTGACCGACAACGATGGCGATCCCGCCGCTCTGAGATGGCCCGCAAGATTTCCAAGGCCATCGACCCAGCTGGCCAGCCCTCGCGCTGACTGGGCGATGTCGTGTCAGCGGCCGCGTCAGGACGGCAACGGCCCGGTATCAGAGCAGTCGGCGATCGTGGATGCCATGAACGGTTCAGCGCCTGTCCGTTCAGTTGAATCTCGTAACAGCTTGAAGGAGCACAACATCATGTCGATCACCCTTAACGACCAGGACAAGCTCACCCTGCGGATCGCCGCGTGGGGTGCCGTCTCCCTGATGTCCGCCACTGGTGCCGCCGGCTCGGCCCACAAGGTCGCCACCGAAGGCTCCATCACCCTGACCTCCGCCACCGGCCTGGTCGGCCACGTCCTCACCAAGGCACCCAAGGGCGTCAAGTACGGCAAGACCGTAGCCGAACTCGCCGACCAAGTCCTGCCGGCCCTGACCGCATCCATGAACCTGCTCAAGCAGCAGGACCCGGCCGAGGCCGACAACTTCCGCCGCACCGTCGCCGTCGCCATCGAAGCAGCCGCCCGCACCCAACAGGGCCAGCCCAGCCCCACCCTGGTGGACATGGCCCGCAAGATCACCGGAGCCTCGACGCCGCTTGACGGGATGTCAACCTGCGCAGCCACCGCTTGTCACGGGGTCGTGCCGGGACCCCTGTGACGCGGCGGCGTGCCAGATCAGGGAAGGGACCGAGCTCCGCGAGGGCGGCCGAACCGGCTCGCTCACCTTGGCCGGCATGTCGACGGGCTCTGCTCCACCCACCCGCCCAGCTCCACCCGGAAGCCACCGCGCCGGCCGACTCGACACCCGAGACAGCCGCCGCCTAAGATCCACTCACGGCACCTACCTCATCGAGCTTTTCCACCGCTCCGAGGACGCGACCGTCCCGGCTCAGGCTTCGTCACCCTCCAACCGATTACTTTAGCGAAAGGATCTTTCGTTAGAAGTAATCGCCTGGCAAGTCTGCAGGTGAGAACATCGATCATGACCAAGACCCTGAGCGAGATGAGCGAGCGCGAATACTTCGCCACCGTCAGGCATCGACCAGAGATGTTCGTCGTCGGCGGTCGGCTAATGGGCCTGGAGGCGTTCCTTGAAGGCTACGACCAGCACGCCAGACGCCACGGTGGACCCGGCTTACAGGGATGGACAGAATGGCTCATCGCTCGTCGCGGCGAGGCCTGCAGTCATCACTGGTCAGGACAGGTGCGCCACATCGCTCTCGCCACCTGGGACCACTGGGAACTGTCCGCCGGGCAGGAAGAACTCGTCATCGACACCCTGTTCAATCTCCTCGACGAGTACCTCGCCGAACGCGAGACAGCTTCCACCGCCTGACAGCAATCCCAGCTCGGCACAGGCGACGTGTCAGATAATCCGAGATTCCACCAGATGCAATAGCGACTACTTCCCACATCCGAACGGCCAGTGGCGCTAACGCAGCCAACTTCGGCCTGCTACCGCCACTCACCGTTCCGTTGTTGCTCGCCATGGCGGCGGCCCTGGACTGCTGCTCGACTACGGCCGCCTCGTCACACCGCCGGCGGGGGAGCAAGATCGCAGCGACCGCTTGGTCAGCGCCAGTAGTCCCGTTCGGGCAGCCGCCAGTGCGTGTCCGGACTGGAGATCGCGCGGGCGTCAGTCGGGTGCAAGCCCGCGCCGGCGAAGCAATAGGCCTCGGCGTGGCCTTGGTACAGGTACTTGAGCAGGATCTCCTCGGCCGAATCATCGGAAGACACGTCGCCGCCGCCCGGGTGGGTATCCCAGGCCACGACCTCGACGTCGCGGTACACGCGGCCCTGGTTGCCGCTCTTGGGGTTGGCGTACATGCCGTAGGCGACCGTGCCCGCCGACAGTTCCTTCATGACGACGGGAGTGGCGGCCATGTACCCCCACTGCTGGCTGACGACGCAGCCGCCTGGCACGTCGGTTAAGCCGATGACCTGCATGGCCTCGTCGTCGAAGGGGTCTTCCATGATCTCTTCCAGCTCTTCCTCGTCTGCGGGTTCGGCGGCCAAGCGCCGTGCCGCCTCGGCGGCACTGATGCCGCGTACGCATGCCAGGCTGTGACCGTCCCACTCGATGCGGCCCAGCGCGCCGGTCAGGCGTTCGGCCTCCGCCACGGCGGCGGCCTCAGCCTCGGCCAGACCGACGTGATCCGGCGGGAACGGGAAGAACAGGCCAGGCGTGGGGCTCGCCAGGCTCAGCCGACCGGGCGACCAGCCACCCATCATCGGGCGCCACGGGTCCGCTCCAGCGGCAACCAGGGCACGGGCGTTCTCGGGCCGGTCGTTGAAGACGGCCTCCCAGAGCGCGGTGCGGCCCTCGCACTCCGCGTCGACGTCGTCGACGCGGCCTGCCAGTTCGGCGACCGCCTCCGGCGAACCGCGGTGCGCCGCGGCGTGCAGGGGACGCTCGAAGGAGTACGGCCCATTGTTCGGGTCGGCGCCCGCGTCGAGGCTGGCGCGGACGAGAGCGAGGTCCTTCCAGAAATGCCACCCGAAATCGGACCATCCGGCAGTGTGGTTGGCGGTCATGACGGCTCCTTCGAGATCACGTGAGCGGATACGAGCGGGGCCCATCATGGCGGAGGGCAAGGACAATTCCGGTGTGTCGGCTGGTGTCCCCCCGGCATGGCGCCTTATCAAACTTCTCCGGCAATTGGGGATCGACCGCTATCAACGTGACGGTAGGCAGAAGCCACCGCGAAATCCATGCTGAGCAGGTCGAGATCTGCCTGCCCACGGGTGCAGGTCTTAGAAGCGGAGCTGCCTGAGGGAATTCACCCGAGAAAATCCGGCTTCAGAACGGCTTCCAGACACGCGGCAGGACGTCATGCCGCAGTGAGGCCACGCGTCGGTCGAACTCGGCACGGATCTCGGGGTTGTGGTCGACGTTCTGCATTAGCCAGGTGGTCATCGTCATCTCACGAATCCGGCGCAAACGTATGGAAGCCGGGCCATTCGGTGACGTCGAAACCGTACGCGTCCACAGCTTGTGCGTACTCCTCCGGCGTCACCCACCGGAACCCCTGAACGGGATCCCGATGCCCGTACAGAGATCCCACTCGCGCGGCCCCCACGCGAACGCCTCGAAGTCGAGCAGGATCACCCGTCCATCCGCTGCACGTCGCAGCAGGTTGCTCTTGTGGCCATCGCCGTGAATGTGTCCGGCGGGCAGGGCGAAGTTGATGCTGCTGTACTCGGCATACAGGTCCTCGACCCGCTGGCGGAGGAACTCGAGATCGTCGTCCGCGACGTTGCCGGCACTGTTCAAGCGGTCCTCCACGCGCGCCAGTGGGTCGAACAGCGGCAGGACCAGGTCCACCGGCTTGGGCACATCGTGCAACTGCCTGAGAATCACCGCCAGGTCGACGAACCCGGGAGCCGGTCCGGATCCGTCCACGTGGCGCCAGAACGTCACTACCCGGCTTTCGTGAACGGTTGCCTGGGGGCAGTCCGGAAACAGCCGCACGCTGGGGAAGCCGGCAGCTTCAAGCCAGGTCGCGACCGCCGCCTCTTTCTGAACATCGGGCAGCAGTCGCACATTGCGAGCGATCCTCACCACCACCGGGACGGACGCGAGCCGGTACAGCGCGTTCTCGCCCAGCCGCATGGGGACCGCCCCTCGGCTGTCCAGCCCGGCATGGTCGCAGGCTGCGATGAGCGCTCTATGAGCGTCCTGCTGCGAGAAGCCTCGCGAGGTGGGGGGCATGGCCATTGATCAGCCCTCTCTGCTTGTGTTGCTCGGTGGCGAACTGGTGGCCACGAAACGGCCCTTGCTGGGGATGACGACGATCAGGCCCTCCTGCTGAAGCAGTTCCAGGGCCTTGCGTACTGTGATGCGTGCCGTGCCGAACCTCTCGGCAAGGACAGGTTCACCAGGCAGCCGGACATCGGGAGGGAACTCGCCGGCCTTGATGGCGACGCGGAGTTGGTTGGCCACGTCCTCGTAGCGCGTGGCAGGCTTCGTACCCTCTGCGGGCTGCCCCTGCACTCTGCGACTGCGGCCCATCTGACTAACGACGAGGCCCTCGCGTTCCAGTTCCGCGAGTGCTTGTCGCACGGTGCCGCGAGCAACGCCGTACGTCTGCATGAGCGTCGTCTCAGACGGGATCATCCCGCCTGGCGGATATTCGCCACTGGCGATCCGCTGGCGGAGGTCGCTGGCCAACGTGGCGTAGGCGGGCTGAGCTTTGCCGTGAGTTATGAGGCTCCCTTGCCGAGCAACAACGGACTCAAGGCTAAGGGCTTGCAGGGGAATAACCCGTAGCTTTCGGGGCTGTCGATCGTTGCTGTGGTATGGGCGTGGCGGCAGAGACGGTGACGATGCTGGCGGCGAAGTTCGAAGCGGTCTTTCCGCATCTGG
>NZ_JBEFAK010000113.1:0-5282 GCF_040137845.1 Nonomuraea sp. B19D2 | reverse complement strand
CCACTCGTTCTGCGGTAATATTCCACCGAAGGAGTATGAAGGCGCCTTCTATAAGGCGCAGGAATCTGCTACGTCATTCGCAAGTTCGCAGGAATCGTAGCCTCCAAGATTCCCGGGACGGTCCACAGAGTTGATCCGGTCAATTAACCGGCCGAATGCATCCCTGTGCCGTCGCATGATCAGCCAAACGGCGAGGACGATCGCCACTGGCCATGCGACCGCGCCTACCAATCCAGCGATCGCTTCAATCAGCTTCGCCCAGTCCGCCACCCGCTGATCGTCCTACATGACGGTAGCTGTCAGAAAGCCACGCATTCGAACCGATCGCGCAGCTGGACTGGCGGAGCATCATGACGTGGTCGTACGTCGGCTTTTCCCTGACTTGACACTCGATGACGTCCAAGCACCGCATCACTGCCTCCTGGACGATCAGAGCGGGATCGGCTTGGGCTCGCCGGGTTCGGACATGGGGCTTCCCCTGTAATCGGGGGGCTACTTGACGGGCGGGCGGGTGGCGGTCACCGTCGAAAGAGATCGAGCTGTTTCCCTTCTTCGGCGAGGGTGGAGGGGCCAGAGCGCGATGGATGCCTTCCAGGCCAGCGAACGTTCCGAAAGCGGTGATCCCGACCGGTCTCCCCTGGCCAATCGGCTGCTGATGCAGGTTTCGGCGAACCGTGCTGAGGAGTTCTGGTACCTCGGCGCTGACTACGGGGCCGGGATCGTGGTCAGCGGCGGGCAAGCGCTGAGCGCCGTCTCGTTCCACAAGGACGAGCTTGCGGAGCGCCCGGTCATGGTCGATCGCCGCCGCTACGCCGGGGCGAAGCGTCCCTCAGGCACGACGTTGTTCACCCGGTCCTGGATCCAGACGCAGCGGCAGATGAGGCTGCCGGTGGTGCTGACCGACTCCGGCTATGTGGGCCAGGCGGATCGTTCCGCCTTGGTGGCCATTCTGGAACAGACCGTGCGTGCTGGCGCCGGGGTGACTGCCGTGCTGCCGTTACATGCCTCCTGGCTGGCCGACGATGGAGTCAAGCACCTGATCAGCGAGATCAACCATCACCGGATGCCGGTCGCGCTAGTCCTGGAGCACACCGCTGACCCGCTCGCCACCCAATGGGCGGTGCACGGACTGAAACACCTGCTGGAGCAGGCACGCCCGGCGGTGAGCCTGCTGTGTACGGACCTGTCTGGGATCGGCGCGCTCGCCCACGGTGCCGCCTGGGTCGCGGTCGGTGTCACCTCCTCACTGCGGCACCTGTACCCCGCGGACCGTCCAGGGCCTCCGTACGGGACACCGCCCACCAAGTACGCGATCGTGCCCGGGCTGCTGAGCTTCATGAAAGTCGAACGCATCCTGGAAGGCTGGGCGCACACCCAGCAGCATGACGACCTGGTGGAAGACCTGTGGCGGTGCGCCTGCTCCGAGTGCGGGAACCGCACCATGGACCGGTTCGCCACCTGTGCCGACGTCAGCCTGGCCGCGCACAACGCGAGCGTCCTGGACGACTTACAGCAGCAAGTCACCTCTCCAACCTCGTGGGCAAGCGCGATCGATGGCGCGCTGGGCTGGTACCAGTGGATCGAGGATGAGTATCACCTCATCTGGGAGCCACCCAGGTTCATGAACGCATGGCTGCCCAAGTCCCAGCGCTGAGCGGCTTTTGGGACAGCACGGCGTCGTAGACGATTTCCTCCACAAGCCGGTGGACCCATGTCCGCTTGGTACTGACGTATGTGTCAGGCGACTGGATCACCTCATGGGGCTTTTCAGCGGTCACCAGGCCAAACCCGTGATAGATGGCCTCGGCACGCACCGCATCCCGGCGTGCAACCCTAGCGGGCAAGACCGCGACGCGGGCGCCGAAAGCGCCGAACTCCGCCAGGTTCGCCCGCGCGGACCGCCACGAGGCTCGTGCAGCGACAGCCCCGCGAATACGTACTGGTGATGGCCGCTCCAGAAAGGCAGGATCGACGGCTGCCCGGCACCGCAGCAACAGGGCGTCGGCCGTGGGCGGCAATTCGGCTTCCTGCCGTCTGGCGTGTTCGCGCTCGTCCAGCTCGCACAGCACCACACGCGGCGTGCTGAGCGCCCGCGCCGTGACCACCTGGCAGCTCTGCCACCCCAGCGCGGCCAGGACGCCCGGCGCGAGGCCGCGCAAACCAGGAGCAGGCTGGGTCGTCATGGTGCACCACCCTGCCGACTCCGCCACGGCGATGCACCGGGCGTTGTCCAATCGTCATCTTGCTGCGCACCCCCGTCCTTCCTCTGGTCGGACAGGGCAGCATCCTGCCAGCGATGCGTCGCTCCAGCGGCGGCTGGACACCGCGCTGGAGCGCAATCCCGACTCCGGGACCAGGTCAGCGATCTCACCCGGCGGCTGGAGGCCGCGCTCGGCGAGATCCTCGGGCTCCGGGCCTTTGGACCTTCCTCAGAGGGTGTCTCGGATTCCCTCTAACGATCTTTGCTCGCATAGAACACCTTCCCGCCTGGTTTAAGGCGAGGCGGTGGCACCTGTCAGTTGCAGAGGAGCACAATTACGCAGTGGTAGTCGTCGCCGCCGCCCGTGCTCACGCCCACATTCACCGTAATATCGGCGTGCGCGGACGGTGACAGCAGTACTGGTAGAGGTGTGGCCAACGCGCTCGCGAGAACAATCTTGGCAAGCAGTCGCATGGAGGTCCTTCCCAGTGAGGGCTCGTTCTGATCGCTCCCCAGCTTCCTCTGCTTGGCATTGGAATGACAAGAGAGGGAGGAGCTCTGGATGGCCAAAAACGATCACCCGGAGGAATCGGCAAAGGCTCTGACACTCAGATCAAGGACCGGGGGAACATCGTTGACCCGGAGGTCCGGGCCCGCGAGGCGGCCCAGACCTAGCCGGTCAGAACGAGGCCTCCTGCCCACCGACACCGGCACCGGCCATTGCGAGCTCGCTCGCGCGTGCTCGATCTATTGCGCGGCCTTTCCGGGGATGCCAACTTAGGAGAGTGTGATACAACCGAGCCGCAGGAACGACGGAAGACAATACGGCGGCAACCGCCGCGGCCTGCGGAATCTCCAATCCCTTGACGTCCAAGTCCCCGAAGTAGACGAGGGGCAGGTCACGCACCACGGTGGCCTATACCGGCTGAACGTAGGTGTCGTACCGCCGTCATCTCAGCTCGATGAGCCTGGCGACCTTGAGTCCCAGATGCAGGGCGAGCCGGTCGCCCCCGCTGGACCGCTCGACAGCGGCGATCTCCTCGATCCTGCGCAGCCGGTAGTACGGGCTCGACGGTGGATGCACAGGCTCGCCGCGGCGCGTTTGGGGCGGCTCGCCTTCGGCACGCACAGGCCGTCGCAACAAGGTGGGACGACGTGCACGTCAGCCGCGCGGGCCGTCGTGCTGGTGTCCCGCGGTTAATGTCTTTGTATCGAATCCTCTTGTGATCAACCAGATGGCCAAGACCAAGCTTTGCAGCGCCAGTGGTGCATTTATGGATAGGTAGAGTGGTGCGACGACATCAGTCATACGAAACAGCACCAAGAAGCTCGCCGACATAGCTAATCCGATCCCAAGAAGCCCCCACACCGACAACCACCCAGGGACAAGTCTCGATCGATACAGGATGCCGAACAACAGGAGATCCCCGACACCCAGGGAGAGAATTAATGCGACATGATTAACCAAGTCGCGCGCCGTCCGCAGCAACTCCCCCAAGGCCTCGAGGTGGGATGCGCTCGAAGCGCCTGCCTGGGCAAATTCCTGACCCAGCACCAGAAACAAGGGCAAAAGAATCACGCCTATGAAATGGAACGTCGCTGCGATCAGCCTGAATCCAAGGAAACCCAGACTGAGCACCTCATTCTCCCTCTTCAACGTCGGATACAGGTTCAGCGCAAACCCGACATAGGCGGGGATCATGATGAACTGAGAAACCGCGCCGACGATGACCTGGCTCTCATGTGCGGAAATGAGATCGAGATAGTGTGGCTCCTCGAGAGCGGGAACAATACTTGACACACCGGCGATCATGCCCACGATGGCCAGTACGCCTGCAATTGCAGTTGCTCGCCTGTTTGTATTCATAACGCTGCCCCGTATATGTCGGCGCGGGCCGGCCGCTCTCCCTCTTACAACTGTAAGGACGCTACAGACGCTACCCTTACACACGTAAGGCTGCAAGTCTGCCGCCAAGGAGGTCCGGGTACCCAGAGCGTCGACACCCACCCACCTCAGCCGGCAGCGCATGATCGAGGCAGCCGCGGCCCTCGCCGACGAGCGGGGCGTCACGGTGGTCAGCATGCGCAATGTCGCAGAGCGGCTCGGCGTCGAGGCCATGTCGCTGTACCACCATGTCGTGAACAAGGACGCGATCCCCGACGGGATCGCCGACCGCCGTCTTTAGCGGGATCGAACTCCCGGAGCCAGATCTCTCGTCGGACCGGAGCCTCGGCACCGGCCCTTCTCAGGAGGCATGCTGCCGGGAAGTCCGGCTACGGTCCTTTACGGGATGGTGCAGCGGCTAGCCGTTCTCGCATTGGGCCAGGGCTTGATGGGCGCGGACACCGCACGCCGACCGCCGCCACAACTTCCGGCACCAGCGTCCGTTTGAGAGCACCACCGGGGGTGACCGCACGTCCGTCACCGACCCAGGCCCGGAGTTTGTGCGCGGCGGCGAACACCGAACAGCCGATCAGCATGTCGACGCGGTGCGTGCCGCGTTCCTCGCCCCTGCGGTCCGGGCGCTGTACGACGGGGACTGGCCGGGCCAGAAGCCGTGCCCGCTATCTGGCCGACCTGGTGGGCGGTTCTCTTCCACGCCACTCCAGGCAGCGAAGCCGCACAATCGCTGACCCTGCTCGCGCATCTCGCCCATGGCGATGCGGCCGCCGGCCCCGCGGCGTCGGCGGGCCGCACACCACATGGCTGACGTGCCATGACAGACCAAAGCATGGGCAAGAGGGCGCCGAGCACTCACTGTTCGAAAGGCTCGTGAGAGTCGACGTATTCGACCGCAGGCTCGGGAGGTAGAGAATCTCCGGTGCGCGGATCGGTGCGCGAAGAATTCATGATCTCGGTGGCCGTCAGTGGACGGAGGACTCCTTCCACGATGGCCCAGCCTCGGACGATCTTTACCGGCGATCCGCTGTCCGGATCGGTTTTGAAGGTGAAGGAGATCCTGCTGGTTAACTCGCGACACGCGGTTGTAGGTTCGTGACCTGAGTCTTTGGCGTCCGGGATCATGCGGTGCGCGGCCGGGTTTCCCCCTCCTCCCGGTCGTGGATGGAGTGGTCGGTGTCG
>NZ_JBEFAK010000112.1:0-5630 GCF_040137845.1 Nonomuraea sp. B19D2 | reverse complement strand
CCGCGCGGACGTCCTCGTACCGGGTCACCACCCAGGCGGTGTGGCCATTCCACAACCGGACCTGCTGCAGGCCATCGGCCTGGCGCCAGCCGGCGTATTCGGCGGGCGGGTCCAAGGGGCAGCGCTGGGAGCGTCTTCCAGGGAAGACAGGAAGGCCTGCGTCGTCGTGGGTGTCGGTCGTAATGCTCATTGCGAACTCCTGAGTTGTTACGCAGCTGTCGTGTCGGTGATGGCGGTGGCCCATGGGGTCCGGGCCGCGATGAGGGCACGCCACGCGCGCAGGATCTTGGGCGACATGCCGACCGCGAGCACTCCGGCCACCCTGTCGCCGGTGCGGTAGGCGATCAGGAGCCGGCGTTCGGCGAGATTGCTCTCGAGGATGCGTGCTTCATCGTGGTCGCGCAGGTGGCCGTAGGCCTGGATCTTCATGCCGTACTGGTCGGACCAGAAGTACGGCACCGGCGCGAACGGCCGCCGCGCCTGCGGATGGAGCAGGTTGTGGGCGACGGCCAGGCCCTGCTCAGCGGCATTGGTGCGATGCTCGATCCGCATGGCGGTGTCGAACAGCGGATTGTGCCAGCGGGCCACATCCCCGACCCCGTACACACTGGGCGCCGCGGCGCTGAACTCGTCGCACACCAGCCCGTCGCCCGCGGACAGCCCGCTGCCGCCGAGCCATTCGGTGTTCGGCACCGAGCCGATCGCCACCAGCACGTCATCCGCCGGCAGCACCGTGTCATCGGCCAGCCGCACCCCCGTGACCGCCCCGCCTGCGCTGACGATCTCGGCGACGGCGGCATGCGTGCGCAGATCGACGCCGTGGCCGCGGTGGATCTCGGCCAGCACGTGGCCGGCCTGCTCGCCGAGGGCCTGCGCCAGCGGAAGCGGACCTGCCTCCAGCAACGTCACCTTCACACCCAGCCCGGTGGCGACGGCGGCCACTTCGGCACCCACGAACCCGGCACCGACGATCACCAGCCGCCGCCCCGGAAGCAGCCGCGCCTTCAGCGATACGGCGTCGTCCAGGGTGCGCAGCGTATGCACGCCCGGCACGACCTCGCTGCCCGGCAGGTGACGGGGACGCACGCCGGTCGCGATCACCAGAGCGTCGTAGGGCACCTCGGCGCCATCGGCCAGCGCCACGCTTCCGCCGCTCAGGTCCAGCCCGATCGCGGGCACGCCCAAGCGCAGATCCAGGCTGAGGCTGTGCAATTCCTCCTTGCCGCGGAGGGTGAGCCGGTCCGGCCCCCACTGCCCGGTCAGGATCTGTTTCGACAGGGGCGGGCGGTCATAGGGCGGGTGCGGCTCCTGGCCGACGAGCGTGATCACGCCCGCATATCCGGCCCTGCGCAGCCCCTCCGCAGTGGCCAGCCCGCCCGCCGACCCCCCGACGATCACGATCCGGTTCACGACTCCACCAGATGGATGGCGGCGGCCGGGCAGACCGCGGCCGACTCACGGACCGCGTCGTACGTCCCCGGCGCGGGTGTCTCGTCCAGCAGCACTACGAGGCCGTCCTCCTCACGCTGGTCGAAGACCTCGGGCGTGATCAGCACGCACTGGCCGGCGGCTACGCATTTGTCGGCCTCAACGGTCACCTTCACCTGACTCCCCCTTGGCTACGCCTGGTTGCTAATTGATAGTCAACTATTACTTGTTTGCTGCAGGGAGGTCAATACCAACCGATAGGCAGCTATCGATTGGTATCCTGGACCGGTGACCACCGACAGCTCACGGCCGCTACGAGCCGACGCCGTGCGCAACAGCGAGAAGCTTCTTCGAGCCGCCCGGCAGATCTGGGCCGAACAAGGGCCCGACGCCCCGCTCGAAGAGATCGCCCGCCGCGCCGGGGTAGGCATCGCCACCCTCTACCGCCGCTTCCCGGACAAGGCGGTGCTCGCCCGAAACGCGCTCGACCAGAGCTTCGCCGAGAACATCGCCCCCGCCATCGAGCAGGCCATGAGCGACGACGACCCTAGGCGTGGTCTGGTCAACGTGCTCGAGGCGACACTGTCGGTGGCGGCTCGCGAGCACAACACCGTGGCCGCCGCGAGAGACTCCGGCGCCATTACCCACGAGGCTGGTGCCCGCCCCTTCGAGGCGCTCATCTTGCTGGCTGGCCGGGCCCAGCAGGCCGGTCTCATCCGTGCCGACCTGGTGCCCGATGACATGCCTCGCATCGTGGTCATGCTCGTGGGGCTGCTGTGGACCATGGAGCCCAACAGCGACGGCTGGCGGCGCTACCTATCACTCATCCTCGACGCCCTGGCTCCTGACGCAGCCACCCCCCTGCCGGCCACGGTGCCGCTACAGCAGCCGGACAGCCGGCTCTTTTGACAATGCCAGGCCCGGTCCGGCAGGATGACGCGCGAATGAACGGCATGTCCGCCGCCTTCGGATGCACAAGCGGGACGGCCACAACGCATGCGACACTGCCGCGTTCGAACTGGTGGAGTAGATCGCGCCGGTCGACATCGCCATCTTGTTCCTCGGCGGCGCGCGCCACGCCGCAGCCTTCGACAACGCGCTCGTCACCCTCGACAGCGCCCAGGGCGCGCAGGCCGCCCAGCTCCTGGGCACCTGCCGCGTCGTACCGGCCCACTTCGAGAACTAGGGCCCTCAAGGAGGGGCGCGCCACGTTCGCTCGGGGCTGCCCCGAAGTGGACTTCAGACCGCTGCGGACATTTCGCCGTGGTGACCAGCGGCTCAAGGCGGGCTGCGTTCAGATCTGCCCGAGCAGCATGCCCGCGCCGTCGTCCGGGCGCGTGCGCAGGGGCCGCCAGCCGTTGTCGAGCTTGGCGAGCTCGGCCTCGACTTCTACCGGGATGGCCCCGAAGAAGTTGATGTTCTCGCTGCGGCCGGGGGAGATGTGGGCGAGGAGCTCGTCGTCGACGGACTTGCCGTCAGCGCGGAGCCGCTGCACGGCGAGCCCAAAATACTCGGTCGTCCAGACCACCACACTGTTGGTCAATATGGTCAGGCACCAGGCCTGTTCAGTCTGATCGGACAGGTACGGCCGGGCGGTGATGGTGCCCTGCTGGGCGTAGTGCAGGTCGCGGCGCAGCGCGTGCAGGGACTCGCCCTTGTTGAGCTGCCGGGAGATCCGCCTCCTGTACACCGGGTCCGACAGATAGCGGGCCGTGTGCAGGGTACGCCTGAGCAGCCCCCATTCCTTGAGCGCGCTCGCCAAGGTGTTCTGGCGCGGCGCGGCCGACCATTTACCGACCACGAGGGAGGCGGTGGCCTGCCCGTACTTCAGCGACGCGCCCATCCGCAGCAGATCGTCCCAGGTGTCTTCGACGAGTGCCTCGCCCCAGCGGGCGTTCAGCAGCGGACCGGCGTGCGGGTAGAGCCGGTTGATCGCGGTGGGGGTGTCGTCCCGCACCAGGGTGACCTTCGTCAGGTCCCGCATCCGGGGGGTCAGGCGCTTGCCGACCAGGTCGAACAGACTGAAGTTGATCAGCGTGGCGCCGTGCGTGTCCGTCGCGTGATCATGGAGTGGGAGATCGGTCTTGTTGCCGAGGAACTCATCCAGCGTGTACTGCCCCTCGCGGGTAGTCGGCACGAACTGCTGGGTGCCGAACGTCGACCACTGATCCGAGACGTGGGTGTAGGACGACAGCACCTGCCCGCCGTAGATGGTCATGGTCCGGGCGGTGGTCGACTTGCCGCGCACCGGGAAGCGCTGCCCGTCGGAGGAGGACATGGTGCCGCCACCGAACATCTTCGACATCTCCAGGCCGTGGTGGTGGTTCACGATCACCGTGTTCGCCTCACGCAACGTCTCATCGCGGATGTACCACTCCATCGTCCAGGCCAGCATCTCATAGGACACCCCGCACGCCTCCGACATGCGCACCAGGCCGAGGTTCGTACCGAGGCCGATCAGGCAGGCCAGGATGTTCCGCTTGGTCTCGGCGGACTTGGCCAGCTTCCTGCCGCCGGCGTGGGTGAAGCAGTCCACAAACCCCGTCCTGGCGTCGAGTTCGATCAAAACGGAGGCGATCGGCGCGAACGGCAGCATCCCCGCCAGGTCGTCATGCAGGTCCTTGACCTCCGGAGGGATGTCCTCGGCCGACAGCGGCGCCACGATCAGGTTCCCCTCGGCGTCCAGGCGGACCGCCCCGGCCTGCTCCGGCGGCGCGGTCCGCAACGTCTCCTCCAGGTCGGTCAGGGCGGCGTGCAGCTCGGACCTGCCGACCTCGACCGCGTCCCTACCGGACAGGGGCTTGCGGACCAGCTGTGCGTACTCCGCCCGCTTCGGCTCCCACTGCTGGGTTGCGGTCGAGGGATCGGCGTAACGGCGCGAGCCCGGCACGAACACATCCCCCGACCGCAACCCATCCCGCAAACACAAGATCACCACAAGTTCCCAGTAGTGCCGGAACACCGTATCCTCACCCGGCTTACGGGCCTTCTCCAGGTAGTCGGCGTACCGGGCCGGCACGAACCCCGTCGGCGCGTCCGCGGGCACCTTGCGGCCGTTGGTCTCATTCAGCCGCTTCAGGATGGCCACGGCCGCCATGAGTTCGTCGGTCCCGGGACCGCCCTGGAAATCGACCGCAGCCAGCACGTTCGGGGTGAACTGGCGCAGGTAGGAGTAGGAGGAGTCCAGCTCCGACAAGCGGCCATGGTCCTTCGGCAGCGGCTTCCACGCATCCGAGGTGATCTCCCTCAGGCGTTGCATCCCGATCTGCTCGCGCAGCAATCCGCCGACCTGCTCGTCCGGCACCGACGGGTCGGCCAACACTGGCAGGATCAGGTCCATCAGCAGCTGCCGGGCCTCGCCCTTCTTCGCCCGCTCCACCAACGCCTCGTTCGTCTTGGTCTTGGCTCGCGACTCCCGCGCGGACACCGCTTGGTCGAATAGGGCGACGACTTCGTCCAGTTGGTCGATCGCGGCCTGGGCGACGAACGCCAGCAGGATCGGGTACTTGCGTTCCTCCCTGTGTTGCAGGGCCTGGTTCGTCGACCCGCGCGCCGACAGTGGCCAGGAACCGGCGCCGTTCGTTCGGCAGCGCAGACAGGTCCATGGTGTGGGCGTCGATCGCCCGCAGCCACAACAGCTTGTTGATCGAGGTCTTCACCGCCGAAGCCGTCGCCTCCCTGGCCGCCTGCCGGAACCATTCCAGCCAGGTCATCCCCAGCCCCGCATCGACGATCAGCAGCCGCTCCAGATCCGCTCGCACCTCGGTGGTCAGCAGATGCCCCAGCAGCTCTGAGGTTAGCGCCGTCGCCCCGGTCCGGGCCTCACCAACCATCTTGGCCAGCACCGTCGGACCAGGACGCACCACCTGCGCCGACATCAGGTACTCCCGAGCCAGGCTGAATAGCACGGTCGGCGAGTCGTGCTCCATCGCCCGATCCAGCAGGAACTGGGTCAGCTCCTTCAACGCCTCGCTGTCCGGCGCGGTCGTCTTCCACCCCAGATACCTGACCACCAGCTTCAAATGATCCGTTCGGGTGTGTTCCCGCTTCCCGTAACCGGCCAGCGCGCCCGGATGCTGGACCGTCCCGGGAATCTTGGAGGCTACGATTCCTGCGAACTTGCGAATGACGTAGCAGATTCCTGCGCCTTATAGAAGGCGCCTTCATACTCCTTCGGTGGAATATTACCGCAGAACGAGTGG
>NZ_JBEFAK010000111.1:0-5782 GCF_040137845.1 Nonomuraea sp. B19D2 | reverse complement strand
CCATCTGGATGCGGTTCGACACCGTCAACCAGCGGCGCAAGGAGGCCAGGAAGGCTCAGGTCGAGGCCGAGTTCGAGGAACTGTCCGAAGAGCCGACGGCCGGCGGCTTCCCGGTGCCGCCGCTCGACCTGCCGCACTACCACGGTGTTTCCCGGCCGTGAGCGCCTGGGACACGACGCGCGTCGCGGTCCGTCACCGGATCAGTCAGCATCGGGCGAACGCTTCGGCGGCCCCCGAGACCGTACGTCAGGCGGCCGCCGTGAACATGGTTGGCTGACGGCGATACACCGGATGTTCATCGCGGGCCAGGATCGTCGGCAGTGGCGGGCGGAACGTTCTGGTTGAGCCGGAAAAGGTTGTCGGGATCCCAGCTTTGCTTGATCTGGGCGAGCCGCTGGTAGTTCTCGCCGTAGGCCCGGCGAACCCCCTCAGAACCCTCGTCGGCGAGGTGGTTGACCTCCACCCCGATGGCCCATGACCGTGTCTCCGCCCACAAGCGGTCAGCCCACTCGATGTGCCTCTGCGGGTTCTCGTCGTCCGCCGGCCAGGCCGCCCCGATCTCCATGCAGTAGGACGCCTCCCGGTGCCGGAAGGCGGTGGCGTCGGCCGCGACTCGCGCCACCGCGCCACCCATCGGCAGCAGAAGCACACCGTTGTCCGGCGAACTCAGCCCGCCGCCGTGCTCGATCATTGCCGCGATGAGCTCCTCGGTTATCGCACCGCCCAGGTGAGAGCGCATGTGATAAGGCGTGGGCCGGCCCTGCGGGTCGAAGTTGTGCTGCAGTGTCTCGAACGTCGTCGGTTCGACCAGGTCGGCGAACGGCCTGCCGAACCCGCGCACCGGCGCGAGCTCGCGCTCCCCATCGGCGAGGGGCCCGACGTAACACATCGCCAGCGCGAGCACCGGCTTTCCGTGCAGTTCCTGAGGAACGAAGGGCGCCGGCGGACCGGCGAGGATCGCCGATGCCACATTGACCTCGTCGGGGGCGCTCTGGCCGTACCCGGCGAGGAAGCGCAGCACCTCGGCGGCGTCCTCCAACCGGTGCAGGACCATCCCGCCGAGCAGCCGGTCGACCGGGTGCAGGCGCAGGGTGAACTCGAGGACGATCCCGAGATTGCCGCCGCCGCCCCGCAGGCCCCAGTAGAGGTCCTGATTCTCCTCGGCGCTCGCGCGGACGATCTTCCCCGAAGCGGTCAGTACGTCGGCCGCGACGAGGTTGTCGCAGGCGAGCCCGAAGACCCGCGCGAACCACCCGTTGCCCCCTCCGAGCGTCAGCCCGGCGACGCCCACGTCGGCGACGTGCCCGCCGACCGGCGCGAGGCCGTGCCGTGCGGCAGCCGCGGTGAGCTCACCCCACCGCACACCGGGGCCGACGTTGGCCGTCCGCCGCTCCACGTCGACGACGATCTGCTTCATCGGGCCCAGGTCCAGGACCAGGCCGCCCTCCGTCGTCGAGAAGCCGGGGAAGCTGTGCCCGCCGCCGCGCACGGCGAGCTCGAGGCCGGTGTCACGCGCGACCGCCAGTGCCGAGACGGCATCGTTCCGGGTTCGGCAGCGTGCGATGGCAGCGGGTTTGCGGTCGATCAGTTGGTTCCAAACGCGGCGGGCCGAGTCGTAACCGGCGTCCTCGGGCCGGATCACCTCGCCGTCGAAGCCGTCAGCCAACGCGCGTAACGCGTTCTCAGGCGTCACGTTGCCTCCGATAGTTCAGCACACAGGGATGAGTGGGTCGTATCACCTCCAACCAGGAAGTTCTACGCCTTGACTTTTCCAGCTTTCGGACGACGTCCTCCAGCAGCCGATGGGTCGGACCCGGGCGCCCTGCCTCGATTGCTCACGGTGGTTCAACGACGCGGGTCATCGTGTGCTGCCGAAGCGGCGCAGGACGTAGTTGCCGCTCCCCCAGAGGCTGTGCGGCTGGTGGTCGCTCGGGCAGACGTTGCCGGTGTACAAGCTGTTGCTGACGGCGTCCCAGAGTCCGTTGCACTTGACACAAAAGCGCCAGCCGGAGAAGCCGCCGGGCCGGTCTCTGTTGGTGATGTCCTCCAGGACGTAGTGCGCCGAGGTTGCGTTCGCGCCGATCGTCCAATGGCCTGTGCCTGGTTGTCCATCCCGAGGGGCGGGGCATGCGCCGAAGGTGCTGTTGCCGAAGAACCAGAGCACCTGGCACCGCCCACACCACCGCCAGCCGGATTGCCCGGCTCCGCCGTCTTCGATGGTCTTCACCATCCAGTCGATCCCGAGGAAGTGGTGTCCGCCGTCGAAGATGTCGCCCGCCGGGCAGCTGCCCCGGGTGCCGTTCCCGGTGAACCACAGGATGCGGCACCTGGTGCAGGTGCCCCACAGGTGTTGAGCCGCGTGGGCGGGTTGCGCGGTGACGGCAAGCCCGCCAAGCGTGGCAAGCGATGCCCCTGCGGCCAGCCGCAATGCTGCGCGACGTCCGATGTTCGCCATTCGGATTCCCCTTCGGGTGCTTCGCGAGCGTCGTAACAGTTGGACGCCTGTCAATCACACAAAGTTGTCGCTGCCTGTTGTCCGGATGCGGACACGGCGCGCTCGGAAAGTCCCGCCCCGGCCGGTGATGATGCTGGAGCCGGGTGAGCCGATCGGGCTGATGCTGATGCCCCGCCAGGACCGCGGCAGGAGCATCTGACGTTCCGCCACCGCCCGCTCGGACGGGTGGTACGGATCGCGTGCAACCACAGTCACCCGAGATAACGGCGGCATGCCATGCCCGTGGCGAGGCTGTCTGGCTGCCAGGGGCTCTTGCGCGACCGGTCACTGTGCCGTGCTGTGCGCCCGGTGAGGGGTGCGGGCTGCTATGTACCGATACGTCCGGGTTTTCCCTGCGCGGTGCTCGTCACGACCGGGACGCCATCAAGTGGCGCACCCGCGAGGACCACGTACGGCGACTGAGGCAGAGGATCTTCAAGGCGACGATGGGCGGGGACCTGAAGAAGGTCCGCAACCTGCAAGGGCTGATGCTGCGGAGCCGGGGCAACACGCTGATCAGCGTGCGGCAGGTCACGCAGGGCAACGCTGGCCGCAAGACGGCAGGCATCGACGGCGAGGTGGCCCTGACCTCTCGCGAACGGGCGGATTTGGCGGAGCGGACCCGACGCTTCCATCACCGGCTGGTGCGCGCCCGGGGCCGTACCGGGGCCAGGCGCGTCGTCTTCCTCGCCCGTTGGCCCGCACGCATCCATCCCAGCCTGGCGATACGCGTAACTGGCAATCAACCACAAACTTCGCTCTTCGGACGCCCTCTTAGTCGTGGAAGCGGCCCTCACGCGTGTACGTGCAGTGGGTGCAGTCAGGGTCGGAGCCCCAGCTGTCGCTCTGGCGGATCCTGCGGTAGCGGTTGGCGATGCCCTTTTCGATGTGCTGCTCCTGCCCCGGATACACCAAGGTGTCGCTCTGCTCCACCCACTTGCTCAGGAAGTTGTTGAAGTAGAAGAACTGATGGCGAGCGGCGATCTGGGGCGGGTTGCCGGCCGAAAGACAATTGATGAGCCAACTGTCGGCCTTCACGTACCTGCCGCCGTAGCTGGAGGAGTAGGCGTCCCTGGGCAGCATGCCGGGGTGGCCCACGTCACGCCAGTGGTACCAGGGGTAGTAGGTCTTGTTGCAGTTGACCGCGCCGGACATGGTCGGGACCGCGGGTGTGGCGAGGCCGTCGACCTCCACCAGTTCCTTGGTGACCGTCCGGCGCTGCAGCTCAACCGGCAGGGGCTCGGTGCCATGGGCTTCCACAAGCCGCTGCGGGACCGCGACAGAGACCGGGGTGATCTTCAGATAGGTCTCCAGAAAGCTGTCGCCACGGTCACGGGCGAACAGGCTGGCGCGGCCGACGTAGGCGGTCTGGACGATGCCCACGTCGCCGGAGGGCTGGCTGTCGTTGAACTCCACGCTCAGCCCGTTGCTGTAGCGGAGCAGCGCGAGCTTGACCTCGACCTCGGCCTCTTCGGCGATCGGCGCCGCCCTCAGTTCCTCCGCTGTGGGCTCCGTCATGGCCTTCGTCGTGGCGGTGGCTGGGGCGGTGAGCAGGAGGGCGCCGGCGCTCGCCGCGAGCAGAGCTGGGATTAATCTCACGATTTTCTCCTCGTTGTTCGGGACTGAGGACAACGTTAAAAATGGATCTTTTAGTTGCCTTAAAGTCCAGCTCGTCGGATACTTTTCGCTGTGAGGGCAACCGAGCCTCTGCTGCCACGAGCGCAACTCGCCGGCCTTTTCGATCAGATCCTGCGACACCGGCTCACCGTGGTGACCGCCGGCCCAGGTGGCGGCAAAACCTCGGCCGTACGCGGCTGGACGCGAGCCAGGCCTGATCATCCAATGGCGTGGGTGGCATGGGCTGACGACGCCACCTTCGTCGAAGAGATCTGCCAATCCCTGGGCGCGCCGGCTGGGTGGATCCGCTCCGCCGGACTCGCCGCCGAGCTGGCCGCCGCCGTCTCCCGGCCGACCATCCTCGTCATCGACGAGGTGGAGCGGATCGAGCCGGGCACCCCTGGGGCGCGCCTGCTCGAAGAGCTCTGTCACCACGGCGGCGACGACCTTCACCTGGTGTTGATCTCACGCTCCGCCGTACCCTTCCCGATCCAACGCCTGCGCGGCCTGGGGCACGTCTTCCAGGTATCGGCGGAACAACTGGCCTTCACACCTGCCGAGACTCGCTCGCTCTCCTCGATCGTTCTGGGGTCGGATGACCTGGCGGAGGAGGTTCACGAGCTCACCAAGGGGTGGCCGGTTGCCGTACGGCTCACGCTGAGCTGGCTGAGCGGCTTGCCCTTATCGGACCGTGCCAAGCGGATCGCTGCCACGCCGCTGTTCGACTACCTGGTCGAGGAGGTGGTGAAGGATGAGCATGAGGAATTCCTTCGCGCGACCGCTCGGCTGCCTTGGTTCACTTACGAGCTGTGCCAGGCGATGGGGGTCGCTATCTCCCGCGAGGAGCTCCGCGCTCTGGCCGCTCAGCACATCTTGATCACGCCCTGCGATCAAGGTTATGTGGTGTCGACCTTGGTCCGGGAGTTCATGGATGATGTCGGCCGGGTGTCGGTGGCGGCCCATTGGTATGAGTCGCAGGGGTTTGTCCGGGAGGCGCTGGCGGTTTGTGAGGATCCCGGCCATCGGGTGGGGATGATCGAAAGGTGGCATGCATCGCTGCTTGCCGAGGGGCACGCGGCTGAGCTTGTTCGGGCTTGCGTTGCCGTTCCAGAGGAGTCGCGGACGTGTGCCGTGGATCTGGCCGAGGGGCAGGCTCGCCAGGTTCAGGGGGATTGGGCCGGCGCGTTGGAGTGCCTCCGCCATGCCGATGCCACTGACCCTGCGGTGGCTTGGCGGATGGGGATGATTTATTACCAGCGGGGGGACTATAAGGCGGCGTTGTCGGCTTTTGAGCTGGCTAGCGGCTTTGACAGTTCAGCGTTTCCCTTGCCCACGTCGACTCCCTCCCTCTCGTCTCCTCCATCGCCCACCCTCACCCACTTTCCTTCGCCCTCTTCTCGCTCCTCCGACCGGGCGATGTTGCTTGCCTGGTCCGCCAGCGCTCGCTGGCTGGTCGGCGAAAGCGCAGAGGCGACCCGGCTGGCCGAACAAGCCCTGGTGATGGCCACCCTCTGCAAGGACGAACGCGCTGCCGCATGCGCCCACCCTCTGTGCCAAGCTCAAGTGAGACAGATGGGACTAAAATTCCTTAACTGACACGAGTAGGGCGAGAACGGGTATCCACCGCAGTGACCATGACCAGCCATGACCTCCAGCGCGGTACCGGGCCGC
>NZ_JBEFAK010000110.1:0-6904 GCF_040137845.1 Nonomuraea sp. B19D2 | reverse complement strand
CTCCTCACGCAGGTCGAACACCATCTTGATGGCGCGTTCACGCAGCTCTTGGGGGTACTTCCTCGGTGCGGGCACGACTCCCAGCCTTCCAGTCTTGGGAGCCTCCAACCAACCCGGGGCAGCTCATAGCAACTCGGCATCGTCAGGAAAACGGCCCAGGCCGTGGGGATCCCGTTCGCGGACCGAACGTAGGAACGCTGCGACAAGGTCGCTGTCCAGGTCCTCGCGGGTGGCACCTGGCACGGGCTGCCGGTCGAAGAGCGGCGGCTTCCGGGCAGCGAGGAATGCCTGCTCTTCCAAATCCGACAGTGGGAAGTCCCCGTCGTACCCCCGCATGTATGCCGTACCCGACGCCGTGATCCGACATGGCTTGGCCGACGGACCGCATTCATGCACCCGGGCGACGATGACCGGTGCCCCATCCACCTCCGCGTCGCTGATCGTAAGCTGGACAGGCGGCGAGAACGAGCGAGCCTTGTGAGCGAGGCCCTGCTTGAGAGCTTGTGGATCTGAAAGCTGTACCGGACGAAAGCCGGTGGCCTCGTCGAGGCCGAGGATGATCGTCCCGCCGCCTGGACGGTTTGCCAGCGCGCTCAGAGTTGAGGCGAGCGACTGCGGCAACCCTCCTGCCGCCGACTTGACCTCGACATCGTCGTAGTCGCCTCCGGCCGCGCGAAGACGTGCGACCAACTCGTTCACGCTCTGGCTCATAGGTAAATGCAACCATGTGCTAGTTACATTTACTCGGGTTCTGGTTACATTTCACTCTGTTACGATTCGGCGCCTCCAGACGCGTCGCCACCGAGAGAGCCCGGCACCCTGGACCCGACTGTCCGAGCATCGCGCACGAGTTTCCGATCGACGTGATGCCGAGGCGCTCCCCATCCGGCGCCGCCGACGTCACCAGCCTCCTGATCGAGCGCCTTGCCAGTCGTCTCAAAGCCGCCGCCCGCCTCGTGAGCCGGTGAAGATCAGCGCATCGGCCTCTGGAGCGGTGAACTGGTCGAGGTGGTCGCGGAGTGCCGGGGTGATCGCTTCCGGGATGGCGACCGTACGGACTCCCGCACGGGACTTGGGCGGGCCAACGAGGAGTTCGCCCGTGTCGAGTTCGACATGCTGTTGCCGAACGCTGACGGTCCGGGCCGCAAGGTCAAGGCGGCGGCGCGCCGCACCGCCGCACCTCGGCCCTCCGCCGCTCTGCCGGCCGGGCGTGCGGCCGCCTCAGTCGGAGGGCACCTTGACGGTTCGCGGTTCTACCGCAGGCGCCTGATCTCAACGGTCGACACTCTCCACGTGCGTTTGCAAGTCACACTCCAGCGTGTCGGTTGCGGCTGAAGGTACCCCCCGCCCGATCCATCGTTCCATCGAGTGATCTGCTTACGCCCGCGGATGGAGTAATAGAGCCATGGGTAGCCGAAGTTACTCGTGCAGTCCACCCAGTACTCGTAAGAGCCGACCTGGGTGCAGCTAAAGTGGGCAGTACGGCCACCTTCCACTGAGTGCTGGCACCCGGCAGGAGCGGCAACGCGAAGTGCGTTGGCGTTGGCGTTGGCCGGGCTAGCCAAAAGCGCTGCTGTAGGTAGCGCTATTAGCGCTGCGATGAGTGATCGGCGTATGCGTCGGGACGCAACCCGGATGGGTCCGCCGAACTTCCTGATCGATTGTGTCTTCATGTCCTTGTCTCCCCTTGAATGACAGCAACCGTTGCCTTCATAGACTGCCCCCGTGTCAACTGCTTCCTAAGTATCCTCTGGACCAGTCATAAATCCGTCATAAGCGCGTAACACCGCCGACTGAACCCATAAATGAGGAAACGTGAGGCCCTGCCAGGACCTGGAAGCGTTGAAGAACGATGCCTAATGGGGCGATAGCCACCGAGACGGTGGAACCCGGTGCCGGGCCGAGGCCAAGATCACGTTCCCGCCATACGGGGTTGCGGTGGAAGCCTGCCCGCCTGCCGCCGTCCCAGGGCAAGCCCTAGCAGACCAGCCGCGGGGCGGCCTTCGCTCCTTCAGCACCGTGACCCGGGCGCGCACCTGGTCAGCCCCGCGGCTGGCCCGCTACCTCATCGGCGGGACGACGGCAGACGGGCAGGCAGCGCAGAGTAATTGTGGTCGGGCAATATCTCCGACATACCTCAGATATACCGCCCACTCGTACGATCTCATCGTTGGTGTCTTTCGACGAAAGGCGGGATCATGAGGAAACCGGCTAGCCCGGTAATGCGGCGATTCGCTGTAGGGCTTGCAACAGCCATGATCGCTATTGGCGGAGTAGCGATTGTACCGCAAGCGGCTTCAGCGTCTCCCGGCTTCCTGTACACCAAGTGGGGTGCGACATGCAAGCAGGGGACCACTAAAAAGTCCTACGATACTGGCATCTCGCGGTACAAAGTCGGCGAGCAGCACATCAGGTTCGCGTGGGGATACCCTACGGGGAAAAGCACCGCTCGGGAAAAGGCCTACAATCTCGCGAAAGTCTTTCCTCTCTGCACTAAAGGAGTCGGGCCTAATCTCTGGAGGTGGAGGCTGGACTACTACGGCCTTGAACGCGGGAAGGTCAGCCGACTGAGGTTCGCAAAGCATTCCTGCAATCGAACCGGCCCCTGCACCGGGAAGGCGTACGGCATTACGTACGGAGCGTGGCGGGCGGGCTGGACTCACGAAAAGGCGTGACGAAGACGAAAGGGTTCTCCGCCGCAGGAACGACAGATCTGACCCCCGACCTGAGTGACAAAGCGAGTGACATCGAAGACCACGGGGGCCTACCGATGCCCTACGCGCACATGAACAGACGGGTTGACCAGGCAAAACGCAAGGTCGGGAGATGACCCCGAAAGCTTCGCATCGAAGGGGTCAGGGGTCCGCGCGCTGACTCACGGACGTGATTGGCTGAGCGTCCGTAGGGGAGCCAAGGCGGGAGCCACGCGCGCTGAACGAGCCGGACCGGATGCGAACTCAGACGAACGGGCTGACCTCGCATCCGGATCCGCATGAACTGATCCAAACGGCGGGCAGCTGGTTCGAGTCCTATCGCGGGAGCTCGTTAAGCTGAAGGACACACAGGTCAGGCCACCTTCCTAGATCAAGGATATGGGGCCTGACTCCTTCCGGGAGCTACTACCCGGTTTGATCCCCGACGCCCGCAGAGCACGCAGCGCAAGCTTGACAAGCCTGAATTCAACCGAACGCGGCTGACGCCCGAACTCCGCCGCAAGATCTACGACGCTATGACGGTCACGGTAGTCGGCCACAAGTCGGTCATCGTCCAGCACACTCCACCGCTCGTACGCGTTCGGGTAACGCGCCCTGATCTCCCAGCGTCGGCCGACCCTCCGTGGGGCCACCTCAGCCATGACATCGAATCTAAGGGACTACTCAAGCGTCATGCGCCGGAAATTGCCGCTGGTAGAGCGGCGGCGACGGTTGCATGATCGCTCGTCCCCCGCTGACCGACTGGGTGTAAATAGTGGCCCGCAGACGCGACAAGAAAGCCAAGCAGATCGAAATTGTGATGGTGACTGACGGCCTCGGTGTCGTCTCCATCCGCGGCGGCCCTACCGGAGCCGTGCTGTCCATCACGGGCGAGCCGGTGGCAGCCGACACCGCCGACTTCGGCGGCAGCATCGGGCGCCTCGTCACCCGCCACACGCCCTGGCCGAGCGACGGGGATCCACACCTCGTCTCCGAGTGGGCTCCAGTTGCCGAATGGGGCCGTATGCGCGACTGGCTCGCCGGCCCGAGCCCGGTCGAACGGCTCTCCGAGCCGCTGGCACCGCTCCTCGCACTGCTGGAGCCGGGAGAGTACCAGCTAACGATTACCGAGCTGGCACGGCCCAACGTCATCGAGGTCGAACCGGGCGAGAAGCGCGACTGGTATGATCACCCGGACGAATGGGACCGCGACGTGATCGTTCCAACGCACCGCTGGCCTCCCCCTGCGCCGGCGACCGCTCTGGAGTACGGCCGCCGCATCATCGAAGGCCGCCGTCCGCTCACAGTGGCGATCCGCCACAGCCAGCACCTCGGGTGGTTCCTGCTCGACGGCCACCACAAGCTGGCCGCCTATCTGAAACGCCAGTTGAACCCGGCATGCATCGCCATCGAGCGACTCCCGCCCCACGGCGTGCGCCGGGACGAGCTGCCCCACTGGTGGCCATCGTTCCGCGAGATCTGGGAGGCCTGGCCCACCCCCGGAGGACCTGCATCCGCGTAAATCTATTGAAACGGCGAGAGCATGGTTCGAGTTCTATCGCGGAAGTTTGGTAGCACTGAGGGACACAGCTCCACGCGGCGGGGGCCGCCTCTACTCCCTCACGGTCCTGAAGCCGGGCGCACGGCCGGGCAGTCCCGCGCGGCTGTCCAGCTTCCCTTCGAGTACGACGGAGAACAGGACCAAGAGACTGAGTGACAAACGGAGTGACATCAGGGAGGCCCGCCGCAGCGCGACCATGCACGTGAGTGCACACCGAACGGCGACCTGAACAGCGAAGACTCCAGCTCTGATGATCGAATGTCTACTCTTACAAGCGAGGGGTCACTGGTTCGAACCCAGTACTGCCCACCTGCGTAAACATTTGATCTCTGATCTTGAAAACTGCGAGCAGGCCGGGCACACCGAGGCGCGCCGGTGGCCGCAGGCCACCAGGAGATGTCCCGAGGGCTCAACATGACGAACGCACCGCACTCGGCATGGACTACGCCGAAGCCGTCCTCATCATCCGCCGCACCATGGCCCACCCCAACGGCCACCCCATCGAAATCACCGAAGTCAAAGCCCCCGCCAACCGCTACGAGATCGGATACCACCGCGAACTGGCCGACGACCCCGAAGCCGATCTCACCCCACAGAAACTCAGCGACAACGGCATTGACCTGGTGATCTAGGCGCGGCCGTGCAGCTCGCTCATGTAACGGTTGATTCGTGGCAGCCTTCGGGCCGACTCTTCCTCATCGTCCAATTCCCAATCTTCGTCGCTGGGGTGAGGGAGTGCGAACAACTCATGGCCGCGTGCCCTCAGAGCGTCGAAGAAACTTTCGCGGCTATTGCCTGTTGCTCGTTCCCACGCGTTACCAGCCACGTAGTCCAAGATCTCGAACTGTGGCCAGTCATCGTTTGTCCACGAGGGCCCACGATGCTCCAGGGCCACCAGGCGCTGCACCTCCGGCACATCCACCAGGGCGTCTGGGTCACGGGCCACCTGCTCGAAGACCTCGCGCCCCAGACCCACGAGCCACATTTGGAAGTACCAGAAGCCGTCGCCAGAGCCGAATCCGAACAGGGCGCGCATGGCACCCCACATCAACCACGTGTCCACGCGGCGCCTGGCCGAGAGTATGCACGACTCGAAATCGATGATGTCCTCGGCGGAGCGTTGTTCCAGCGCATCTTGAAGCCATGCCGCGCGCGCTTTCTTCCCACCCGCTTCACGCCCGGATTGCTCTATCAGGCGCCAGAACTCATCCGCATCCATAGGGGCGATCTTGGCAGCGGCCGCCGACAAAATCGATGGTGCTAGTGCTCTGATCGCATTGGTTCGCCGTGGTGGCGGTCGTGGCGGTTGGATATGCGGTGACGTCCATTCGACCGCTGGAGGCGCGGTGGCTGAGCCTGTCCGTGCGCAGACTGACCGACCAGGAGGGGCAGAAGCTGCAGCAGATCGTGCGGCGGAGCAGCACGAGTTCGGTGCGCTATCGGCGCGCGATGATGCTGCTGACCTCGGCCGGCGGGAACCGTGTTCCGATGATCGCCCAGCTGGTGCAGGCTGACGAGGGCACGGTGCGGGATGCGATCCACCGGTTCAACGAGATCGGTCTGGCCTGTCTGAACCCTCGGTGGGCGGGAGGCCGATCCCCGCCTGCTCAGCCCTGGCGACGAGGACTGCGTCGTCCGGACGGCCGCCACCCGCCCCACCAAGCTCGGCCGGCCCTTCACCCGCGGTCTATCCGCAAACTCGCCGCTTACCTGCGGAAGGTACACGGACGCATCATCCGCGTCGGCCTGGAAACGTTGCGCTGCCTGCTGTTGCGCCGCGGCATCACCTTCCAGCGCACCAAGACCTGGAAGGAATCGCCCGACCCGGATCGCGACGCCAAGCTCGACCGCATCGAGCAAGTGCTGGACCGCTTCCCCGACCGCGTCTTCGCCTTCGACGAGTTCGGGCCGCTGGGGATGCGGCTCACCGCGGGCTCTTGCTGGGTCAAGCAGGGTAAGCCCGACCGCCTGCCGGCGACCTACCGCCGCACCCACGGCGTCACCTACTTCCCCGGTTGCTACTCCGTCGGCGACCACCTCTGGGGCATCAACCACCGCCGCAAAGGCACCGCCAACACTCTGACCGCGCTGAAGTCGATCCGCGCAACCCGACCCGACGGCGCCCCGATCTACATCATTCTGGACAACCTCTCCGCCCACACTGGCGCGGACGTCCGCCGCTGGGCGGAGAAGAACAAGGTCGAGCTGTGCTTCACCCCGACCTACGCTTCCTGGGCCAACCCGATCGAGGCCCACTTCGGTCCGCTGCGCCAGTTCACCCTGGCCAACTCCAACCACCGCAGCCATCCCGCGCAGACCCGGGTCCTGCACGCCTATCTGCACTGGCGCAACGCCAACGCCCGCCACCCCGACGTACTCGCCGCCCAACGCAGGGAACGCGCCCGCATCCGCAGCGAGAAAGGCATCCGGTGGGGCGGACGCCCCTTCGCCGCCGCAGCCTGATCAAACGGTCCCAGCGGAGAACGTCAGATCCTCGCGCTACGGGCGATGCGGTATAGCACGTTGAGGTGCCCCGAACCTTCCGGACCCGGACCCAAGTAGGGTCAGAGGCAGTCCGGGAAGGAAGCACGTGGCGAAGAAGCCGAGAATATATCCACCAGAGTTGCGGGCCGAAGTCGTGCGGGCCGTC
>NZ_JBEFAK010000011.1:0-295163 GCF_040137845.1 Nonomuraea sp. B19D2 | reverse complement strand
CCCGCCCCCTCGGCCACCGCCCCCAGGTGGGTCACCGCCCTGGCCACCGTCCAGTGGTGCCCGGCCGCGCTGGCCAGCGCGAGCGCCTCCTCGCCGTAGCGCTGGGCCTGGTGCAGCCCGCCGCTGAACAGCGCCAGGTTGAGCTGGGCGATCCTGGCCGTGGCCAGGTTGAACAGGTCGTCGTGGGCGGTGGCCGCCGCCTCCAGCTCCTCGAGGTAACGCCGTGCCTTCTCGCTCTGCCCGGTGCGGAAGAACACGGTCAGCGCCACGCCGTACGTCATGCCCAGCCAGTACGTGTACGGATGCCGCTTCTGCTCCTCGACGCTCTGCACGACGAGCTCCTCCGCGCCCGCCAGCTCGTCGGCGAGCTCCAGCCCGTACGCCAGCGCGCCCTTGGCCACCGCGACCAGGTCGGCGGGCACGCCGGACAGGTCGAGCGCGAGCAGCCGCTCGTGCCAGCCGACGCTCTCGCCCAGATCCCCGCGGGAAGCCAGCATCGCCAGCGCGACGCGGGCGAGGCGCAGCCCGAACACCGGATGGTTCCGCTCCACCGCCCAGTCCACCGCGTTCCTGGCGTCGTCGAGGAGGGCGCGGCCCTTGGTGAAGTGCGCGAACCGCTCCTGCCACGGCCTGCGGTCGAGCGAGGCCGCCTCGTGGCCGCGCTCCATCTCCTCGCAGATCACCTTCAGGTGCCTGTCCCGCAGGCGCCCGGCCTCTCCCGCCTCCTCCAGGCGCTCGGCTGCGTACTGCTTGATGGTCTCCAGCAGGCGGTAGCGGCCGGCGGCGTCGTGGAGCACCAGGGACTTGTCGACCAGCCCGCCGAGCAGGTCGAGCACGTCGACCTTGCGCACGATGCCGCCGTCGGCGCACACCCGTTCGGCCAGGCCGAGGTCGAACAGCCCGGCGAAGACCGACAGCCGGCGCAGCAGCACGCGCTCCTTGGGCAGGAGCAGCTCGTGGCTCCAGTCGACGGTGGCCAGGAGCGTGCGCTGCCTGGCGGGGGCCGTGCGGTCGCCGATGGTGAGCAGGTTGAAGCGGTCGCCCTTGCGAACGGCGATGCGGTCGGCGATGCGGCCGGGGCCCAGCAGGCTGGTGCGGGCCGCCGCCAGCTCCAGCGCGAGCGGCAGGCCGTCGAGCGCGTGGCACAGGCGTACGACGTCGTCCATGCTGCCGCTCACCCCGCGCGCGCCGGCCGCGTGTGCCCGCTCCACGAACAGCAGCACCGACTCCGCCTCGGGATGCCGCTCATCCGGCAGCTCCAGCGGCGGCACCCGCCAGATCAGCTCGCCGGGGATGTGCAGCGGCTCTCGGCTGGTGAGCAGGAACCGCAGCTCCGGGCACTCGGCGATCAGGTCGGCCACCAGCTCGGCGCAGCGGTCGACCAGGTGCTCGCAGTTGTCCAGCACGATCAGCGCGCCGGCCGTGCGCAGGCGCGTGCGCAGGCCGTCGAGCAGCCGCCCGGGCACCTCGTCGCGTACGCCGAGCACCTCGGCCAGCTCGTTGACGATCAGCGCCGGGTTGCCGATGCGGGCCAGCTCCACCAGCCACACGCCGTCGGCGAAGCGGTGCGCCTGCTGCGCCGCCACACGCAGGGCCAGGCGGGTCTTGCCGATGCCGCCGACGCCGCTCAGCGTGACCACGCGTTCTTCGTGGACCAGCGCCGCCAGCTCGGCCAGGTCGCGGGCGCGCCCGACGAAACGGTTGGGCTCGGCGGGGAGATTGTGCAGGAGTCGCGTGGTCATGTGGGGCCCAACTGGGTAGCGGGAGGATCACATCCGTGCATAGTCTCCACCGCTTCAGGACCTGGCGCGATCACTTTCCGTGCAGAGTTCGCGACTGGCTGGATATGAATGCAGGACGCCCAGGTCGGCGACGCTCATCACGATCCGCACGCGTGATTCGTCCGCCGCGTCGAGCGCCTGCGGGACGTCCGAGATCATCACGCGGGCGCCGCTCGCCCGTATGCGGTCCCTGAGGGCGCCCGCGTCGAGCTCCGCGGGCACGGGGCAGACGACTCCTCCCGCGGCGATCACCGCGGCGGCCGCCACCAGCAGGTCGCACCCGACGGGCAGGCAGATGAGCACGGTGTCACCCTCGCGTACGCCTCTGCGCCGTAGCTGGACGGTCGCGACGGCGGACCTCTCGTCCAGCTGCTCCTCGGTGAGCTTCAGGCCCGTGCCCGAGTCCACCATGACGATCCGCTCATCCATGTGGCCCACCGTAGGGAGGGGGTCTCGTGCATACATGGGGCGGAATATGCAGATCCTTATGCAGAAGCGCCGCCACTGCCCTGAGCCTTACCGAATACCCTCCGTGCGCGCCGCCTACACACCCGACGCGAGGGTGTCGTACCGGCTGTCAGGCCGGCGGGCTCGGGCGCTTGGCGGCCCACACCGCGATCTGCGCCCGGGACGTGTAGCCGAGCTTCTCCATGATGTTGGCGATGTGCCGGGCGACGGTCGCGGGACTGATCACCAGCTCCGCCGCGATGGCCCGGTTGGACAGCCCACGGGTGAGCAGGCCGGCGATCTCCTGCTCGCGGGCGGTCAGCAGCGAGTGTTTGACCGGCTCGGCCGCCACGGGCGTCTTCTGCGGCACCCGATCGCCCTCCAGCACGCGGCGGGCGGCGTCGTCGGGGCTCATCGCCCGCCCCCGCGCCCACAGCGAGGCGGTGCGTCCGTCGCCCAGCTTGGTGCGGGCCCGGCCGAGCAGCTCCTCGATCCTGATCGTGGACGACTGCTGCCCGATCGACTCGCGCAGCGTGGCCGCCGCCGCGGCGGCCAGCACGGCGCCCTCAAGATCGCCTTCGCACTCCGCCAGCACGGACAGCCCCACCAGGGAGCGGGCCACGCTCTGCCGCTGCCCGGTCTCCCTGCCGAGGGCGAGGCTGGCGTGCAGCCACTTCCGAGCGGTGGCGAACTCGCGCAGCAGCGCCGCCACCCTGCCCATCCTGGCCAGGCAGCGCGACAGATCGAGGTCGCTGCCCAGCTCGCGCAGCCATGGGACGGCCATCTCGTACTGGGCCTTGGCGGTCACCAGGTCGCCGCGGAACTCGGCCACCGCGCCGAGCTGGGTCGCGGTCCTGGCCATGATCCAGCGATGACCGTGCTCGCGGGCCCGCGCGAGCGCCTCCTCGCCGAGCCGCTGCGCCTCGCGCAGCCGGCCGCGGGTCAGGGCCACCGCCGACAGCCCGGCCAGCCCCGCCGCCTGGTTCCACGCGTCGCCCGAGCGGGTGGCCACGGCCAGGCCCTTCTCCGCGTGGTGCACCGCGTCCTCGGGCCTGCCCATGCGCAGCAGCACGACGACGATGAGGCTGTGCATGACGGAGCGGGCGTAGAAATTGCACGGCGACATCCCGGCCAGGCTCTCCTCGGCCAGCTCCAGGGCGCGGCTCAGCTCGTCCCTGGCCTCCAGCCCGTAGGCGAGATAAGCCTTGGCCTGCGCAATCTGCTCGGGCGGCACATGCGTCAGGTCGAGCGAGAGCAGCCGCTCGACCCAGGTGACGATCTCCGTGAGGTTGCCGCAGATGGGCAGCAGGCCCGTGCTGGAGGCGCACAGGCGCAGGGCGAGCTCGACGTTGCCGGACTCGGCCGCCCAGTCGAGTGCCACCCGCTGGTCGTCGACGAGGCTCTTGCTCATGGTCAGCGCCGCCAGCCGGCGCGCCCACGGCACTCCTTGCTCCACCATCTCGGTCATGAAGTGGCGCTCCTGCAGCTCGCAGAGCACGTGGAGGTGGCGCTCGCGCAGGAGCTCGCGCTCGCCGGCCTGCTGGAGGCGCTCGACCGCGTACCGCTTGATGGTCTCCAGCAGCCAGTAGCGCCTGCGGCTCTCCTCGCACAGCACCAGGGACTTGTCGACCAGCCCGCCGAGCAGATCGACGATCTCCGCCTCGGAGATGGGCTCACCGGCGCAGATCTGCTCGGCGAGGTCGAGGTCGAAGTCGCGGGGGAACACCGACAACCTGCGCAGCAGCACCTGCTCCTTCTCCGACAGCAGGTCGTAGCTCCACTCGACGGCCGCCAGCAGCGTGCGCTGCCTGGCGGGAGCGGTGCGGCCCCCGGTGGTGAGCAGCGAGAACCGGTCGTCGATGCGGTCGGCGATCTGCCCGGGACTGAGCAGGCTCGTGCGGGCCGCGGCCAGCTCCAGCGCGAGCGGAAGCCCGTCGAGCGCCTGGCACAGACGCACCACGTCGGTCAGGCTGTCGCTGCCCAGCCTGGTGCCGGCGGCCGCCGCCCGGTCCATGAAGAGCTGCACGGACTCGGCGTCGGGAGTGCCCATGTCGGGCAGGTCGAGCGGCGGCACCCGCCAGATCAGCTCGCTGGCGATGCGCAGCGGCTCCCGGCTGGTGGCCAGGATGCTCAGCCGCGGGCAGGCCGCGATCAGCGCCGCGCTCGCCTCGGCGCACCTGTCGATGAGGTGCTCGCAGTTGTCGAGGAGCAGCAGGCAGTGCAGATCGCGCAGCCGGTCGGTCACGGTGGCGAAAACCGGGCGGCCCGCCTCCTCGCACACGCCGAGCACGCGGCCGATCTCCTGATCGACCAGCTCCGGGCGGTGCACCCTGGCCAGCTCGACCAGCCAGACGCCGTCGGGGTAGGCGGGCACGAGCCGCGCGGCGACGCGCAGCGCCAGCCTGGTCTTGCCGATGCCCCCGACCCCGCACAGCGTGACCACGCGGGTCTCGCCGAACAGACCGCGCAGGTCGTCGAGATCGCGCTCGCGGCCCACGAACCGGTTGGGCTCAGCGGGAAGGTTGTGCCTGGGGGGCTCTGGCATGTGGTCACCCTGCGTCGCTGAAGGATCACACTCTCCCACAGTGTCGCACTTTTCACAGCCCAAGCGAGCTAACGATCGCCCTTTCGTCGACGACACGCAGAATGGGGTCACCGAGGAGCCGTCTGGCCAGGTCATACGGCGCGACGACCATGGTGGCCCGGCGCTCGGCGGCCAGCACGCGGCAGCCGATCAGGCTCGGCTCGTGCGCGACGACGACGTGCGCGCCCGCCGTCATCGCCAGATCGACCACCCTGAGCCCCCTGAACGGCTCACTCACCGCGCTGATCACGACGTCGTCCTTGTCGATCACCAGGCGGGAGGCGAGCTTGCGCAGGTCGCTCGCCAGCGCGTCATGGCGGAACGTCCGCACGCCGTCGACGACGATCGCGGGGCCCGCCAGCGGGCCGAACTCGAGGGTGCGCTCACCGATCAGCTCGCTGAACGGCTTCGCCCCTGGCACCGGCCGGAACGAGAAGACCTGCTCGACCTTCGCCACGGCGGAGTCGTAATGGCCCTGAGTGATCATGAAGCGGGCCGCCCCCGAGGCCGCGAGCACCGCGACCCCGCCCGCCCAGGCCACGGCGTGGACCGCGACGGGAAGCGTCGTGCCGAGCGGGACGTTGACGATGACATGGTCACCGAAGCGCAGACCCTGGCGGCGCAGGCCCGCCGCGGCACGGGTGACGCGTTTGACGAACGCGGCGTATGACAGCACCCCGCCGGTCCTGACATCGCTCACCGCCGGCTGATCCCCCCGAGTCGGCGCCGCGGCCATCACCAGCTCTGTCCACGTCATGCCGACAATCTAGGGACGCGGGCCACGATTGCCATGCGCACAATTGTGCAACCCGCTATGTACGTGAGGTTTCCCACGCGTACAGGGGTGTCCCAAGTATGTAGACCCGCATATCCTGCCTCCCGCCTCGCGCCCGCGCTGGCATCAGAGGGGATCAACTAGACTTATGTGGTCGCGACTTCGCGCGGCCGACCCCACCTCACATAGAGCGAGACGTCATCATGCCTTTGAACAGCCGCGACGACCTGCGGAACATCGCGATCATCGCGCACGTCGACCATGGCAAGACCACATTGGTCGACGCCATGCTCTGGCAGTCCGGGGCCTTCCGCGCGAACCAGGACGTCGACGACCGCGTCATGGACTCCAACGACCTCGAGCGCGAGAAGGGCATCACCATTCTCGCGAAGAACACCGCGGTCAAGCACGGTGGCATGACCATCAACATCATCGACACCCCGGGCCACGCCGACTTCGGCGGCGAGGTCGAGCGCGGCCTGTCGATGGTCGACGGCGTCGTGCTGCTGGTCGACGCCTCCGAGGGGCCGCTGCCGCAGACCCGCTTCGTGCTGCGCAAGGCGCTGACCGCGAAGATGCCGGTCATCCTCTGCATCAACAAGGTCGACCGCCCCGACGCCCGCATCAAGGAGGTCGTGGACGAGGTCTACGAGCTGTTCATGGACCTCGACGCCACCGAGGACCAGATCGACTTCCCGATCGTGTACGCCTCCGCCAAGGCGGGCCGGGCTTCCATGGAGCGCCCAGAAGACGGCGGCATGCCCGACTCGCCCGACCTTGAGCCGCTGTTCGACATCATCAAGTCGACCATCCCCGCGCCGACGTACGACCCGAGCGCGCCGCTCCAGGCCCACGTCACCAACCTCGACGCCTCCTCCTACCTCGGCCGCATCGCGCTGTGCCGGATCCACCAGGGCGTGATGCGCAAGGGCCAGCAGGTAGCCTGGTGCCGCACCGACGGCTCGATCCAGCGCGTCAAGGTGACCGAGCTGCTCATGACCGAGGCCCTGGAGCGCAAGCCGGCCGAGGAGGCGGGCCCCGGCGACATCATCGCCATCGCCGGCATCCCGGACATCATGATCGGCGAGACGCTGGCCGACCCCGACGACCCGCGCCCGCTGCCGCTGATCACGGTGGACGAGCCGGCCATCTCGATGACCATCGGCACCAACACCTCGCCCCTGGTCGGCAAGGTCAAGGGCTCGAAGGTCACCGCCCGCATGGTGAAGGACCGCCTCGAAAAGGAGCTGGTCGGCAACGTGTCGCTGCGCGTGCTGCCCACCGACCGGCCCGACGCCTGGGAGGTGCAGGGCCGCGGCGAGCTGGCGCTGGCCATCCTGGTCGAGCAGATGCGCCGCGAGGGCTACGAGCTGACCGTCGGCAAGCCGCAGGTGGTCACCAAGACCATCGACGGCAAGGTGCACGAGCCGGTCGAGCGCCTCACGGTCGACTGCCCGGAGGAATACCTCGGCGCGGTCACCCAGCTCCTGGCCGTGCGCAAGGGCCGCATGGAGCACATGACCAACCACGGCACCGGCTGGATCCGGATGGAGTTCGTGGTGCCGGCTCGTGGCCTGATCGGTTTCCGCACGGAGTTCCTCACCGAGACCCGCGGCACCGGCCTGGTGCACCACGTGTTCGACTCCTACGAGCCGTGGTTCGGCGAGCTGCGCACCCGCAACAACGGCTCCCTGGTGGCCGACAGGTCCGGCCCGGTGACCGCGTTCGCGATGCTCAACCTGCAGGAGCGCGGCACCCTGTTCGTCTCGCCGACGACCGAGGTCTACGAAGGCATGATCATCGGCGAGAACTCCCGGTCCGACGACATGGACGTGAACATCACCAAGGAGAAGAAGCTCACCAACATGCGCTCCTCCACCAGCGAGGAGACGGAGAAGGTGATCCCGCCGCGCATCCTCTCGCTCGAGCAGGCGCTGGAGTTCATCCGCGAGGACGAATGCGTGGAGATCACTCCGGAGCACGTGCGCATCCGCAAGGTCGTGCTCGACGCCGCCACACGCGGTCGCGCCGCGGCCCGCGCCAAGCGGGGCTGAGATTTTCCGGGCCTTTATTCAGCTGTCAGTACGACTGGTAAGCATCCCGGCTTCGCCACGGGCGATGCACGTGCACGCGGGTAAAGGAAAATGGCCCGGGGAAGCAGCTGTAATCACACCGTGACCCCATAACATGGAACATTCTGTCATTCCGGAGAATCATCCAAATTGTGGGAAAGCTCCGAATGGCAACCGCGTTCGGGCTGGCTCTGGTGTCGTTGGGGGCGATTGTTTGGTGCACCGTCGCAGCCAGACCGGTGGCGGGCCCCGCGGTGCCCAAGAGCACCGCGGCGCCCAATCCGTGGGTGGCGGCCGCCGCCCGCGCCGATCCGTTGGTGCGCTGGGCCCGCAAGACCGCCACCGAGGTGACGGTCACCAGGGCGACTGAGGCCGACCTGGATCCGGTGCCCGAGGGCCGCATCGACCCCCGCCAGCGGCAGGTCAAGGTGACCGTCGTGCACCGGCTGACGATGGCCCCCAAGGACCCGCTCATCGGCGCGCTCCGCCAGGGGGCCGGTTTCCCCGGCACGCTCCAGCAGGTCACCGACACCGCGTTCGGTGCGATCAAGGTGGACGGCCCGGGGCTGGCGCCCACGACGCGCCTGGCGCCCGTCCTCGACTCGGACACCTCAGGCACCACGGCCAGGTTCACGGTGACGCTGCTCCGCCAGATCAAGCGAAGCGAGCTGCTGAAGCTCGACTTCAACGCCCCCAACGAGTCCCCCTTGATCGTCACCTCGCGCTCGATCGCGGTTCAGCCCGGTGAGTGGACGGTGCTGCGGCTGGCGGGGATCACCCCGGACCGCGAGCAGGAGGCGCGGCTGGAGTTCGCCATCGGGGCGTACCCGGTGAGCATGACGCTGGCGCCGGACTCGTACGGGTTCGCCGACGTGGCCGTGGAGGACGGCTTCTCGTGGGCCACCACGCTCGGCGTGCTCACCGCCCTCGCGCTGGTCGTCTTCCTGGCGCGCTCGCTCGGGCGCGGGTGGTGGGAGCGCCTGCCCAACAGGGAACTGGTCGTCGGGCTCGGACTGGCGGCACCCACGCTGCTGATCCCGCTGGTCGCCGAGGACTGGTCGGCGGTGACGTACGTGGTCCTCTTCGTCGCGGTGCCCGCGCTCGCGCTGCGGCACGCCGGGCGGGTGCTGCCCACCAGCCCGCCCTGGAACACACGTGACCTGCTGGTCGTGACCGGGCTGGGCGTGGCGGTCGGGCTCGGCATGCTGGTCTGGTCGTGGCTGCACGGCCAGTTGTCCGGCCAGGTCCTGCTGGCCGGAGGTGCGGTGGCCGCCGTGGCGGCGGCGGGGTCCGCGGTGGCGTTCAGCGTGGATCTGGGGGTCAGGTCGGTGATCGTGCGGCTGGCCGTGTGGTCGGCCGAGGCCGCGATCGGGCTGCTCGCGCTGGCGCTGTGGCTGCGGGCCCTGCTGGCCGGGGTGTACCCGCCCGACAGCGTACGGCTGATCCTGGCGCTGGGCTGGGCCATGATCCCGGTCGCCGCCATCACCGTGGCGAGCAAGCAGTGGACGCGCGGCGCGGTGGTCGGCGCCGTGATCGTGAGCCTGCTGGTGCAGGGCTGGCCCACCGAGTGGCTGGACGCCGGGTCCTGGAGCCTGGCGGTGCCGCAGTCCGAGCCCGTGATCGGCAGCCTCGCCCTCACCCCTCTGGTGCGCGGGGTGCTGGGGTTGCTGCTGCTGGGGTTCGTGATGCTGGCGCTGCGGCTCCAGCGGCTCGGCGGGCAGCTCTCCGCGATCGACAACCCGGTCACCGAGTCGGCCATAATCGCCGTCCTGATGGTGCTGTACATCACGCCCGGCGGCAGCACGACGCTGGCCGACATCGACGTGCCGCTGCCGCTGCTCGCGATCACTTCGATCGTGGCCTGGGCGACTGCGCGCTGGCTGCTCTCGGGGCCCCGGCCTGCCCTCGCCGAGCCCTCTTCACAGGAGGAGCACCGCCGGCTCATCAGGGACGCCCTGCACAAGCGGCTGCTGCTCGTCGCGGAGCAGGAGCTGTACCGCGTCGGACGGGGCATGATCGGCTCGGGCGAGATGTCAATGGCCGACTTCGACCAGCAGCGGGACGCCCTGGAGACGGCGCTGCAGCAGCAGGGGCGGCACCCGGAGACCGCCTTCGCCACCGCCTGCGGGTGCACGCCCTGGCACAACGGCGTGCACGCCTTCACCGTGAGCCTGCTGCTGAGCCTGCCCTTCGCGATCGTGCACGGGTGGCCTGAGGGGGTGGACCTGACCAGCTTCATCTTCGACGGGCGCTACCTGATCACGCTGCCTGCCTTCGGCTTCCTGTTCGGCTACTTCTACCCGCGCGTGCGCGGCACCCAGCCGATGACCAAGGCCCTGCACCTCACCGCGGCGGCGCTGCTGACCGAGTTGTCGGGCTATCTCTCGACGGTGGTGGAGCCGGACATCGGGGCCTTCGACAAGGCGCAGGTCGTGGGGATCGTGGTGGGGCAGGTGACGGTGGTCTGCATCGGGCTCGGGCTGTTCTGGGAGTGGCGCATCATGCACCTGGCCGGGGAGCCGTGGGCCCGGGTCCGCAATCTGCGCAGCATCCGCAGCCTGGCGGCGCCGACGCTGGCCATCGTCCTGGCGGCGGGCACGACGGCGGCGACCTCGGCGGCGGGCCAAACCGTGGACCGCATCCTCAAGGGCGACCAGGTCACCACCACGGCCCCAGTCAACACCGGCGGTCCGTGACACACCCGGCCACGCCTCACCGGCCCGGCGCCCGTTGGCGTGGCCACGCGCCCCGCATACGGGCCGGGCGGCTCAGCGGCGTGGCAGCTCGCTGCCGCGGACGTGGGTGCAGAGCCAGTCGACCAGCGGGCCGTAGGCGCGCCAGGTGTGCGACACGCGCGCGAGCACCTCCGCCGTGTGCACCCACGGCTCCGGCTCGAAGCTCATGCCCGCGTAGAGCGACTTGTGTCGCAGCAGCTCGATGCGCGGGTGGTCCTCCGTGAAGCCCCGCGGCTTGGTCTTGAGCCGCTCCCCGTACAGCGCGTAACCCTGGGCCACGAGCCCCGCGGTGAGCGACTCCAGAGGCTTGCCCGACAGGTCCTCGTCCACGGCCGCCCGGTAGCGGGCCACCTGGTCGGCGGCCTGCGTGTAGAAGCCGCCCGCCGTGAACAGCCCCGCCGCGCTCACCTCGACGTAAAGCCCGATCCCTGGCTGCAGGTCCACGAAGGCACCCTGGTGGGTCTTGTACGGCGACTTGTCCTTGGAGAAGCGCACATCCCGATAGGGCCTGAAGAGCTGCGCGGGCCCGAACTCCGGAGCCAGCTCATCCGTGAGCGCCAGCATCGGCTCCCGCACCGCCTCCTCATAGAGGTGCTTGTGCCGCGTGAAGTAGGTCTTCGAATTGTCCGCCTCGAGCCCCTCGTAGAACAGGAACGCCTCGTCAGGGAAGCCGCTGAAACCCATGTCACCAGGGTGCCATGCCTCACCGGCACGACGGACGTCAGCGCTCGGTGTACGTGCGCCCAGGCGCGGGCGTCCTGCCGTACAGCTCGGAAACCGTGACGAACGTATAGCCCTTCTTCTCGAGGGTGTCGAGCATGGCAGGCACAGCCTCCACGGTGCTCCGGTGGATGTCGTGCAGCAGGACGATCGAGCCGGGTTTGGCGGCGCCGGCCCGCTTGGCCACGAGGGCAGGCACGCGGTTCAGCCAGTCGAGCGTGTCCACGTTCCACAGGATCTGGGCCAGCCCCTCGCGGTGCAACTCCGTCACGACGCGGTCGTCCGTCGACCCGTACGGGGGCCGCATCACCCGCATCCGCACCCCGGTCAGCTTCTCCACCAGGTCGTCGGTGCGCTTGAGCTGCCGTTCGATCTCCTCGCGTGACAGCGTCGCGAGCGCCGGATGGCTCCACGAGTGGTTGCCGATTTCGTGGCCCTCCGCCACGATGCGGCGTGTGAGGCGGCCGTCCTTGTCGGCCGCCACCATCTGCCCGATGACGAAGAACGTGGCCCTGACGTCACGCTTGTGCAGCAGGTCGAGCAGCGGCGCGGTGTACTCGCCCGGCCCGTCGTCAAAGGTCAGGGCCACGCACTTCAGCTTCGCGCAGTCGAAGTTGCGGCTACGCGGCCAACCGGCCTGCATGGACGCCAGTCGTTTGGCGAGCGCCTCGGGATTGACGAGAGCCGGCCGGATGGGCGCGACCGGCGTCGTGGTCTGCTGGTGACGCGCCACCGAATAGGTGACGCACAGCGCGAGAGCGAGCAGGGCCAGCGGCAAAGCCCATACGCGCATGGTTCCCCCTGAAACGCCGCGCGCGGGGGCTTATGGATAGTCCTGGACCGGTTTCCCCCGCAGTTCTCTGGCCAGGTCGTCCCACCAGAGTGGGATATCGGCCTGCAGTTCCTTGTAGCGGCGCGCCACGCGTATGGCACATCCAACCGGATCCGTACCCAGATGCCGACGTTTCACCGCCCCTTCCTGCCAACGGTAAAAACCATCTCTATACCGCACGACCAGGCCTATCCACACCGAGATGGTCTCGCCGTCGCCTACCTCGTACGCGTTGGTGACGCCCAGAACATGAAGCTCCACCTGGAGCTTCTCTGTCGCCGCTCGGGCCTCACTCACCCGCCACCCCCTGCCGACGTGCCGTCGTACACCAGGGATGTACCCAACAACGGGCATCAGCCGTCCAAGACATGCGGTAATCGTCACCCGCCGGCGGCTGAGGCCCGTGACCTGCTGTCACGTGAGCATCACGAGCGCATACGTTACCGATCGTGACCGGGATTTTCCACAATGTTGCCGAGGGCGTTACCGCTACTGGTCGTGCGCCTCGCGCGGCTCGGCGACCACCATGATCAACCTGAGCTCCTCCTCGCCCCTGTTCGCGTAGCGATGGGGCCGGTCGGCGGTGAAGAGCACCGCGTCGTCCTTTCCGATCACGTGGCTCCTGCCGTACACCGTGAGCGTCAGCTCGCCGTCCAGCACGGTCAGCATCTCGCGGGTGCCCGGCGGGTGGGCGTCGCCGTCGTGGTGCTCGCCGGGCGCCAGCCGCCAGTCCCACAGCTCCAGGATCATCGGCACGTCCGCGCCCACCAGCAGCCGCGCCTGCACGTCCCCCTGCTCGAACGTGACCACGTCGGACTTGCTCACGATCCGCACCGTGGGCACGTCGGCGACCTCGACGAGCCTGGCCACGGTGACGCCCAGGGCGGAGGCGATCCGGGTGAGCGTGGAGACGCTGGGGTTCGTCCTGCCCTGCTCCACCTGGACGAGCATGCCCCTGCTCACCCCCGACCTGGCGGCCAGCGCGTCCAGGGTCAGCCCGCGGTGCGCGCGCTGGGCACGCACGTTGTTCGCGATGGCCTGGTTGATCAGTTCCGGATCTTCCACGCAGTGCAGTCTAGTGAATTCCATGTGCAGCGGAATGTACTCTATGTGTTGTACTGAGAGTGCAACCTGTTGAACTGGAGGGTACCGGTGACGGTGATCCTGGCGACCGCGTGCGCAGTGGTGTACGGCACGGCCGACTTCTTCGGCGGCCTGGCCACGAAGCGCTCTCAGGTGCTGTCCGTCGTCGCGTTATCGCAGCTCGCGGGCCTGGCGCTGATCCTCGGCCTGCTGCCGCTGCTGCCGGGCACGGTCAGCACTCAGGCTCTGGCGTGGGGCCTGGCGGCGGGCCTGTCGGGCGCGACCGGCCTGGTGCTGTTCTATCGGGCGCTGGCCACGGGCGTCATGTCGGTGGTGGCCCCGACGACGGCCGTCACCTCCGCGGCACTTCCCGTGGTGTTCGGGCTGGCGACGGGCGAGCGGCCCGCGTTCTGGGCACTGGTGGGCGTGGTCCTGGCGCTCGGCGCGGTGCTGCTGGTCAGCCAGGACAAGTCCGCCGACCGGCGCGGTTCGCTCACCTCGGTGCTGACCGCCCTGGCCGCGGGGGCCGGGTTCGGCGGCTTCTTCATCCTGCTCGCCATGGCGCCGCACGAGGCTGGTCTGTGGCCGCTGGTGGGCGCCAGGCTGTCGTCGGTGACGGCCGTGGCGCTGCTGGCCGTGGCCACGCGGCGGGCGCTGAAGCCGGGCCCAGGCTCGCTGCACATCATCGTGGCGGCGGGCGTGCTCGACATGGCGGCGAACGTGCTCTACCTGCTGGCCCAGCAGGACGGCCTGCTCAGCCTGGTCGCCGTGCTGGTCTCGCTCTATCCCGCGAGCACCCTGCTGCTGGCGAGGCGGGTGCTGGGCGAGCGGCTGCACGGCATCCAGGTGGCCGGTGTGGCATGCGCGCTCGGGGCGGTGGCGCTGATAGCCGTTGCGCAGCCCCACTAGCGCTTGCTAAAAGGCGGCCGGGCCGGTCGTCTCAGGGCGTGGAGACCTCCAGACGGTAGTCGGGTCCGCGAAGCGCCAAGCACCCCGTTCCATAGCTCGCAGCGTCTGCGCCGCGAGTTCCCGCCAAAGGCGGGACGGGAGTCCTCGCCGTCACGGCGAGGTGCAGGTCAACCGGCTACATACCACCTGAGCCCGAATCCCCTCGGGGATACGGGCTCTGGATCAGCCGGCAGCTCTGCGATCTCGTGGAGCTGCGCAACGAAGGCGGCGTGTTACGCGTCCGCCTTCATTTCACTATGGGGTCTTAGGCCGCGGCGCGCTGGGCGGGGAGCCGGACGGCGCCTTCCTCGCGGGCGTACTCCTCCAGCATGCCGCGCAGCTGGCGGCGGCCCCGGTGGAGGCGGGACATGACGGTGCCGATGGGCGTGCCCATGCGCTCGGCGATCTCCTTGTACGCGAAACCCTCGACGTCGGCCAGGTAGACGGCCACGCGGAAGTCCTCGGGGAGCGCCCGCAGGGCGTTCATGACGACGCTGTCGGGCAGCCGGTCGAGCGCCTCGGTCTCGGCCGAGCGCAGACCGGTGGAGCTGTGCGACTCGGCGGCGTGCAGCTGCCAGTCCTCGATGTCCTCGGCGGCCGACAGCTTCGGCGAGCGCTGCTTCTTGCGGTAGTCGTTGATGAAGTTGTTGGTGAGGATCCGGTGCAGCCACGCCTTGAGGTTGGTGCCCTCCCGGAACTGGTGATACGACGTGTACGCCTTCGCCACCGTCTCCTGTACCAGGTCTTCCGCGTCAGCGGCGTTGCGGGTCAGGCGCATGGCGGAGGCGAACAGCTGCGACGTCACGGGCACGACATCGCGCTCGAACCAGTCCTGACGCTGCTCATCGGTCATAGTGATCAATTCATTCCCCCTTGCGCTATCCCCCGTTCCGGCACAAGCCGCCTGCGGGCGGATTCCATCATGGCAAGTCCCAGGTAAGGGACGCGTTAGAGATCCGCCTTGGTCAGAGGGGGTTTCCGTCCATCTGCTCGCGGCGCATACGGTCACGTCCACGGCCGGACAAGTCTCAGTATCATAACACTACCCGTCCAATTTTTCGGAAATAGTGGCGAGAGTCACATGGGATAGCGTATGGGCATGAGTTTCGTGGACCGTCACGACCTGGGGACGCGCCGCTGGCTGGCGGAGGCCATACGCAAGGTCGAAGCCGACGCCAACCGTAGCTGCGACACACACCTGCACGTCTTTCCGCTGCCCTCGCACTGGGGTGTAAACCTCTACTTGAAAGACGAGTCGGTGCACCCCACAGGTTCACTCAAACATCGGCTGGCTCGCTCTCTCTTCCTCTACGGCCTGGCCAACGGCTGGATCGGCCCCACCACGACGATCGTGGAGGCGTCGAGCGGATCTACGGCCGTGAGCGAGGCGTACTTCGCCCGCCTGCTCGGCCTGCCGTTCATCGCGGTCATGCCCGCGTCCACGTCGCCGGAGAAGTGTCACCTCATCGAGTTCTACGGTGGGAAATGTCACCTCGTCGCGGACCCTCGCGCGATCTATGACGAATCTCACCGTCTGGCCACCGAGACCGGCGGCCACTTCATGGACCAGTTCACCTACGCGGAGCGGGCCACCGACTGGCGCGGCAACAACAACATCGCCGAGTCGATCTATTCCCAGATGTCCATGGAGCCCCACCCCGAGCCCGCGTGGATCGTGGTGGGCGCCGGCACCGGCGGCACGTCCTCCACCATCGGCCGCTACATCCGCTACCGCCGCCACCCCACCCGCCTGGCCGTCGTCGACCCGGAGGGCTCGGCCTTCTACCCGAGCTGGGTCTCCGGCGACACCTCGGTCACCGCGCCCGGCTCGCGCATCGAGGGCATCGGCCGCCCCCGCGTGGAGCCCTCGTTCCAGCCGTCCGTCATCGACCGCATGATCGCCGTGCCCGACGCCCGCTCGATCGCCGCGATGCACTGGACGCGCGAGGTCACGGGGCTGGACGTGGGCGGCTCGACGGGCACGAACATGGCGGCCTGCGTGGACCTGATCGACGAGATGCGGGCGGCGGGCGAGCAGGGCAGCATCGTCACGCTGATCTGCGACAGCGGCGACCGCTACCGCGGCACGTACGGCAACCCGCAGTGGCTCGCCGACCATGGCCTCGACATCGACCCCCACCTGGCGGAGCTCCGCGCGTTCCTCAGCGCCTCATGAACGAGGCCTGGTAGCCGGGTCAGGTCCGCGCGGGGTCCACGGAGAAGAGCTTGGCCACGTCGTCCAGGATCGCCTGGGCCCCCTGGAGCCCCACCGCGGTCATCCAGGTCAGGTCGTCGACGTCGTGCTTGTCGCCCTTGAGCTTGCCCCAGAGCGGGTTGTTCACGAACTTCTCCTTGGGCCCCTCGGCCGCCGGATCCTTAACGGTCGAGACGAAGATGTGGTCGGCGTCCAGGTCCGAGGTCCGCTCCTGGCTGACGTCCACCGCGATGGCGTCCTGCTTGGTCGGCTGCCCCTCGGGCCTGGGGAATCCGACGTCCTTCAGCACGAGTCCTGAGTAGGACTTCTCCACGTACAGCCGGACCGTCGGCTCGCCGGCGAACCGCACGACCGAGATCGTCGGCAGCTCGCCGTCCTTCGCCTTGATGGCTGCGCCGATCTTGGCCGCCCGGCCCTCGTACTCCTTGATCCTGGTGTCGGCGAGTTGCTCCTTGCCCAGGGCCTGTCCCATGAGCCGGACGTTCTCCTTCCAGATGGCCCCGGTGGTCTCGCTGAACACGGTCGGCGCGATCTTGGACAGCTTGTCGTACAGGGCCTCGTGCCGGACCTTCGCCGAGACGATCAGGTCGGGCTTGAGCGCTATGATCTTCTCCAGGCTCGGCTGCTCCAGCGTGCCGACCGGGGTGGCCTCCTTGCCGTACTGCTCGGCGACGGTCCCGAGGTAGGCGGGCAGCTTGTCGTCGAGCGACCGGTATGTCGTGTACCCCACCACCGGCGTCTCCAGCGTGAGCACCGCGTCGACGAAGCTCTGGTCGAGCGCCACCACCCGCTTCGGCTGGGCAGGGATCGCGGTCTCGCCCATGGCGTGTTTGACGGTCCTGAACGCAGAGGGGGCGGCCTCGGTCTCGCCCGCGGAGGTGCCGCAGGCCGCGAGCCCCGCCACCAGGACGGCGCCGACCAGCACGCGCAACGATCTCATCAGATCCCTTTCCCGAATCCAAAAGTAAGGTAAACCTAAATTAGGTTAGCCCTGCCTAAGCTGGCATACTTCTGCAGGGTCGAGCAAATGTTGAGGAGGACGCGGGTGAGTGCGACCGCCGTGGCACCGCGTCTCCAGGGCATCCGCCAAAGGCGGCTCACCGTACTCCTCGCCCTGCTCGCCGCCGTGCTCGTCGCGATTGTGCTGAGCATCACAGTCGGCTCCAAGTCCGTGCCGCTCCCCGACGCCTGGCACGCCCTCACCGCCCCCACCGGGACCGAGAACGACATCGTCATCCGCTCGCTCCGCGTCCCGAGAACCGTCTTGGGGGTTCTCGCCGGGATCGCGCTCGGCGTGGCGGGCGCGCTCATGCAGGGCCACACCCGCAACCCGCTCGCCGACCCCGGGCTGCTCGGCGTCACGCAAGGGGCGGCGTTCGCGATGGTCTCCTCGATCATCCTGCTCGGCGCCTCCAGCCTGCTCGCCTACATCTGGTTCGGCCTGGCGGGCGCGCTGATCGCCAGCGTCGGGGTGTTCGCGCTCGGCATGGTGGGCGGCAGGGGCGGCCCCACCCCGGTCACGCTGGCGCTCGCGGGCACCGCGGTGAGCGCTCTGCTGTACGCCCTGACCTCGGCCATCGTGCTGCTGGACGAGCAGGCGATGGACGTGTTCCGCTTCTGGCAGGCCGGCTCGATCGCGGCCAGGGGCGCGGACGTGGTCTGGCAGGTGCTGCCGTTCATCCTCGTGGGCCTGGTGCTCGCGATGGTCAACGCGCCCGGCCTGAACGCGCTCTCCCTGGGCGAGGACGTGGCCAGGAGCCTCGGCCAGAACATCCCCATGACCCGCACCGTCGGCGTCGCCGCGGTGACCCTGCTGTCCGGCGCGTCCGTCGCGGCGTGCGGCTCGCTGGCGTTCGTGGGCCTGATCGTGCCCCACCTGGCCCGCCCGTTGTCGGGCACCGACCACCGTTGGCTGCTGCCGTTCTCGGGGCTGGTCGGCGCGGCGCTGCTGCTGCTCGCCGACGTGATCGGCCGCGTGGTGGCCCCACCGGGAGAGCTGGAGGTAGGCGTGGTGCTCGCGCTGCTCGGCGCGCCCTTCTTCGTCGCGCTCGTACGGCGCAGGAAGCCAGTGCGACTGTGATGACCGCTCTCCCCTTGCGCGTCGGCGGCCTGTCCTGGCGGGTACGACTGCGCGGCGTCGCCGTCACGCTGACAGGACTCGCCCTCCTCGTCCTGCTCATGGCCATGAACATGCGCATCGGCGAGCTCCAGATGACGCTGCAGGAAGTGTTCACCGGCACGTTCGACGTCAACAGCGCCGCCCACTTCGTCATCATGGAGCTGCGCCTGCCGCGCGCCCTCACCGGTGTCCTGGTCGGCGCCGCGCTCGCGCTGTCCGGCGCGATCATCCAGTCCATCGCGCGCAACCCGCTCGCGAGCCCCGAGATCCTCGGCGTCACCACCGGCGCCTCCGTGACGGTCGTGGCCGGCGTCGTGGCCAGCGGCAGCGTGTACGGCGGCACCAGCGGCCTGCTGGCCACCCTCGGCATCCCCGCGCTGGCCCTGCTCGGCGGCCTGACCGGCGCGGCCGTCGTCTACGGGCTGGCCTGGCGGCGCGGCCTGGACGGCTACCGCCTGGTGCTGGTCGGCATCGGCGTGGCCGCCGTGTTCACGAACATCAAGTTCTGGCTGCTGACCGTCGGCGACGTGAACGACACCGGCCGCGCCATGGTCTGGATCAGCGGCTCGCTCAACGGCCGCGGCTGGGAGCACGTGATGCCCACGGCGCTGGCCCTGGCCGTGCTCGTGCCGCTGACCCTGCTCGGCACCCGCTCACTCGACGCGCTGCGTTTCAGCGACGACACGATCGCCGGGCTCGGCGTCCGTACGAACCTGGCCCGCGCGCTCATGATCCTGGCCGCCGTGCTGCTGGCCGCCGTGGCCACCGCCTCCGCCGGTCCGATCGCGTTCGTGGCCCTCGCCTCGCCGCAGATCGCGCTCAGGCTCACCCGCTCCGCCCAGCCGCCGCTGCTGTGCTCGGCGGTCGTCGGCGCCGTGCTCGCCGCCGCCGCCGACCTGATCGCCAGGACCGCGTTCTCCCCGCTGGAGCTGCCCGTCGGCATCGTCACCGCCGTGCTGGGCGCCCCGTACCTGATCCATCTGATCTGGAGGTCACGCAAATGAGGCTGCAGGCCGCCGGCGTCAAGCTCGGGTACGGCGACCGCCTGGTGGTCGACGGCCTCGACCTCGGCATCGAGGCGGGCACCGTGACCACGATCATCGGCCCGAACGGCTGTGGCAAGTCCACGCTGCTGCGCGCGCTCGGCCGCCTGCTCAAGCCTCAGGGCGGCGAGGTGCTGCTGGACGGCAAGCGCATCGACAAGATCCCCACCCGCGAGGTCGCCAAGATCCTCGGCGTGCTCCCCCAGGCGCCCACCGCCCCCGAAGGGCTGACCGTGGCCGACCTGGTGGCCAGGGGCCGGCATCCCCACCAGACGTGGTACCGGCAGTGGTCGTCGGACGACGAGGGCGCCGTCGCGGCCGCCCTGGACATGACGGGCCTGGCCGAGCTGGCGGAGCGGCCGCTGGACGAGCTGTCGGGCGGCCAGCGGCAGCGGGCGTGGATCTCCATGGCCCTGGCCCAGGGCACGGACCTGCTGCTGCTCGACGAGCCGACCACGTTCCTGGACCTGGCGCACCAGGTGGAGGTGCTGGAGCTCGTACGGCACCTGCACCAGGAGGCCGGGCGCACGGTCGTCATGGTCCTGCACGACCTCAACCTGGCCGCCCGCTACGCCGACCGGCTGGTGGCCATGCGCGCCGGCAAGGTGATCGCCGCGGGCACCCCGCACGAGGTGCTCACCGAGGAGCTGCTGCGCGAGGTGTTCGACCTGGACGCCAAGGTCATCGAGGATCCGGTGGCGGGCACTCCCCTGGTGGTGCCGATCGGGCCGCGCCCGCATCATGGAGAGCCGCGAGCCTGACCCGCCGCGGTGGCGAGCCGGCTCCACCCGGCGGCGGCCGTCAGCGCCCGCCCACGGGTCACACCTCGGCGAGCGCCCGCCCGACGTCCTCGTCGTCAGGGGCCAGCTGTGCGGCTCTGAGCAGGTCCTGCCTGGCCTGGCCCGCCAGCCCCGCGGCCCGGTAGACCACGGACCGGTTGAACAGCAGCTCGGCCGTCTCCCCCAGCTCGAGGGCGTGCGTCAGGTCGGCCAGCGCCGCGTCGTGCTCGCCGCGCTCGAAGGCCAGCTCGGCCCTTCCCGCCCAGGCCGCCACCAGTCCAGGGTCGATCTCCAGCGCCCCGTCGAACGCGGTCCGCGCCTCCGGGTGCCTGCCCTCGGCCAGCTCCACCTGCCCGAGCACGCACAGCAGGTGGGGATCGCGCGGCGTCAGCCCCAGCCCGCGCACCACGTCCTCCCTGGCGCTCGCGTACTCCCCCTGACCCGCACAGATCCCGCTGCGGTTCACGTACGCGGGCGCGAACTCGGGGTCCAGCTCCAGCGTGTGGTCCAGGTCGGCACGGGCGCCGTCGAGATCGCCCGAGGCGAACCGGAGCTCGGCCCGGTTGTAGTACGCCTCGGGGAAGGGCGGGCTGAGCCGCATGACCGCCTCGTAGTCGGCCAGCGCCTCGTCCGGCCGGCCGAGCCGGTGCAGCAGGTTGCCGCGCTCGAGGTAGTAGTCGGGATAGCCGGGGTCGGCCTCGATCGCCCGCGTGTAGTCGGCCAGGGCCTCATCTGTCCTGCCTGCCATGGCCAGGAGCTGTGCCCTGTTGGCGTACAGCACGAGCCGGTGGATCGGGTGCTCGCCGGGGAGATCCGCCTCCGCCAGGTCGATGGCCTGCTGTACGAGCTCCGCCGCGGCCTCGTAACGACCCCTGCGCACCTCCACCAGGGCCTTGCCGTTGAGGTCGAACCCGAGGTGGAAGGCGCGCTCGCGGCGGTCAGGCAGCAGCGACGTGATCGTGACCGCCTCGTTGACCCAGGCCAGGGCCTCCTGCGGGTCGCGCCGGGCCGGGTCGTGGTGGCGTACCAGGATCATGGCGGTGGCGTACGCGATGGTGGCGCGGTGTTTGGGGTCGGTGCTCTCGCGCCTGGCCCTGTCGTACAGCTCGCGGGCCTCCTCCTCGCGCTCGATGGCCTCCAGGGCGGCGGCGACGCGCTGCAGGAGCTGTTGCCAGCCCTCCGGGTCGTCCGCGTACGCCATCCCGCGCAGCGCCTCCAGGCCCGACTCGGCCATGGCGTGGTGGAAACCCTCGTCGCGATAGCGGTCGAAATCCGCACATAACGGCAAGGCACTCGGAGCCGACGGGCCCTCGTCGATGCGGAGCAGCCCCGGGTCGATCCTGCGCCGCAGCACGGCCACCAGCTCGGCGTCGGTGTGGTCGGCCTCGCCCAGGTTGGTCACGGCCACGGCGAGCGGGCCCGCGCGGCGCAGGTGGTCACGGACGAACTCGGCCAGCCCGTTCGCGATCCGGAGGCTACGCCGGGCGCCCGGCACGAGAATGCGCTGCCCCCTCGGCAGGCTGCCGGCCAGCGAGGTCCTGCGCTCGGGCACGGCCTCCCGTAAGCCCGGCGCGGCGGCGCGGATCTCGATGTCATGCGCGGCGACCAGGCCGGGCCAGTGCTCCAGGGCCTGGGGAACAAGGTGGCCGAGGAGCCCGGCCGCGAGCGTGTAGGGTCCGGCGATCCGGCGGTCGGCGTCGAGAATGATCGTGTCCATGAGAGACCCTGGGCCGGCGCCCCCAGCTGAGACGCCAGCCTTAGTGGTTCAGGCCTGGTGCCTCGGCGCGGCCGCAGCAGCTGGCTTCACGGTCCCGGGCCTGTGAACAACGATCTTCTTCATGGGCGCCCTTCCAAGTGTCTTCGATGACCGATCAATGTCAGCACATGGAAAAGTCGCGATCAATGTTTATTCGGTAATGGCTCTTCCGCCGTTAATTACCGTATGTCCGGAATGCGCCGTCAGTCCCCCAGGATCGCGTCCACGAACACCTCGGGGTCGAACGGCGCCAGGTCGTCGGGCCCCTCGCCCAGCCCCACGAGCTTGACCGGCACGCCCAGCTCCCGCTGCACCGAGATCACGATGCCGCCCTTGGCGGTGCCGTCGAGCTTGGTCAGCGCGATGCCTGTGATATTGACCACCTCGGCGAACACCTGAGCCTGGCGCATGCCGTTCTGGCCGGTGGTGGCGTCGAGGACGAGCAGCACCTCGTCGACCGTGGCCTTCTTCTCGATGACCCGCTTGACCTTGCCCAGCTCGTCCATGAGGCCGGTCTTGGTGTGGAGGCGGCCCGCGGTGTCGACGATGACGACGTCGACCTTCTCCTCGATGCCCTTGGCGGTGGCGTCGAACGCCACGGAGGCCGGGTCGCCGCCCTCGGGGCCGCGCACGACGTCGGCGCCCACCCGCTCGCCCCAGGTCTGGAGCTGGTCGGCGGCCGCCGCCCGGAACGTGTCGGCCGCGCCGAGCACGACCTTCTTGCCGTCGCCGACGAGCGAACGGGCGAGCTTGCCGGTGGTGGTGGTCTTGCCGGTGCCGTTGACGCCCACGACGAGCACCACCGCGGGCCGCTCGCCGTGCCTCTTGACCTGGAGCGTGCGGTCGAGGTCGGGGTTGACCTGGGCGAGCAGCTCCTCCTTCAGCAGCCCGCGCAGCTCTGCGGGGGTGCGGCTGCCCAGCACCTTGACCTTGGTGCGCAGGTCCTCGACGACGGCCTGGGTCGGCGCGACACCCATGTCGGCGCTGATCAGCTTCTCTTCGACCTCGTCCCACACCTCGTCGTCGAGCCGGTCGCGGGAGAGCAGCTCGAGCAGCCCGCGCCCGAGCGCGCTCTGCGAGCGCGCCAGCCGCGAGCGCAGCCGCACCATCCGGCCCGCGGACGGCGGCGGCACCTCGATCTCCGGCTTGACGACGGCCGGCTCGGCGGGCTTGACCGGCGGCGGGAGCGTGGTGGTCGCGCCCTCGCCCTCCTCGCCGACTCCGGCGGGCCGCTTCTCCTTCTCCTCGGGAAGCACGGGCGTCTCGGGCGGCTTGACCGGCGGGGCCGCCTTGCGACCCGGCCTGAAGTACAGCAGAAGACCGCCGACCGCCAGCAGGGCGACGACGGCCACGATCACTATGACGCCGAGGTAACCATCCACAACATGTCAGTTTTCCAGATCGACCGGCATGGTCATGCCCAAGGCCACTCCGATCAGCCCCAACTCACGTTTCTTCGGAGATGGGGTGTCAGGCCGACTCGCGCTCGCGCAGCCGCTGGCTGACCACCTGTGTCACGCCGTCGCCGCGCATCGAAACGCCGTAGAGCGCGTCGGCGATCTCCATCGTGCGCTTGTTGTGGGTGATGACGATCAGCTGCGAACTCTGCCGCAGCTCCTCGAACAACGTCAGCAGCCGCTGCGTGTTCGTGTCGTCGAGGGCGGCCTCGACCTCGTCCATCACGTAGAAGGGCGAGGGCCGCGCCTTGAAGATGGAGACCAGGAACGCCACGGCGGTCAGCGAGCGCTCGCCGCCCGACAGCAGCGACAGCCGCTTGACCTTCTTGCCCGGCGGCCTGGCCTCGACCTCGATGCCGGTGGTCAGCATGTCGTTGGGCTCGGTCAGCACCAGCCGGCCCTCACCGCCGGGGAACACCCTGGTGAAGATCTGCTCGAACTCCCTGGCCACGTCCTCGTACGCCGAGGCGAACATCTGCTCCACCCGGTCGTCGACCTCCTGGACCACGGTCAGCAGGTCGCGCCGGGTCTTCTTGAGGTCTTCGAGCTGCGAGTTGAGGAACGCGTGCCGCTCCTCCAGCGCCGCGAACTCCTCCAGCGCCAGCGGGTTGACCTTGCCGAGCTGGTTCATCTGCCGCTCGGCGGCCCTGGCCCGCTTCTCCTGCTCCTCGCGCACGTACGGCACGGGCGGGTCGCCGGGGACCGGGGCCTCGGGGCCGTACTCGGAGATCAGGGCCTCGACCTCGACCCCGAACTCCTCCAGCGCCCGCTGCTCCATCTGCTCCAGCCGCAGCCGCTGCTCGGTGCGGGCGACCTCGCTGCCGTGCACGCGGTTGACCAGCTTGTCCAGCTCCTGGCCGAGCTCGCGCACCCGGAGGCGGACCTGCTTGAGCTCGGCGTCGACCGCCACCCTGGCGAGGTCGGCCTCGTCGCGCTCCCTGGAGGCGAGCTGGACGGAGGATTCGAGCGCTTTGAGCACCTGCCTTGCGCCCTTGCTGACGGACTCGGCCACGGCCGCCTGCTGGCGGCGCCTGGCGCGCTGGGCGGCCGCCTGGGCGCGCTCCTGGCGCTCGCGCTGGGCGGCCCGCATGAGGCCGTCGGCGCGGCCCTCGATGCCCTTGACGCGCTCCTCGGCGGTGCGGACCTGCAGGCGGGTGTCCATCTCGCGCTGCCTCGCGGCCTCGCAGGCACCCGCCAGGTCGTCGCGGAGGTCGGTGGTGGGCTCGGACTCCAGCTCCTGGGCGTACTCGGCCTCGGCCAGGCGGATCTCCAGCTCGGCGAGCTCCTCCTGGCCTTCGGTACGCGACTCCTCCGCTCTGGTGACGCTCTTGGCGAGGCGCTCGGCCTCGTCGCGGGCGGCGTTGGCGGCGGCCTCGAGCTGGGCCAGGCGCTTGGCGGCGGCGGCGTTGCGCTGGTCGGCCTCCCGCTGGCGGCCCCTGACCTGGTCGAGGGCGCCCTGGGCGGCGCTCACGCCCGCCTGGGCGGTGGTGACCGCGGTCTGGGCCTCGTTGACCTTCGCCTGGGCGGCCTCCAGCGCCGCCTGGGCCGCCTGCTCCCGCTCGATCGCCTCGTCCAGCGCCTCGGCCGTCTCCTCGGCCCTGCGCTCGGCCTCCGCCAGGTCGCTGACCGCCTCGTCGAGCGCGGCCCGCACCTGCAGCACGGAGGTGCCGCCCTCGGCGCCGCCGCTGGCCAGGTGGGCGCTCACCAGGTCGCCCGCCTCGGTCACCGCCCTGAGCTCGGGGTGGCGGTCGACGACCGAGCGTGCGGCGTCGAGGTCCGCCACGACCACGACGTCCTCGAGCACGTGGTCGAGGGCGGGCCGTAGGTGGTCGGGGACCGTGACGAGGTCGGCGGCCCACTGACCGCCCTCAGGAGCCGCCGCACGCGTGCGCCGGGCTCCGCCGTGCCCGTCCTCCCCGGCGGTCCCTGTAGCGCTCCCCGACGCCTCGGCGTCGCCGGTGCCACCCGGGAGTGCCACCAGGAGAGTCGCCTGGCCCGCGCCTTGGGCGCGCAGCAAATCGAGCGCCTCCACGGCCGTGTCCAGGGTCTTGACCGCGATCGCCTCGGCGACGGGACCCAGCACGGCCGCCACCGCCAGCTCGGCACCGGGCGTGACCTGCATCGAGGCCGCCAGCGGCCCCAGCACCCCGGCCAGGTCCGCCTCCAGCAGCGCCGCACCGCCGTCGCCCTTGGCGAGCCCCAGCTCCAGGGCGTCCCGGCGAGCGACCAGGGCGGCCACGGACCGCTGCGCCTGCTGGTCGGCGGCGCGCGCGGTGACCACCCCCGACTTGGCGGCCTGCAGGGCGGCGCGCGGCGCGTCGAGGCCCGACTTGGCCTCCTCCACCGCGGCCCGCGCCTCGTCGGCGACGGCCCTGGCCTCCTCCACCAGGGCCTGCGCCGTGGCAAGCTCCTCAGCGAGCGCGGGATCGACCGCGGGCTCCTCCAGCCGCTGCGTCTCCAGGTCCGCCCTGGCCTGCCGCTCGCGTTCGGCCGCGTCGGCCACGGCCTGCTGGAGCCGCCCGATCTCCTCCTCGGCGGCCCGTGCCCGGCTCCGTACGGAATCAACCTTGCCGCGCAGCTTGGCCAGCCCCTCGCGGCGGTCGGCGGCGGCCCGGGCGGCCAGAGCGAGCCGCTGCTCCTCGGCGCTCAGCTCGGCCTCGGCCGCGGCCCGCGCCGCGACGGCCTCCTCCAGCAGCTCCTGTGCCTGCTCCAGCTCGGCCTTGAGGATCAGCTCGCGCTCGCGCACCTCGGCCGCCTCGCGTTCGAGGTCCTCGGGGTCGCGACCGCGGCGTTCGATGGCGGCGGCGTCGAGCGCGTGGCGGTGGCGCTCGGCGGCGAGCTGCGCCAGGCCGGTGATGCGCTCGCGCAGCGACGAGAGCCGGAAGAACGTCTCCTGCGCGGCGGCCAGGCGGGGCTGCGTCTCGGCCTCGGCGGCCTCCAGCGCCGCCTCGCGCTGCTGGCCCTCGGCCAGCTCGGTCTCCACCTGGTTGCGCCTGGCCATGACCGCGGCCTCGTCGGCGGCCTCCCGCTCCAGCGTCGTACGCAGGATGCGCACGTCGTCGGCCAGCAGCCGCAGCCGGGCGTCACGGAGGTCGGCCTGGATGACGGCGGCCTTGCGGGCGATCTCCGCCTGGCGGCCCAGCGGCTTGAGCTGGCGGCGCAGCTCGGTGGCGAGGTCCTGGACGCGGGTCAGGTTGGCCTGCATGGCGTCGAGCTTGCGCAGCGCCTTTTCCTTGCGCTTGCGGTGCTTGAGCACGCCGGCGGCCTCCTCGATGAAGGCCCGCCGGTCCTCCGGCCCCGCGTGCAGCACGGTGTCGAGCTGGCCCTGACCGACGATCACGTGCATCTCGCGGCCGATGCCCGAGTCGGACAGCAGCTCCTGGATGTCGAGCAGGCGGCAGGTGTCGCCGTTGATGGCGTATTCGCTCTGCCCCGACCTGAACATCAGCCGGCTGATCGTGACCTCGGTGTAGTCGATCGGCAGCGCGCCGTCGGAGTTGTCGATGGTCAGCGTCACCTCGGCGCGCCCGAGCGGCGGCCTGGAGGAGGTGCCGGCGAAGATGACGTCCTCCATCTTGCCGCCGCGCAGCGACTTGGCGCTGTGCTCGCCCATGACCCAGGCGAGGGCGTCGACGACGTTGGACTTGCCCGAGCCGTTGGGGCCGACGACGCAGGTGATGCCCGGTTCGAAACGGAGGGCGGTCGCGGAGGCGAAGGACTTGAAGCCGCGCAGGGTGAGGGTCTTCAAATACAAGCGCGACCCCCTTCTCCCTGATGCCGGACTCGGGAAAGCCTACTGGGTCAGCACTGCCCCACGTGGGCACGTACATTCTGGACCGGAGCGGCCTGGGCAAAGGAAGCTTTTGGAAGGTGCGCAAATAACAAGGGACGCCTCTCCGAGACGTCCCTGGGGTCTTGCGCTCCGATCACTCTCAGGTGAGTGCCGGCTCGCGCTCTTGCATGCGGTTTAGCGCCTCATCGCGAGTTTGCGCTGCAAGAGCGTCATTCGTGGCCTGAAGTCGGATAAGTTCTGCCTCCAGATCCCGGATACGCTGCTGCAGGCGGCGCATCTCCGAGACCATTCGAGGGTCAGGACCGCCGACGTGGCCGAGTAGAGCCTTCGCCATGGTAAAGGGTCCTCCACGCTGAGTGACCAGACTGGTTCGCGCACTTCTATTCCGCGGGAGGGGTGCGCGTGGTACCTAACAAGAGTCGCACCGGCAGTGTGGGCGGTCAAGTCGAACCAACCGCTGAGCCCTACTGATGGGCACTCCCAACATACAACTATACCCTATTTGGGCGGTTTAACGGAAGGTACTAACGTTCCACAAACCCGCCCAAACTACCTCGGGCTTCGCTCCAACGTTCTACTACTCCATCCACTCTCCCCGGCGTGTCGCAACCTCTCAGCAGCTCCAGCAGCTTGACGCACGCCTCGCGGGGGCCCTCCGCGACCACTTCCACCCGGCCGTCGGCCGTGTTGCGCGCCCAGCCCTCGAGGCCCAGCTCCAGCGCCCGGGCACGGGTCCACCAGCGGAACCCCACACCCTGGACCCTGCCCCTGACCCAGGCGGTCAATCGGGCGTTCTCGCTGTTTTCCTGCATGTCCTCTCCCGTCAGGCCACAAGGGACTCCACCCCGAGTGCGTGCCCGACCGCCGCCTCGTTGAACGCCCTGATCGCGGCGGTCTCGGCGGCCTTCACCCAGACCAGGCCCATGATGGACGGGGGCAGCCCGATGACTGGGACGAAGCTCACATCGGGCCGCCTGTGGTGGGCCGCCGTCGGGGTGCAGAACAGCATGCCACCCCGGTTGAGCGCCACCTGGGTCAGGCCCTCCTGGCTGGTGGCCACCGTACCGGCCAGGGGAATCGGGCGTCCGGAAGGGGTCACCGAGGGTGTCACCCGCTCCCGCCAGTCCCGCGGGGCCGGCCCGCCCAGTCCGATCAGCGGCACCCGCGACAGCTCCTCCGCGGCGATGCTCGCGCGGGCGGCCAGCGGGTGGCGGATGGAGACGCCCAGCTGGTAGGAGACGTCGTTCAGCCCCGCACCGGTCATCAGGTCGGGCTCGTCCACCGGGAGCAGCGTGAACGCGAGGTCCACCTGCCCGGCCCGCAACTTGCTGAAAGGATCCGAGAGCGGGATCTCGACCAGCTCCACCTCGCACCCGGGATACCTGCGTTCGAAGGCCTGCACGCTTCCCGTGACGACCTCCGTGGGCGTGGCCAGGAAGCCCACCTTGATCGCGCCGGTCACCTCGCGGGCGGCCGCCTTGGCCCGGCTCACCGCGCCCGCCAGCCCGTCGTACGCGGGCCGCAGGTCGGCCAGGAAGCGCTCGCCGAGCGGCGTGAGGCGCACCCTGCGGCTGGTCCGGTGGAAGAGCCTGCCGCCGATCCGGGTCTCCAGCGAGCCTATGAGCTGGCTCACCCGCCCGGGCGACAGGTAGAGGCGCTCGGCCGTACGCGCGAAGTGCAGCTCCTCGCTGAGCACCACGAAGCACTCAAGCTCCCTGAACTCCATCTCCACCACCTCAGGATCGGGATCGCTTAGCCCACCTAAACCAAGCCTTCGGACTTCGCCATTGTTCCCGCCGGCGGCCGGGCCAAGGCTGAGTGGCATGACCATCACTGAAGTCTCCCCTGATACGAGGGCTCGCTGGCTGGCCGTGTCGACGGTCGCGGTGGGCACCTTCACCATCGTGACCAGCGAGATGCTGCCCGTCGGGCTGCTGTCCTCGATCGCCGCCACCCTTGGCGTGTCCGAAGGGACCGCCGGGCTGATGATGACGGCCCCCGGGCTGGTCGCCGCCGTGTCCGCGCCTGTGCTGGCCGTCACCACCCGCCGGCTCGACCGGCGTGCCATGTTGCTCGGGCTGATGGCGGTGCTGGCGGTGGCCAACCTGGTGGGCGCGTTCGCGCCGAGCTATCCCGTCATGCTGGCGGCCAGGGTGCTGGCCGGGGTGAGCATCGGCGGGTTCTGGGCCTTCGCGGCCGGCCTGGCGACGCGCCTGGTGCCGGAACGGTCCGTCGGGCGGGCCACGTCGATCATCTTGGGCGGTGTCTCGGTGGCGTCGGTGCTCGGCGTGCCCGCGGCGACGTTCATCTCGTCGTTCGCGGGGTGGCGGACGGCGTTCGCCGCGATGGGGGTGGTGGCGCTGGTCCTGATCGCGGTCCTGTACGCCACGCTGCCGCCGCTGCCGGGCGAGGCCCCCGCCCGGGCCTCCGGATCCCGGCGGGAGTGGCTCTCGGGGCCGCTCAAGACCGTCCTGGTCATGACCGTCCTGATCGTGTGCGGCCACTTCGCCGCCTACACCTACGTCCAGCCGTTCCTCGAGCAGGTCTCGCACGCCGGTCCCGCCCTCATCAGCATCATCCTGCTCATGTACGGCGCCGCGGGCGTGGTGGGCAACTTCACAGCCGGGACATGGGCCGCCAGGAACCCCAAGCCGGTCCTGATCACGTGCGCCGTCCTCATCGCGCTGGGCACGGCGGCGCTGCCCACGATCGGCCTGCCCCTGGCCGTGCTGGTCGTGTGGGGCTTCGGCTACGGGGGCGTCGGCGTGACGCTGCAGCTGTGGATCATGCGCGCGGGCGGCGGCGAGCTCGGCACGGCGCTCTTCGTCGGCGCCTTCAACGTCTCCATCGCGCTCGGCGCGTTCGCCGGCGGCAGGGTCGTGGACGGGCTCTCGCTCTCGGCCGCGATGTGGCTGGGCACAGGGCTGGCCGTGCTCACCGCGGCCGTCGCTGGCATTTGGGGCAGGAGTACGACGACCGGTTCATGAACGGCTCGCGCCTGATCGGGGTGCCGCAGCGCGAGCAGGGCAGGTCGCGCCGGCCGTACACCTCCAGGGAGCGGTCGAAGTAGCCGCTCTCGCCGTTGACGTTCACGTACAGGCTGTCGAACGAGGTGCCGCCCGCCCGCAGCGCGGACGCCATGACCGTGCGCACGGCGGCCAGCAGCTCGGCGATCTTGGGACGCGTGAGCGTCTGCGTGGGCCTGGCCCAGTGGAGCCGCGCGATCCACAGGGCCTCGTCCGCGTAGATGTTGCCGACGCCGCTGATCAGCGACTGGTCGAGCAGCGCCCGCTTGATCTCGGTGTGCTTGGCCCTGAGCCTGCGCGCGAACTCGGCCTCGTCGAACACCACCTCGAACGGGTCGGGGGCGATGTGGGAGATCGGCTCCGGCACGCCGCCGACCAGGGACGTGACCATGACGTGGCCGAACGTCCGCTGATCGACGAAGCGCAGGTCGGGGCCGCCGTCCTCGAAGCGGACGCGTACCCTGAGATGCTTCTCCGGCGGCGAGTCCTGGTCGACCACCAGCAGCTGGCCGCTCATCCCCAGATGGGCCATGAGCGCCTCCTCGGCGCCCGACAGCCGGAGCCACAGGTACTTGCCGCGGCGCTCGGCGGAGAGCACCTCGCGGCCCTTCAGCCGCGCCGTGAACTCGTCGGCCCCGGGCAGGTGCCGCCTGATCGCGCGGGGGTGCAGCACCTCCGCCGAGGCGATCTCGCGCCCGGTGACCCATTGCGCGAGGCCGCGCCTGACGACCTCGACCTCCGGCAGCTCAGGCAACTCAGCCCCCTAAAACTCGGGCGCCGCAAACCTCTGGCCACCCGGGCAACCGGGCCGCCAGACGCTTCTGGCAAGCAACTTCATTGTCGCCCTCCGGACACATCCGGACGGCCGTTCAGCTCGCGGGCTGGCTCTCGCGCTGCTCGCGCCTGGCCCTGATGCGGGTCCAGGCCGCCTCGGCCGCCTGCTGCTCGGCCTCCTTCTTGCTGCGCCCGGTGCCCGACCCGTACGACTCGCCGCCGACCCGCACCATGGCCGTGAACGACTTGGCGTGGTCGGGGCCGCTCTCCTCGACGTGGTATTCCGGCACGCCGAGCGCCTCGGAGGCGGTCAGCTCCTGCAGCGAGGTCTTCCAGTCAAGCCCGGCCCCGAGCGAGGCCGAGCGGACGATCAGCGGGTCGAACAGCAGGTGCACCACCCGGAACGCCTCGTCGAGCCCCTTGTCGACATAGACGGCGCCGATCAGCGCCTCGAGGGTGTCGGCCAGGATGGACGACTTGTCGCGCCCGCCGGTGCCCTCCTCGCCCCTGCCGAGCCGCAGGAACCGGCCGAGGCCCAGGTTTCTGGCCACGTCGGCCAGCGCCCGCATGTTGACCACCGCGGCACGCAGCTTCGCGAGCTGGCCCTCGGGCAGGTCGGGGTGGTTGCGGTAGAGGGTGTCGGTGACCACCAGGCCCAGCACCGAGTCGCCCAGGAACTCCAGGCGCTCGTTGGTGGGCAGGCCGCCGTTCTCGTACGCGTAGGAGCGGTGGGTCAGCGCCCGCTCCAGGATGTCGGGGTCGAGCCCGACCGACAGGACCCGCTCGAGCTCGTCTCTGGCGACCTCCACGGCCACCGGCTTAGGACCTGCGCCCACGTCTTTCCTCCTCGGACATCTTTCGCATGGCGCGCGCCGGCTGCGGAAGATGCCCGAAAACGTGGTGGGCGTCGGGGTAACGCGTAGCCCCGGCGTCCACCACGGCCGCGGGCGAACCGCCGCCGTACGCATCTGAGACGGTAACGCCGACCGAGGCACAATGGCACCCGGTCGGCATCACGTCAAGCAGCGGGATCAGGCGGACGGCTCGATGACCTGACGACGGTTGTAGGTGCCGCAGGTGGGGCACGCGATGTGCGGCTGCTTGGGGGAACGGCACTGCGGGCAGCTCACCAGGGCGACAGCAGTCGTCTTCCACTGGGAGCGACGGTGGCGGGTGTTACTCCGCGACATCTTTCGCTTCGGGACGGCCACGTCACTTCTCCTGATCGTTATCTTTGTCGGTAATCAGACCTTGCAACGACGCCCAACGGGCATCGATCTTCTCGTGCCGGTGATCGTCGCCGGCCTCGGCCAGCTTGATCCCGCACTCCGTGCAGAGCCCCTCGCAGTCCTCACGGCACACAGGGCTCAACGGCAGTGCCAGCACCACCGCGTCGCGGAACGTCGGCTCGAGGTCGAACAGCTCACCGTCGAGCAGTGAGTCCTCCTCCGAGGCGTCCTCGTCGGAGTAGAAGAACAGCTCCTGCAGGTCAACCTCGATGTCCGAGGCGACCGGGTCGAGGCAGCGCGCGCACTCCCCGGCGAGCGGGGCCTGCGCCGTGCCTGACACGAGCACGCCTTCCATCACTGCTTCGAGCCGGAGGTCCAGCTCGACTTCGGCGTCCTTGGGGACACCGATCATGTCGACGCCGAGATCCGCCGGTGCCGGGAGGGCCAGGGTCAACTGCCGCATCGTGCCCGGCCGCTTTCCCAGATCATGAGTGGAGATCACCCACGGGGAGCGGGGGTCGAGGTGCTCAGTCATCCTGCTCTCGCTAGGCATGGCGAGATGATCGCCGTCGTACAAGGCCGAAATGAAAGGATAGCAGGTCGCACTCAGCCCCTGAGCCGCTCGATGAGCAGCTTGTGCACAAGATCGGGTACGAGGCCCGACACGTCCCCACCGTACCTGGCGATCTCCTTCACCCGGCTGGAGGACAGGAACGAGTATTCGGGATTCGTGGGCATGAAAAGCGTCTCGACGCCTGACAGCCGATAGTTGAGCTGCGCCATCTGCAGCTCGTAGTCGAAGTCGCTGACCACCCTGATGCCCTTGACGATGGCGGGGATGTCGTTCTGCCTGCAGAAATCGACCAGCAGCCCATGGAATTTCCGCACCTTGACGTTCGGAAATTCCTTGGTCACGGTCTGCAGGATCTCGATTCGCTCGTCCACCGTGAACAGGCTGCTTTTCTCGACGTTGATGAGGACTGCCACGGTCACCTCGTCATACAGGCGGGCTGAGCGGCCGATGATGTCGAGGTGGCCATTGGTGATGGGGTCGAACGACCCCGGGCAGACTACGCGGCGCAAGACGCCTCCCAGGTCTACGGGTTCCCGGCGGCGCGACCGTACCAAACGGACGCTTCACCATAACGACGGACCCTCTCCTCAACGTAGCCTTCTGGCCACATCAGGGCCTTTCCCCTGCTTTCCCTCTCGAATGCCACCAACGCCTCATCCGCCAGCCAGCCGTTGTCCCGCAGCAGCTCGAGCACCTGCTGGACCTCGGCGTCGGACACGGCATAGGGCGGGTCGGCGAACACGATGTCGTACGGCTCCCCGGGGATCTTCCCGAGCATCCGCTCCACCTTGTCCGCGATCACCTTGGCGCCTTCGAGGCCGAGCGCCTGGACGTTCGCCTTGATCGTCCGCACCGCCCTGGGGTCGGACTCGACCAGCGCGGCCTCCTTCGCTCCCCTGGACAGGGCCTCCAGGCCGATCGCCCCCGATCCGGCGTACAGGTCGAGCACGCGGGCGCCCTCGAGTCCGTACAGCGAGTCGAGCGTCAAGAAGATCCCTTCTCTCGCCCTGTCGCTGGTCGGCCTCGTGCCACGCCCCGGCGGCACCGCGAGCCGCCTGCCACCCGCGATGCCTGCGATGATCCGCGTCATGTGACCCATTGTTCCGCATATTCATGCAGGTCAAGAGTGGACAAGTGTCTGCCTCGAGTACGCAAGGGTGATTCACATCGGATCGGTCGGCCCGCATGATGAGTTCTGCGGCCTTCAAGGTGACCCACATGAAGGCCGACCGGCGTGATCGTGAGCCCTTCCGCACGCCGGTTCCCTCGGCACCTGACCCGAGGGTGGGCCCAGCCGGGGACGGCATTCGGGGGGAGGCCGTCCCCGCGGCTGGGCCTTTTTCTTTGTCCTTATTTGCGCGGCGTATCCGCCGCGTCAGGTCTTCTCCAGGTACTCGGCGCGTTCGTCGGCCAGCAGGCGGACGATCTCGGCCCGCAGACCCTCGTGCGAGTCCAGGTCGGGGTCCTCGGCCAGCAGCGCGGCCGCCTCGTCGCGGGCGGTGGCGATCACGTCCTCGTCCCGCAGCAGCTGCAGCAGCTTCAGCGACGACCGCTTGCCCGACTGCGCCGCCCCCAGCACGTCGCCCTCCCGCCGCTGCTCCAGGTCCACGCGCGACAGCTCGAAGCCGTCCAAGGTGGCGGCCACCGCGTCCAGGCGGGCGCGGGCCGGGGTGCCCTCGGGGAAGTCCGAGACCAGGAGGCACAAACCCGGCAGGCCGCCACGGCCGACGCGGCCGCGGAGCTGGTGGAGCTGGGAGACGCCGAAGCGGTCGGCGTCCATGATGATCATGACGGAGGAGTTGGGGACGTCGACCCCCACCTCGATCACCGTGGTGGCCACCAGGACGTCCAGCTCGCCCCGCGTGAACGAGCGCATGAGCGCGTCCTTCTCCTCCGGCGGGAGCTTGCCGTGCAGCGTGCCGACGCGCAAGTCGTGGAAGGGGCCGCTCTTCAGCAGCTCGGCCACGTCGAGGACCGCGAGCGGCGGGCGGCGCTCGTCGTCGCCCGCCGCCGCCAGGTCACCCTCGTCGCCCTCCAGGTCGCCGATGCGCGGGCACACGATGTACGCCTGGCGCCCCAGTGCCACCTCCTCCCGCACCCGCTCCCACGTGCGTTCGAGATAGTGCGGCTTCTCGGCCGCCGGGACGACATGGGTGGAGATGGGGGCGCGCCCGGCCGGGAGCTGGGACAGCGTGGAGACCTCCAGGTCGCCGAAGACCGTCATGGCGACCGTGCGCGGGATCGGGGTGGCCGTCATGACCAGGACGTGCGGCCGCCCGCCCCCCGCCTTCTCGCGCAGCGCGTCACGCTGCTCGACCCCGAACCGGTGCTGCTCGTCCACCACGACCAGCCCCAGGTCGGCGAACTGCACGTGCTCCTGCAGCAGCGCGTGCGTGCCCACGACGATCCCCGCCGTGCCCGAGGCGGCATCCAGCAGGGCCGAACGGCGGGCGGCGGCGCCCATCGAGCCGGTCAGCAGCGTCACCGCCGTGCCCCCGAACATGCCACCCTGCGCCAGGTCTCCCAGCATGTTCGTGATCGAGCGATGGTGCTGCTGGGCCAGCACCTCCGTGGGCGCCAGCAGCGCCGCCTGGCCGCCCGCGTCGACCACCTGGAGCATCGCCCGCAGCGCCACGACCGTCTTGCCCGCGCCGACCTCGCCCTGCAGCAGCCGGTGCATCGGGTGCTCGCGCGCGAGATCGTCGGCGATCTCCTCGCCGACCTCCGCCTGCCCCTCCGTCAGCGAGAACGGCAGCCGCGCGTCGAAGTCGGCCAGCATGCCGCCGGAACGCCTGGGCCTGGCCTTGGCGGGCAGCGCGGTGGCGGCCTGGCGCCGCTGCAGCAGCACGGCCTGCAACACGAACGCCTCGTCGAACTTCAGCCGCTTACGCGCCCGCCCCACCTCGGCGAAGTCCTTCGGCCGGTGGATGGCCACCAGCGCCTCGCCCAGATCCTGCAGCCCGTGGCGGGCGCGCAGGCCGGCGGGCAGCGGGTCGTCGAGCGGGCCCAGCGTGTCGAGCACGACGCCGACCGCGCGCCTGATCGCCCACGGCGTGAGCTCCTTGCCGGCCGGATAGATCGGCACCGGCGCCGACGCGAACTCCTCCGCGCTCGCCTCGCTCTCCTCGAACAGCTCGAACTCCGGGTGCGCGAGCTGCCAGCGCGGGTTCGTCCGCGACCCGAACAGCCCCACCTTGCCGGCGAACATGCCGCGCCGTCCCGGCTTGAGCCGCGACTCCGCCACATGGGAGCCCTTGCCGAAGAACGACAGGTAGATCTTGTTGCCGTTTCCGTCGACGACCTCGACCTCCAGCCAGGTGCCGCCACGGTTGCGCATGGGCTTGCGCATGAGCCTGGTCACCTCGCCGACCACGGTGACGTGCTCGTCGACCTCCAGCGCGTCGAGCGAGGTCAGCTCGCCGCGCTCGGCGTAGCGCCGCGGGTAGTGGCGCAGCAGGTCGCCGACCGTCTCCAGGTCGAGCACGCTGTGCAGGAGCTTGGCGGTCTTCGGGTCGAGCGCCTTCGTCAGAGGCTCGTCGAAACGGCTCACGGCATTAAGTTCTACCGCCTCAGCCCGACAGGAATCCCGTTCATCGCCGGCGTCGGGTCACTCCACGCCGATCAGGAGCGGATAACCCCCCTGCTCGCCGTCGTACACGACCAGGTCCACGTCCGGCCGCGTACGCCTCAGGTGCTCCTCCAGGTCCGCCGCCAGCCCGGGCGGCGCCTCAGAGCCCGTGACCAGGGTCACCAGCTCGCCGCCACCCGCCACCATCCGGTCCACGACCATGGTCGCCACGCGGTCGAGCGAGCCGCCGATCACCGCGACATCCCCGTCGATCATGCCGAGCACGTCCCCGGGACGGCACACCCCCGCGCTCGTGACCGCCTCACGGTCCGCCACCGTCACGTGCCCGTACCGCGTGTGCCCCGCGGCGTCGGTCATCGCCACCACGTCGTCGTCGAAGCGCCGCAGCGGGTCGTGCACGGCCAGCGCCGCCAGCCCCTGGACGGTCGCCTCCGTCGGCAGCACGCTGACCGTGACCCCGTCCTCGCGGGCGATCTCCGCGGCCGCGGCGGCGATGGACCTGACGCCCTCGTCGTTCGGCAGGACCGCGACCTCGGTGCCGGCCTGCCTGATCGCGGCCAGCATGGCGGGAAGCGTGGGCCGCGTGCCCGGCGCGCGCCGGACCACGACAGCGCCGGACTCCTCGAAGAGCGCCGCGATCCCGTCCCCCGCGGCCACCGTCACCACGCCCCTGCCCGCGCTGCCGCGGTGGGTGCGCTCGGCCAGGTACGTGATCCTGATCCGGTGCGGCCGGCCCGCCCGCACGCCGGCCTCCACGGCGGGGCCGGCCTCGGCCACGTGGACGTGCACGTTCCACAGGCCCCCGCCGCCGACCACGACCAGCGAGTCACCCATGGCGTCGAGCTCCTCGCGCAGCGCGGCCACCGCGGCGTCGTCGGCCTCCAGCAGGTACATCACCTCGTACCCGGCGCCCACTTCGGCCATCGGCGAGACCTTGGCGGTCGGCGCCGGCACGTCGTAGTGGTCGGTGTAGGAGCCGGTGAGCACGGCGGCCAGGGTCTCCAGCACGATCGCCGCCCCCGCCCCGCCCGCGTCCACCACGCCGCTGCGGGCCAGCACCTCGAGCTGGCCGGGCGTGCGCCGCAGCGCCGCGCGGGCCTCGCCCGCCGCCTGCCGCGCCACCTCGGGCAGATCGTCCCCGTCCACGTCCTGTACGGCCCGCGCGGCGGACTCCAGCACGCTCAGCACCGTGCCCTCCACCGGCCTGGCCACCGCCTCCCTGGCCAGCACGGCGGCCCTGAGCAGCCCGGCCCGCAGATCGGGGCCGTCCTTCAGCACCTCGGCGAGACCGCGTAACGCCTGACTGACGATCACCCCGGAGTTGCCGCGGGCCCCGACCAGGGCGCCGTACGAGAGCGTCTGCCACATCACGGCCGCTTCCACCTCATCCGGCAGCGACTCGACGGCCTCGGCCGCGGACAGCATGGTCAGGTGCAGGTTGGTGCCGGTGTCACCGTCGGCCACCGGGAACACGTTGAGCGCGTCGATCTCCGCGCTGGCCCGGCCGAGCGCGTCGGCGGCCAGGCGGGCCCAGCGGCGCACCGCGGGCGGGTCGAGGATCTTCATCTGCACCCTCCGAAACCAGCCGACCCCAACCGAATGCGCTACTGTTGCCGAAGGAGAATATCGCTGCTGGGTCTCCGGTCCTAGCGTTCCAGTTCGCGCCCATCGGTGTGGATCGGATATTCTCGTCTGGCTGGCCGGTTGTCCCGGCATGCCCTCCGCCCGGAAAGCATCAGCGGACAGGGCTACATCGACTGTTTTAAGGAGCGAACCGTGGCTTCCGTCTGCGATGTTTGCCGCAAGGGCCCGACCTTCGGCAACAACGTGTCCCACTCGCACCGCCGCACCCGTCGTCGTTGGAACCCCAACATCCAGACGGTTCGCGCGGTCGTCGGCGGCACGCCGAAGAAGCTGAACGTGTGCACCTCGTGCATCAAGGCGGGCAAGGTCACCCGCTAGTCCCACACTTCTCGCGCAAGCCCGTCGCTCTCTCGGGGAGCGGCGGGCTTGCGCGCTTTCGTGCGTTTCCCCGGCGGCCACGGACGGCCCCTCGTCGGCCGGCCGGTTCGCGCACCGGCTCACCACCCGTGGTCCGCGGCGTTCACCGCGCCGGGAGCCGGGCTACCCGCCCCGCGTCAGCGCCAGCGCCAGGCGTGGTCCACCGGGCCGATGCCGCCGCCCAGGGGGAAGCCGCGAGCGATCGCGCCCGTCACGTACTCCTTCGCCTTGCCCACCGCCTCCGGCACCTCGTCACCCAGCGCCAGCCGGGAGGCGATGGCCGAGGCCAGCGTGCAGCCCGTGCCGTGGGTGTGGCGGTTGTCGAGGCGTTCGGCGGCGAAGCGGTATTCGCTCGTGCCGTCCGTGAGCAGGTCGACCGGCGCCCCGGGCAGGTGACCGCCCTTGATCAGCGCCCAGGCGGACCCCAGCTCCAGCACGGCGTCCGCGGCCCGCCGCAGCCCGTCCTCGTCCTCGACCTTGACGGAGGTGAGCTGCTCCACCTCCCACAGGTTCGGCGTCGCCACGGTGGCCACGGGCAGCAGCAGCGTCCGGACCGTCTCCACGGCCTCGGGCGCGAGCAGCGAGTCGCCGTGCTTCGACACCCCGACGGGATCCACGACCACCGGGGCGGCGTACGAGCCGAGCACGCCGGCCACCGTCTCGACCAGCGCGGGAGAGGCCAGCATGCCGGTCTTCACCGCCTGTGCGCCGATGTCGCCGAGCACCGAGTCGAGCTGCGCCCGCACGGCCTCGGGCGGCAGCTCCCAGTAGCCCTGGACGCCCAGCGAGTTCTGCGCCGTCACCGCGGCGATGACACTCATGCCGTGGACGCCCATGGCCATCATGGTCTTCAGGTCGGCCTGTATGCCCGCGCCGCCCCCTGAATCGGAGCCGGCGACGGTCAGCACACATGGAGGAGTCAAAACCGTCATGTCCCCCATCCAACCACTCAGCTGACGGCGCAATCCCCGCTGACCAGCCCGCAGTTCGCGGCCTTCTCACCCTTGCCCGTGGCGGTGAACGAGACGGCGACCGAGTCACCCGCCGCCAGCGAGGCCGACAGGTCGAGGATCAGCAGGTCGCCGTCCTGCGTCCACTGGGCGCCGGTCACGCTCACGACCTTGCCCTCCACCGGGACGGACACGGTGGGGTTCTCGAGCGTCTGCTGGGACGTGTTCGAGAGCGTCATGTCGGCCTTGTAGGTGAGCACGCCCTGCCTGATGCTCTGCCGGACGTTCATCGAGCCGCCCTGCCCGGACCCGAAGGTGCCCGTGCTGGTGGGGGCGGCCGAGACGCCGCTGGTGGACGCGCCGCCGGTGTCGGAGTCGTTCAGCGTCGAGGGCTCCGCGGCCGGAGTCTCGGACACGCTCTCCTCGACGGGCGGCGTCGGCTCCTTCGTCGGCTTCGCGGACGTCTTCACCTTGGTCCTGGTGGGCGTCGGCGTGGCGGACGAGGTGCGCCGCGGCGTGCGGGCGCTGTAGGAGGCCGTCGGCGACGGAGCCGTGGAGGGCGTGGCGGTGTCCTCCTCGCTCGGCTCGTCCGTCGGCTCCGCCTCGGGCTCGGTCGGCTCCTCGCTCGGCTGGGAGACCTCGGGGCCCGGCTGGTTGCTGGACGCCTGTACGGCGGCGCAGGTCGTACCCGCGCACTTGCCCGGCTCGCTCGACGAGCTCATGAACTTGACGCCCGCCACGGTGCCGCCCAGCACGACGGCCACGGCGGCGACGGACAGCAGCGCGACCCGGCCCTTGCCTCCGCCCGAGGGGGGCGCGGCGAGCACGTCGTCGCCGCCGCGTCCGCCTTTACGGCGCCCGCGCCGGCCCTTCGGGTCGTCCGGCCCGTCGAAGCCGGAGCCGGAGCGGGAGTCGGACGACCAGTCGGAGCCGAGAAACCCGGTCTCGGCGTTCGCCCAGGCGGGAGCCTGCACGGCCGTCGGCTCCCCGGCCACCTTGACGTCCCCCGGCTCGGGCGGGCCGGGCGACACGGGAACATCGAACCTTCCGGTGCGCTCGCCGGGTCCCGAGCGATCGCCGCGAGGCCCGCCGAAGGCGGCACCAGGCGCGTCCGGACCGTCGAAGAAAGCCGTGCGCTCAGCGGGGCCCGGCGCATCCGGGCCGTCAAAGAAGGCCGTGCGCTCGGAGGGACCCGGCGCATCTGGACCGCCGAAGAAAGCCGTGCGCTCAGTGGGGCCTGGCGCGTCCGGGCCGTCGAAGAAGGTCGTGCGCTCCATTGGCCCGTCAAAGGGACCCGGCGGGTCGAAGGGGCCCCGCCCAGCGGACGGGCCCGGTGCACCAGGGCCGGGCATCGGGCCGTGGCCGGGCGTCCGGTCGGGGCCGCCGAAGACGGCCGTCTGGTCGGCGGGGCCGTCAAAGGGACGGTCGGCTGGTGGGCCCCACTCCGACGGGCGGGCGAAGGCGCCCGTCGTCTCGAACGGCCCGGCCTCCTCCCCCGGCCTCGGCGGGAAGGCACGCGCGGGGTCGTTGGCCGGGGGGAAACCGCCGGCGGGGTCGTTGGGCAGCGCGAAGGCCCCGGTGGTCTCGAACGGCTCGGACTGCGGCCCGCGCGGCGGCGGCCCGTCCGTGCGCCGCGGCATGGGAGCCCACTGGCCAGTCACCTCAGGTTCGTCCGGCAACGAGGGCCAGCCCGGCGGCTCGGCCTGCTCGTCAGGACCCCAGAATGCGCTGTTGTTCCCCCGTTCATCCCCATCGTCGGATCCACCTGTGCCGTGGCGGCCCATGGCTGCCCTTTCTCGCGGTTACAGTGGCCGCCAATCTTCATAACACCTTTGCTACGCGGTTGTCACAGCAATCCCCGCAGTCCCACCACAAATCAGGAAAATTTCATGTAAATCGGACAAGTCGTCACTCAAAGTGATCCCAGCCGCGCCGGCCGATCTCCCGCCCCTGCACCAGCACGCCCTCACCCGTGATCACCCGGCCCACGACCTGCCAGGATGGCGGCAGCCGTACATCTGCGGGGAAAACCGCGGCGAGCGCGTGATCCTCACCGCCTGTGAGCACCCACTCCAGTGGATCGGCCCCCAATTCCTTGGCCGCGACGGACACGGGCTCCCCCACCGCGAACGCCCGCGGATCCAGCTCGATGCGCACGCCGCTGGCCTCGGCGACGTGGCCGAGGTCCTGCAGCAGCCCGTCGCTGACGTCCAGCATCGCGCTCGCGCCCAGCTCGGCGGCCCGCGGCCCCATCTCGTACGGAGGACACGGCCGCCGATGCGCGACCACGGCCTCCTCGAGAACGGGGTTCAGCGGCACCCCGGCCTCCAGCAGCGCCCACCCGGCGGCGGCGTACCCCAACCGGCCGGTCACCGCCACCACCTGCCCGGGCCTGGCACCCGAGCGCGTCACAGGCGCCCGGCCGCCGAGGTCGCCCAGCGCGGTCACTCCGATGACCACCAGGTCGCACTTCGTGATGTCGCCCCCGGCCACGCTCGCCCCGACCACCGCGCACTCGTCGCGGAACCCGTCCGTGAGGTCGTCCAGCCACTTCAGGGGAAGGTCGGCGGGCATGCCCAGCCCGACCACGATGGACGTCGGCCGGGCGCCCATGGCGGCCACGTCGGCCAGATTCTGGGCCGCGGCCTTGCGGCCCACGTCATAGCCGCTGGACCAATCGCGCCGAAAGTGTCTACCCTCGATCAGCAAATCCGTTGAGACCACGACACGGCCGTCGGACGCGCCGATGACAGCGGCGTCGTCACCCGGGCCTAGCATCACCGCCGCGCCCTGGGGCAGACGTCCGGTAATACGATTTATCACTCCGAACTCGCCGAGATCTCCGACTGTGATGACGCACCTCCTGACGCACACAGGGTACGGTGGCCCTTCGGCGTGATCCAATCGCCTGGGAGGACGTGATGGTGCAGGCCTACATCCTTATTCAGACCGAGGTCGGCAAGGCCGCTGCCGTGGCTCAGGAGATTTCCGGGATTCCCGGCGTCACCCAGGCTGAAGACGTGACAGGGCCCTACGACGTGATCGTTCGTGCGGAGGCCAACAACGTCGACGAGCTGGGCAAGCTCGTGGTGGCACAGATTCAGGCAGTGGAGGGCATCACGCGTACTCTTACGTGTCCGATCGTCCATATCTGAAGGTAGTCGTCGCATGCGTGCCGCCGCCGTCCTGCTCGTTCTCCTCGCACTCGCCGGTTGCGGCGGCACCGTACAGGTCGATCCACCCAAGCCGCAGGGCGACGCGGTGGCGGCCTGCGACAAGCTGGCGACGCTGCTGCCCCAGACGCTCGACGGCGACCGGCGTGGCACGTCCACGCCGGAGTCGCCGTACGTGGCCGTCTGGGGCGAGGCCGCCATCGCGCTGCGCTGCGGCGTGCCCAGGCCCGCCAGGATGGCGCCGACCGACCAGCTCCAGGAGATCGGCGGGGTGGGCTGGTTCGCCGACCCGGACAGGCCCACCCTGTTCACCGCGGTGACGGACACGGCCTATGTGGAGGTCACGGTCGGCGGCGAGCACGTGGCCGCCGAGGTGCTCGCGGACCTGTCGAAGCCGATCTCCCAGGTCTCCACGCCACCCCGCTGAGCCGTCAACGCAGCCGTGACAGCGCGAGCCGGCTGAGCCGTCAACGCAGTCCCGTCGGCCGTGACAGCGCGAGCTGGATGAGCCGGTCGACCAGCGCCGGGTAGTCCAGGCCCGAGGCGGCCCAGAGCTGCGGCGCCACCGACAGCGACGTGAAGCCGGGCATGGTGTTGATCTCGTTGAAGATCAGCTCGCCGTCGGGCGTGTAGAAGAAGTCGACCCGCGCGAGCCCCTCGCAGTCGAGCGACTCGAACGCGCGCACGGCCATCGCCCGCAGCTCCGCAACCGTCTCCTCGGGAATGTCGGCGGGCACGGTGAGCGACATCTGGTCGGGGTAGTACTTCGCCTCGAAGTCGAAGAACTCCTGGCCGCCCTCGACCTTCACCTCGCCGGGCAGCGACGCCGCCGCGGGCTCGTCGCCGAGCGACTCCAGCACCGCGCACTCGATCTCGCGGCCCTCGATCGCGGCCTCGATCAGCACCTTCGGGTCGTGCTGCCTGGCGAACTCCACGGCCGACTCGAGCTCGGCCATGTCGGAGGCCTTGGAGATGCCCTGCGACGAGCCCGCCCTGGCGGGCTTGACGAACACCGGCCAGCCGAGCGACTCCGCCTCCTTGAGCACGCGGCCCCGGTCGAGCCGCCAGTCACGGTCGCGTACGACGACGTAGCGGCCGGTCGGCAACCCCGCGGCGGCCATCACGGTCTTCATGTAGGCCTTGTCCATGCCCACGGCGCTGGCCAGCACGCCGGAGCCGACGTAGCGCACCCCGGCCATCTCCAGCAGCCCCTGGATCGTGCCGTCCTCGGCGAACGGCCCGTGCATCACGGGGAAGACCACGTCCACGGTGCCGAGCTCCACGGGGATGCTGCCGGCGTCGTACGCCACCAGCGAGCTCCCGCCGGACGGCAGCGCCAGCGCCGCGCCCGAGGTGTCGACGACGGGCAGCTCGCCCGACTCGATGGCGTACCGCTGGTCGGAAGCTGCCAGCACCCACCTGCCGTCCTGGGCGATCCCGACGGGGATGACCTCGTACTTGCTCCTGTCGATCGCATCCAGAACGCTGCCCGCGCCCATCAGGGACACGGCGTGCTCAGAATTGCGGCCTCCGAAAACGACGGCGACGCGTGGCTTGCTCATGGTCTCCGAATCTACCGGGGTGTTCTGGTCACAGCGAGCCGAGCACGCCGTAATCAGGTCTTTCTCCCACCGTAAGCTCAGATTCCGTAGCGTTCCGGCTTGGGTGAGCGGGACATGAGCAGCATGCCCGCCTCGGCGGGAGACATGCCGTCGTGCACGACCCCGACGACGACCTCGGTGATCGGCATCTCGACGTCGTGCTTCCTGGCCAGCTCCAGCACGGACTCGCAGGACTTCACGCCCTCCGCGGTCTGCTTGGTGGCCGCCACGACCTCGTCGAGGGTCATGCCCCTGCCCAGGTTCTCGCCGAAGGTGCGGTTGCGCGACAGCGGCGACGTACAGGTCGCCACGAGGTCCCCCATCCCGGCGAGCCCCGCGAACGTGTGCTGGTCGGCCCCCAGCGCCGCGCCCAGGCGGGAGATCTCGGCCAGCCCCCTGGTGATGAGCATGGCGCTGACGTTGTCGCCCATGCCCATGCCCGCGGAGACGCCCACAGCAAGCGCGATCACGTTCTTCACCGCGCCGCCGAGCTCGACCCCGACCACGTCGGGGTTGGTGTACGGGCGGAACCACGGCGGCAGGTGGCAGATCGCCTGGAGGCGGGCGGCGACCGACTCGTCGGTGCAGGCGGCGACCGTGGCGGCGGGCTGGCGTTCGGCGATCTCCCTGGCCAGGTTGGGGCCGGAGATGACCGCGACCCGCTCCTCTGGCACCTCGGCGACCTCGCGGATCACCTCGCTCATCCGCTTGGTGGTGCCCAGCTCGATGCCCTTCATCAGGCTCACCAGAACCGCGTTCGGCGGGATGTGCTCGCGCCATGCGGCCAGGTTGGGCCGCAACTGCTGCGAGGGCACGGCCAGCACCACGAACTCGGCCCCGTCGAGCGCACGCGCCGGATCGGTCGTCGCGCGCAGCCTCTCCGGGAGGGCGATGCCCGGCAGGTAGTCGGGGTTGACGTGGTCGCGGTCGATCGCCTCGACCAGCTCCTGCCTGCGCCCCCACAGCGTGACCTCGTTGCCCGCCTCCGCGAGGATCATCGCGAACGTGGTGCCCCACGAACCCGTGCCGAACACGGCCACCTTCGTCATGCCATCACCGCCCGGCCGGATCGTAGGGAGTCTCAGGTGCCTGCTCGCCACGCAGCTCGGCGAGCTGCTCGGTGATGGCCGCCATGATGTCGGCCGTCGCCTCGCGCAACACGTCCGCATGCAGCGGCTTGCCCTCGTACTTCGACAGGTCCACCGGCGGCCCCACCGTCACGTGGAACGTCTTGCGCGGGAACAGCCTGGGCTTCTTCTCCCCATATGGCAGGAGCTCATGCGCGCCCCAGTGGGCCACCGGGATGACCGGCGCGCCGCTCTCCAGCGCCAGCCGGGCCGCGCCCGTCTTGCCCACCATGGGCCACAGGCCGGGATCGCGGGTGCACGTGCCCTCCGGGTAGAACAGGATCGCGCTGCCGTCCTTGAGCCGCTGAGCGGAGACTTGCAGCGACTTGGCCGCCTCGGCGCTGGCGCGGTAGACCGGGATCGCGAGCAGCCCCGTCACGGCCCTGCCCAGGAACGGCACCTTGAACAGCGCGGCCTTGGCCAGGATCACCGGCCAGCGGCCGTTGTTGTAGAGGAAGTGGGACAGCAGGACGGGATCAGTCCAGGAGAGGTGGTTGGCCGCGATGATCACGCCGCCGGTGCGCGGGATGCGCTCTCCCTTGCGCCAGTCCTTCTTGACCAGGAGCCGGGACAGCGGTTTCACGATAACTACTGCCAGGGTTTCCCAGAAACGCGACGGTCTCGTGGGGCGGCTCATGGTCTCCTCCAACACGTACGGGGTGCGCCCCAAGTCTCCCGGGTGGCCGCGTGGGATGTCGAGGCGGGATGCTTAAGACTATGAGCATCCGCTGGTCACTGGTGATCCCGGTGAAGACGCTGGTCGCGGCGAAGACAAGGCTGGCCGCGGCGACGGGACCGCATCGCACCCGGCTGGCAGTGGCGGTGGCCAGCGACACCGTGGCGGCGGCGCTGTCATGCGCGCAGGTCGCCCGGGTGATCGTGGTGACGGCCGATCCCGCCGCCGCGGGGCCGCTGGGCGCGCTGGGGGCCGAGGTGGTGCCCGATCCGGACCGCGGGCTGAACACCGCCTTACGGACAGGGGCCGCCCACGCCGTACGCGTCGCGCCCGGCGACGCGGTGGGGGCGCTCCAGGCGGACCTGCCTGCCCTGCGCTCCTCCGAGCTGGGAGTGGCGCTGTCGGCGGCGGCCGAGCTGGACCAGGCCTTCGTGCCGGACGCGCTCGACGTGGGGACGACCTTCTACGGGGTACGGCCCGGGATGCCGTTCACGCCCAGGTTCGGCGGGGAGTCGCGGGCCAAGCATCTGGCGGTCGGGGCCAAGGAGCTGTGCCTGCCGGGGATCGAGTCCGTACGGCGGGATGTGGACACGCCCGACGACCTGCGCGCGGCCATCGCGCTGGGCCTCGGCCCGCACACGGCCGCGGTGGTCGCCGAGCTGTGGCCCTCCTCATGAGAGGGAAGCGGGCGCCTTCATGATGGCGGGCGAGGTCACCACCGCCAGGTGTGCCAGGCCCATCAGGGCCACGCCCGCGGCGAAGACCGTGTAGCCGCCGAACCACTCCCCCAGCGCGCCGCCGACCAGGCCGCCCAACGGGAAGGCGCCCCACATGAGGAAGCGCATGCTGGCGTTGACCCGGCCGAGCAGATGGTCGGGGGTGATGCGCTGGCGGTAGCTGAGCTGGGCGATCCCGAAGATCGAGCCGGCCACGCCGTACAGCGACCCGGCCACCGGGAAGATCAGCAGCCGCCAGCCGGGGCCGGTCGCCAGGGCGGGCAGGTAGAGCACGGTCGCCAGGACGGCGGAGCCGTACAGGGTGCGGCCGGTGCCGAAGCGGGCCGTGACGCGGGCCGCCAGCACGGCGCCGACGATGGAGCCGACGGCGGCGGCCGACAGCAGCAGCCCGTACTGGGCGGAGCCGACGCCGAGCTGCTTGATCAGGTAGAGCGGCAGGCCGACCGCGCAGACGCTATTGGCGATCATGACCAGCGCGCCGCTGACCGCGATCCTGCGCAGCACCCGCTCTCCCGCGACGAACTTGACGCCTTCCGCCACCTCGTGCCGCAGTAATCCACGCTCGCCGCGCCGCGGAGTCTCCTGAGCCCGCACGCCCGACAGCAGGAGCGCGGAGGCGAGGTAGCTGACGGCGTCGGCGAGCAGCGCGATCGGCGCGGTGAGCGCGGCGGCCATCCAGCCCCCGACGCCCGGTCCGGCGAGCACCGAGACGGTCCTGGTGACCTCCAGGAGGCCGTTGCCGCGTTCGAGGCGCTCCTTGGGCACGATGGCGGGCAGGAAGCTCAGGTGGGCGACGTCGAAGAACACCGTGCCCACGCCCAGCACCAGCGCGACGACGTAGAGCTGGGGCAGCGTCAGCACGCCGAGCCAGGCCGCCACCGGGATCGACAGCAGCGCCACTCCGCGCGCGACGTCGGACCAGATGAGGATCGGGCGGCGCCGTGCCCGGTCCACCCACACGCCCGCGGGCAGGCCGATCAGCAGGAAGGCGATCATCTGGGCCGCCGACAGCAGGCCGAGCTGGAAGGCTCCGGCGTCCAGCGTGAGGAGCGCCGTCAGCGGCAGGGCCACGACCGTGACCTGGGTGCCCATTTGCGTGACGCCGTTCGCCCACACGAATCGCCAGAAGTCACCCGCACGTGCCATGATCCGCGATTCTGGTGGCCTCGCCGGGTGAGGGGCAAACCAATTACGCTGATCTGCGTGCAGGGAACGGTACGCAGCTTCGACGAGGCCACGCGCTCGGGCACGGTGTTCCTGGACGACGGGACCGTGCTGGAGTTCGGCACACCCGCCTTCGACGCGGGGCCGCTGCGGCTGCTGCGCACGGGCCAGCGGGTCAACCTCGCGATGTCCGGCGGGGAGATCACCTACATCACGCTCTCGACTTTCCCGGTCCCAGACTCATTCGCTCAGCCGCGGCCGGCGAACGACACGGAGTAGCGGTCGGGGGCGGGCACGAAGCGGCGGCCCGGCGGCGCTTTCGGCGGATTGCGCGAGGCAAATGCGAACGCCCGGGCCGACGGCCCGGGCGTACTGGTTCGCTGGGATTACTTCTTCTTCCCGGCTTTCTTGCCGCCCTGGTTGACCAGTTCCTTGAAGTCGGACCCCGGGCGGAACTTCGGCCCCCAGCTCTCGGGAACGTTGATTTCCGCGCCGGTCGACGGGTTCCTGGCCGTGCGGGCGGGCTTGTGCACCATCTCGAACGCGCCGAAGCCCGTGATCGAGACCTTGTCGCCGCTGGCCACGGCTTTCTGGACGGCGTCGATGACCGCGTTTACGGCCTCGGTGGCCGTCTTCCTGTCGCCCACCCGATCCGTGATGGCCTCGACGAGTTCTCGCTTGTTCATGAAAGTCCTGCTCCCCCAGTTACGGCTCGGGGTTCCAGCTCACGAGTTCGACGTAGAAACCCCTTACGCGCTCGAAAGTAGGCTGGATCGCGAGGGAACTCAATCACCAAGCGTATTTTCGCCACTACGTGGCGTGTCGAGAGCGGCCAGAAAGGCGTCCAAACGGGCGGCGGCCCTTTCCGGATCCCGCTTCGCCAGGTCGCAGATCGCGAGGTAACGGCGGCCCAGCCGGGCCTTCTCCGTGGCGGGGAGCATGCGGACGCGGCGGTGCGCCTCGCGCAACCGCCGCGCCAGTTCGTCGTCTTCTAGACGGTCGTCGGCAGCCATGGCTGCCGACCATTCTCGTACGCCGCCACATCGTCGGCGTGACGCAGGGTCAGCCCGATGTCGTCAAGGCCCTCCAAGAGCCGCCAGCGGGTGTAGTCGTCGATCTCGAACGGCACGACCTCGCCGGCCCAGCGCACCTGGCGTTCCACCAGGTCGACGGTGACCTCCAGCTTCGGGTCCGCCTCCACGGCCGTCTGCAGGGCCTCGACCTTGTCGCCGGGCAGGACGACCGGCAGCAGGCCCATCTTCGTGGAGTTGTTGCGGAAGATGTCGCCGAAGCGGGCGGCGATCACGACGCGGAACCCGTACTGCTGCAGCGCCCAGACCGCGTGCTCGCGCGAGGAGCCGGTGCCGAAGTCGGGGCCGGAGACGAGGATCGAGCCGCCCTCGTAGGCCGGGTCGTTCAGCACGAACGTGGGGTCCTCGCGCCAGGCCGCGAACAGGCCCTTCTCGAAGCCGGTGCGGCTGACCTGCTTGAGCCAGACGGCCGGGATGATCTGGTCGGTGTCGACGTTGCTGCGGCGCAGCGGCACCGCCGTACCGGTGTGGGTGGTGAATGCTTCCATCGGTGAGGTCTCCTTACAGGTCGGCGGGCGCAGTGAGGCGGCCGGTGACGGCGGTCGCGGCGGCGACCTGCGGCGACACCAGGTGGGTACGGCCACCCTTGCCCTGGCGGCCCTCGAAGTTGCGGTTGGAGGTGGAGGCGCTGCGCTCGCCGGGCTTGAGCGTGTCGGGGTTCATGCCCAGGCACATAGAGCAGCCGGCCTCACGCCACTCGGCGCCGGCGGCCTTGAACACCTCGTGCAGGCCCTCCTGCTCGGCCTGCAGCTTGACCAGCATCGAACCGGGCACGATCAGCGTGCGGGTCTTCACCTGGCGGCCGCGCAGGATCTCGGCGGCCGAGCGCAGGTCCTCGATGCGGCCGTTGGTGCACGAGCCGACGAACACCGTGTCGACCTCGATCTCGCGCAGCGGCGTGCCGGCGGTCAGGCCCATGTACTCGAGCGCCCGCTCGGCGGCCGAGCGGGCGACCGGGTCGGAGAAGCTCTCCGGTGCCGGGACGGACTCGCCCAGCGGCAGGCCCTGCCCGGGGTTGGTGCCCCACGTGACGTACGGGGTCAGCGTCGAGGCGTCGATCTCCACGACCTTGTCGAACACGGCGTCGTCGTCGGTGCGCAGCGACTTCCAGTATTCGACGGCCTGGTCCCACGCCTCGCCCTCGGGCGCGTGCGGGCGGCCTTTGAGGTACTCGAACGTGGTCTCGTCCGGCGCGATCATGCCGGCGCGGGCGCCCGCCTCGATCGACATGTTGCAGACCGTCATCCGGCCCTCCATGGAGAGCTTGCGTACGGCCTCGCCGCGGTACTCGACGATGTAGCCCTGGCCGCCACCCGTGCCGATCTTGGCGATGATGGCCAGAATCAGGTCCTTGGCCGTGACGCCGGTGGGCAGTTCGCCGGAGACCTCGATGGCCATCGTCTTCGGCCGGTACGCGGGCAGCGTCTGCGTGGCGAGCACGTGCTCGACCTCGGAGGTGCCGATGCCGAACGCGATGCCGCCGAACGCGCCATGCGTCGAGGTGTGAGAGTCGCCACACACGATCGTCATGCCCGGCTGCGTCAGCCCGAACTGCGGGCCGATGATGTGCACCACGCCCTGGCCGGCGTCGCCCATCGGATGGAGCCTGATGCCGAACTCGGCGGCGTTCTTGCGCAGCGTCTCGACCTGCGTCTTGGACACCGGGTCAGAGATCGGGCCGAGCACGGTCGGCACGTTGTGGTCCTCGGTGGCGATCGTGAGGTCGGGCCGCCGCACCTTCCGGCCGGCGAGACGGAGCCCGTCGAACGCCTGCGGGCTGGTCACCTCGTGAATGAGGTGCAGGTCGATGTAGAGCAGGTCCGGTTCGCCCTCGGCGCGCCGGACTACGTGTTGCTCCCAGACCTTCTCGGCCAGTGTGCGGCCCATGATTCTTCCTCCCGTTTGTTAGCGATGCACCGTCGCACCGCTCGCTTGGGGTCCCAATCTCCCCTCGCGTGGAGTTTGCCTCCGACTTGCTTTCTCATATGTCGAGACGGCAGTATCGGTGTATGGACAACTCTAGCGGAGTCGGAGTACTCGACAAGGCAGTTCTTGTACTCAATGCCCTAGAAGCGGGACCCGCTTCACTGGCGCAGCTCGTCCAGGCCACCGGTCTGGCCCGCCCCACGGCCCACCGGCTGGCCGTCGCACTTGAGCACCACCGCATTGTGAGTCGTGACACACAGGGCAGATTCGTACTTGGTCCCCGGCTTTCCGAGTTGTCCACCGCGGCCGGCGAGGACCGACTGCTGGCGGTGGCCGCACCCGTACTGATGCAGCTGAGGGATCTCACCGGGGAGAGCGCGCAACTTTACCGCCGCCAGGGCGACGAGCGCGTCTGCGTGGCGGCCGCCGAACGCGCCAGCGGCCTGCGGGACACCGTGCCGGTCGGCTCCGCGCTGCCCATGACGGCGGGCTCGGCCGCGCAGATACTGCTGGCCTGGGAGGAGCCGGACCGGCTGCACCGGGGCCTGCGCGGCGCCAAGTTCAGCGCCGCCACCCTCGCCTCCGTACGCCGCCGCGGCTGGGCCCACAGCGTCGGCGAGCGCGAGCAGGGGGTGGCCAGCGTGTCGGCCCCCATCAGGGGCAGCGGCGGCAAGGTGATCGCGGCCGTGTCGGTCTCCGGCCCCATCGAACGGCTCACGAGGGCCCCCGGACGGCTCCACGCGGTGCCCGTCATGGCAGCCGCCGAACGTATAACGGAGGCAATGCGTCGCACGTCATGATCGGCGAAAGCAGGTATTTGGGGAGCCGAGTGCGTCGTGGGCGCACTAGCCTGAGTGCGTGACAGATCGCATCGAGGTAGCCGCCACTGAGCTGCGACCCCTGCTCGAAGAGTTCATCATGTGGGCGCGTGCGAACGCGCCCGGAAGCGACCCCGAGCTCGTGGGGCCTGCAGCACTCTGGCACCGTCTCGCCTTCTCGCAGGACCTCGGCACCTGGAAGCGCGCCGACCTGCGTAACCTGCTGCTCGATCGCATGCCCAAGGTCGTGGAGGATCCCGACGCCGCCGCCGACGGGATGCTCCCGGCCGTGGACGCGTACCTCACGTTCCTCTCCCAGACCGGCAGGCTGGCCAAGGGCTCTGACTCCCTCGCCGATCTGCAGGCGGAGCTGGACGACGTCGAGGACGAGTTCGTCGACCTCATGGAAGAGCTGCTCGACGACACCGAGGGCGACGACGACGAGGAGGACGAGGTCGGCGACCTTGGCGATTTCGAGCCGTTCGCGGACGAGCTCGCCGATCTCGCCACGATCCGGTTGCGGCCCGACGCGGAGCTGGCAGAGGCGGCCCGGCAGGCGCCGCTGGTCACCAAGGCCCGCGACCTCGCCCTGTGGGTCGGCTCCGGCCGCCGGGTGGGCGAGGAAACGCTGCTCACCGACGCCGAGGTGGAGGAGGCGCTGGCGGCCACCGGGCTGCCCAGGCCCGAGACCGACGGCCCGGTCGCCGAGGCGGTCCCGCAGCTCTGGAACATCTGGAACCTGGCCGTGGACCTGGAGTTCCTCCAGCCCGGCGAGGGCAACACGGTCGCGGTGCAGGACGACACGTCGGAGTGGCCGTTCGACGACGACGAGGACGTGCTCGACGCCTGGATGCTGGGTCTCCACTCGGTCGACTACGGCGACCCTGAGCTGGACGACGAAGACCTCACGATGGCGCTGGCGGGCCTGACCCGGGGTCTGCTGGTCCGCCTGCTGCTGGCGGGCGGCTCGCGCGAGCTGGACGAGCTGGCACAGGACCTGGCCGAGGCCGCCGCCGACCTCGACGAGCTGGGGGCGGACGCGTGGGAGGCGGCGGGCGACCCGCTGACGCCCGCGATCGACTGGCTGATCGGCTACGGCATGGTCGAGCGCGACGGCGACACCGTCCGCCTCACGCCGCTCGGCACCGAGGGCGTCGTCCACCTGGTGGACGACGCCGACATCGAGGTGGACGCGCGGCCCGCGATCGAGTCCATGAGCGCCCACGAGCTGCTGGCGCTCAGCGCCGAGCTGCCGGAGGACGAGGCCGACGCGGAGTTCGCGGCCTGGATGCGGCTGCGGGAGCCCGGCAAGGCCGCTGAGGAGCTGCTGGAGGCGGCGGCCGAGGACGAGAGCGACGCGCTGATCAGGGTGCAGGCGGCCAGCGTGGTCGGCACGCTGGGCGAGGCCGCCATCCCGGCCTGGCAGGCGGCGCTCAAACAACCCTCGCTGCGGCCCTACGCCGCCACGCATCTGAGCCAGCTGGAGATCGAGGGGGCGCCTGAGCCCACGCAGGACGACACACACTGGCTGATTCTGGACATGTGGACGATCTCTGCCGGTCTTGGACGGTCGGAGTTCGTGAGCAGCCTGCGGGACATCGGACCTGAGATGGTCAACAGCCTGCTCGAGGTGGTCTGGCGGATCCCGCACGCCCACGTGGAGGAACTGCTGGACCTGATCTCCCAGGTCCACCCGGACAAGCAGGTCGCCAAGGCGGCCCGGCGCGCGCTCTTCAAGGCCCGTTCCATGTGAGCCGCCGCTTCTCGGAGGCCCTCGCCGTTCGCGGCGGGGGCCTTTTCCGTCCGGAGCCTTCCCGGAACCTTCCCGGAGCCTTCAACGGCCGGAAAAACAAAACGCTCCGGAGCTGTGCGCTCCAGAGCGGGTGTGGTAGACGTAGTCCCGACCGGATTCGAACCGGCGCTACCGCCTTGAGAGGGCGGCGTCCTGGGCCACTAGACGACGGGACCTTCGCAGGGCTTGTGACAAGTGGTAGTCCCGACCGGATTCGAACCGGCGCTACCGCCTTGAGAGGGCGGCGTCCTGGGCCACTAGACGACGGGACCCTGTCCACAAGCTGGTGATGCCGGGCCTCCCCGGCAACGCAGGTAACTCTACCGCACCCCGGAGACCACACCAAACCGCTTATGAGCCCATCAGATCGGGCCTGCGGCGCCGAACCCAGTCCCCCATCGGCCCTCGTTCCCACAGCGGATCGACCTCCCCCAGCGGGATCGCCACCTCCGGGCGACCGGTCACGGGGTCCACGGGGACGCGGGCCAGCCGGTCCCGCATCCAGCCGGGTATGCGGGGCGGCACCGTCCGCTCGCCCCACCCGATGAGCCCCGCGGAGCGCAGCGCCTGCGCCCGCACCCGCATGCCACCCAGGCGGCCCATGACTCTCGGGTCGGCCAGCTGGGTGTCCACGATGTCGATCCTGGTGATGTCGGGCCAACGGAGGTGGACGCGGAAGCCGTACGAGTCGGTCAGCTCCACGCCGTCCTCCGAGAACCGGACCACGGTTCCGATGGTCAGGCGGCGGTGCTTGACCGCCAGCACGGCCAGGAGAACGGCGCCGGCCAGGGCGCCGATGACCATGCCGAGCAGGGTGCTGCCGGTCAGGATGGCGCCGAGGAGGAGGCATACGGCGAAGAAGAGGACGAGCGGGGCGATGAACGGGGCAACGAAGCGCGGGAAGCTGCCCGCGCGAACACGAAAGACATCCATAAGCCGGGCGGACTCTACCCGCACTGCCGCACGTCCACACCCGGCCGACCGGGTGAAGCGCGCATCTTCGGTGGGGACACCATCGGCGCTCTCACGGGAGCCTCCGGCGGGGGACGGCATCGGCACTCTCACGGGAGCCTCCGGCGGGGATGGCGGGGATGGCGGGGATGGCGGGGACGGCGGCGGCCACGGCCGTGCCCTGGCCCGGCTCGGACTCGATGTCGAGCGTGCCGCCGACGCCGCGGACGCGTTGCCGCATCCCGTCCAGGCCGAAGCCGTCAGCGGGCTTCTGCGGGGCGAAGCCGGTCCCGTCGTCGCGAACGTCAAGGAGGACCGTTTCGTCCGTGTAGGACAGCGTGAGGCCCGTCCTGGTGGCTCTGGCGTGCTTGGCGACATTGGCCAGAGCCTCCTGGGCCACGCGGAACAGGGTGGCCTCCACGTCGGCGGCCAGGGCGACCGGGGTGCCGGTGATCTCGAGCATCAGGTCCACGCCGGCCGCCCGCGACCACGACTCGGCCATGCCGGTGATCGCCTCCGGGAGTCTCGCGCTCTCCAGCGGCTCGGGGCGCAGGGCGCGTACGGATCTGCGAGCCTCGGACAGGCTCCGGCGGGCCAGCTCGGCGGCCTGGTCGAGGTGGCGGCGGCGCGCGGGGGCCGCGCAGGCGCGGTCGGCGGCGTTGAGCTGGCCGATCAGGGCGACGAGGTCCTGCGCCACCGTGTCGTGGATCTCACCCGCCACGCGGTGCCGCTCGTCGAGCACCCCTGCCCGCCTGGCCTGGTCGAGGAGCCTGGCGTGGAGATCGGCGTTCTCCGCCATGGTGGTACGCAGCCGCTCGACCAGTCGGCGGCGCTTGTCGTGCTCGCCGGAGACGTACCAACCGGCGATGACCAGCGGCAGCGCCACGCCCGCGAGCACGGCGAGAAGGGTGTCCCGGGCACCCGGGCCATGAGAGTCTCCTGGTGGGAAGCGCCGACGCTCGGGGGCGCAAGGAGGCGTGGGGACGAGTGCCGCGCGTCTACATCAGGCACACGCGAGACAGGACGATCCCGCTCGCGCTGCAGGACCGGATGATCAAGGAAGCGAACGCGGCTACGCCGGACAACCAGTTCAAGATCTTCTCGGTGGAGGCATCCCATGCGCCGACGGCGAAAAAGTACCGGGAGATTACCGAAATCCTGCACAGACTGGCGAAATAAGAAGTGCTGGGGTACCAGGACTCGAACCTAGACTAACTGAACCAGAATCAGTCGTGCTGCCAATTACACCATACCCCACCGCTGGCGGCCCCTCTCGAGGCGCGCTCTTGGCGACGTCCGAAAGAATAGCCCAGCTCTGGGGCTAAGACCAAAACGATTACTCGGCGGCTCACAGCAGGGGCCTGATCGTGCCAAGCTGAAGGGGACAAAACACCACGTGGAGGAGCCCCACCGTTGGCCGGTAACCCGTTCTTCGCCCCCAGCACCCTGCCGTACGAGCTGCCGCCCTTCGCGGACATCCGCGAGGAGCACTACCTGCCCGCGTTCGAGCGCGGCATGGCGGAGCAACTGGCGGAGGTCGACGCGATCGCAGGCAACTCCGAGCCGCCGACCTTCGACAACACGATCGCCGCGCTCGAGCGGTCAGGACGGATTCTCGACCGCACGGCCACGGTCTTCTTCAGCATCGCCGCCTCCAACACCAGCGACGGCATCATGGAGATCGAGAAGGAGATCTCTCCCCAGCTGACCCGCCACATGGACGCCATCCGGCTCAACCGGGCGCTGTGGGCGCGGATCAAGCAGGTGACGACCGAGGACGCCGAGGAGTCCTGGCTGCTGGAGAAGTACCGGGACGACTTCATCAGGGCGGGGGCCGACCTGTCGGAGCCGGAGCAGGACCGGCTGCGGGGGATCAACGAGGAGTTGTCGAAGCTCTCGACGGAGTTCGCGCAGAGCCTGCTGAAGGCTTCGACGGAGTCGGCGCTGGTCGTCGAGGACCCCAAGGAGCTCGACGGCTTCGACCAGGCCAAGATCGAGTCGCTGCTCGAGGACGGCAAATACGTCCTGCCGCTGCTCAACTTCACCGACCAGCCGGGCCTGGCCCTGCTCACCGACCGCGACGTGCGCCGCAGGCTCTATGAGCTGAGCGTGGGCCGGGCGCCGGGCAACTTCGAGCTGGCGGCCAGGGTTGCGGCGCTGCGGGCCGAGCGGGCGGCGCTGCTGGGCTTCCCCAGCCACGCCGCGTACGTGGTGGCCGACCAGACCGCCAAGACCGTCGAGGCGGTCGAGGAGATGCTGGGCCAGCTCGTCGGCCCCGCCGTGCGCAACGCGCGGAAGGAGGCCGAGGAGCTGACGGCGCAGGCCGGGTTCGAGATCGAGCCATGGGACTGGTCGTACTACTCCGAGAAGGTGCGCCAGGCCCGCTACGACTTCGACGCGGACGCCATGCGGCCGTACTTCGAGCTCAACCGGGTCTACCGTGACGGCATCTTCTTCGCGGCCGGGAAGCTGTACGGCGTCACCTTCGCCGAGCGCCCCGACCTCGGCGGATACCACCCCGACGTGACGGTGTTCGAGGTGTTCAACGAGGACCGGAGCCGGCTGGGGCTGTTCGTGCTCGACCCGTACGCGAGGGCGACCAAGCGCGGCGGGGCGTGGATGAACAACCTGGTGGGCCAGTCGTTCCTGTTCGGGCTTGCGCCCGTGGTGATGAACAACCTCAACGTCACCAAGCCCGTCTCCGGGCCGACGCTGCTGACGTACGACGAGGTGAACACCGCCTTCCACGAGTTCGGCCACGCGCTGCACGGGCTCTTCTCGCAGGTACGGTTCCCGCGGGTGTCGGGCACCAGCGTGCCGCGCGACTTCGTCGAGTACCCGTCGCAGGTCAACGAGATGTGGGCGACCTGGCCCGAGGTGCTGGCCAACTACGCCAAGCACCACGAGAGCGGCGAGCCGATGCCGGCCGAGCTGGTGGAGAAGCTGAAGGCGGCGGAGAAGTTCAACCAGGGCTTCAAGACCGTCGAATACCTGGCCGCCACGCTGCTCGACTGGGCCTGGCACAAGCTGGCGCCCGGCGAGACGGTGGCCGACCCCGAGGCGTTCGAGTCGGCGGCCCTGGAAGCCGCCCAGATCGCCGTCGCACAGGTCAGGCCGCGCTACCGGACCAACTACTTCGCGCACATCTTCTCCGGCGGCTACAGCGCCGGCTACTACTCCTACATCTGGAGCGAGGTGCTCGACGCCGAGAGCGTGGAGTGGTTCAAGGAGAACGGCGGGCTCACCAGGGCCAACGGCGACCACTTCCGCCGCGAGCTGCTCTCCCGCGGTGGCAGCCTCGACCCGCTGACCGCCTTCCGCAACTTCCGCGGGCGCGAGCCCAGCATCCAGCCGCTGCTCGCCCGCCGCGGCCTCGACTGAGTCCGCCTCGCCGGGCCTTCCGCGCTTTGCCCGCGCCCCTCCATCCACCGCACTTCGGCGGAGGTCCTTTGAAAGAAGGATCGAGGGGCGCGGGAAGCATGCCCAAAGCGGCCGAAAGCAGGGCACGCCAGGCGACCCACCGCCGGGCCGCCAGGCGCCGGGCCGCCGGGCATCGGGCCGTCGGGGTCAGCCCTGAAGGCGGGCCAGGGCGGCGCGCAGGCGTTCCTCGGCGCGCTCGCGGCCGAGCACCTCGATCGACTCGAACAGCGGCAGGCCCACCGTCCGGCCGGTGATCGCCACGCGCACCGGCGCCTGGGCCTTGCCGAGCTTGAGCCCGTAGGCCGTGCCGACCGCCTCCAGCGCCTCCTTGAGCGACTCGGGGTCCCAGCTCACCGTGGCAAGCCGGGCCAGGTAGTCGGTGAGGATCTCCACCGGGGAGTTCTTCATCGCCTTGTCCCAGGACGCCTGGTCGAAGACCGGCTCCTCGAGGAAGAGGAAGTCGACGTTCTGCCGGATCTCCGACAACACGGAGATGCGGGTCTGCGCCAGCGCCGCGACCTTGCTGAACAGCTCACGGTCCCAGGAACCGTCGAGGTAGGACGCGCAGCGCTCCTCGAACGTCTCCAGCGGCAGCGCCCGGATGTACTCGCCGTTGAACGCGCGCAGCTTCTTCTCGTCGAAGAACGCGCTGGCGGAGTTGACGTCCTCCAGCTTGAACAGCGGCGCCATCTCCGACCACGGCATGATCTCGCGGTCCTCGCCCGGGCCCCAGCCGAGCAGCATCAGGTAGTTGACCATGGCCTCCGCGAGGTAGCCCTCCGCGCGGTAGTCCTCCAGGGCCACCTTGTCGCGGCGCTTGGACAACTTCTTCCGCTGCTCGTTGACGATCACCGGCAGGTGCGCCCAGACCGGCGGCGTGGCGCCCAGCGCGGGCCACAGCAGCATCTGCTTGGCCGCGTTGCCCAGGTGCTCCTCGCCACGGACGACGTGGGTGATGTTCTGGGTGATGTCGTCGACCGCGTTGGCCAGCACGTAGAGCGGCGAGCCGTCGGTGCGGGCGATGACGAAGTCCTCCTGCGCCTCGTTGGGGAACTCCACGTTGCCGCGGACGAGGTCTTCCACGACCGTGACGCCCTCGTCGGGCGTGCGGAACCGGACCGCGCCCTCGGTCAGGCCGCGGTCGCGGCAGTAGCCGTCATAGCCCCTGTGCTCGGAGCCGGTGCGGGCCACCAGCAAGTCGCGCGTGCAGTCGCAGTAGTAGGCCCGGCCGTCGGCCAGCAGCTTCGCCACCGCCTCGCGGTGCTGCGCCTCGTACGCCGACTGGAAGTAGGGCCCCTCGAACGCCGGGTTGCCGCCGTGGATGCCGATCCAGTCGAGCGCGGAGATGATGCCTTCCGTCCACTCCGGACGGTTACGCGACACGTCGGTGTCTTCGATGCGCAGCACGAAGCGGCCGCCGGACTGCTCGGCCAGCGCCCAGTTGAACAGCGCCGTACGGGCGCCGCCCACATGAAACATGCCGGTTGGGGACGGGGCGAACCGCACCCGTACTTCAGTCACGGGAGACCACCTTGTTCGTGAGTGTGCCGATGCCTTCGATGCCGACGCTGACCTCGTCGCCGACCTGGAGGGGGCCGACACCCGCCGGGGTGCCGGTCAGGATGACGTCGCCGGGGATCAGGGTCATGACCGCACTGACGTAGGCCACCAGCGCGGGGATGTCGTTGATGAGCTGGCTCGTGCGCCCGCTCTGCCGGATCTCGCCGTTGACCGTGGTCGTCAGGGCCAGATCGCTAGCGTCGAGGTCGGTCTGGATCCACGGCCCGAGCGGGCAGAACGTGTCGAACCCCTTGGCCCGGGTGAACTGCACGTCCTTCTTCTGCAGGTCGCGGGCGGTGACGTCGTTGGCGCAGGTGTAGCCGAAGATGACGTCCTTGACCCGCTCGACCGGCACCTCTCGGCACAGCCTGCCGATCACCACGGCCAGCTCGCCCTCGTAGTCGACGCGGTCGGACAGCGTCGTGGGGTACGCGATGTTCTCACCGTGGCCGATCACCGACGTCGACGGCTTCATGAAGATGAGCGGCTCTTCGGGGACCTCGTTGCCCAGCTCAGCCGCGTGCTCGGCGTAGTTTCTGCCGATGGCGATCACCTTGCTCGGCAGCATCGGGGCCAGCAGCTTCACCTGGGACAGCGGAAACCGCTCGCCGGTGAACTGCACCTGACCGAACGGGTGGCCGGCGACCGTGGAGACGAACTCCTCGCCCGGACCGCCCTCGACCACGCCGAACGACACGCCTTCGCCTATGGAGAACCTCGCTATACGCACCCGACAAGGCTATCGCCGCCACCGCGGGGCTCCGCCCAGCGCACGCCGCCCTCGTGCCACGTCCGACCTCGAACGAGTCAGGAATTGTCGATAAATGCCCCCAAAGTCCGTTTTGTTGGGTATCAGCCGTGTCCATGGCGGTTATCAGTCTCTACTAGGGAGGACAAACAGGGGGGTGACGGTCGTGTCAGACACAATGTCTAACCGGAGCACCGAAGCCGGTCAGGCCGCGACCGTACCGAGGGCCAGGACGTACGAGGGCGGCCCTGCGAGCGCGCTGGTGACCGACAAGGGCACCACCACCATCGCCGACGGTGTCGTTGCCAAGATCGCCGGACTGGCCGCTCGCGAGGTATCCGGTGTCTACGCCATGGGCGGAGGCGCGGCGCGCGCGCTGGGCAGCATGCGCGGCATGGTCGGCGTCGAGGAGAGCGTCTCGCAGGGCGTGTCGGTCGAGGTGGGCGAGCGGCAGGCCGCCATCGACCTCGACCTGGTGGCCGAGTACGGGACGGCGATCCCCGATCTGGCGGGCGCGGTACGGAAGAACGTCATCAACGGCATCGAGCGGATGTGCGGGCTCGAGGTGACCGAGGTCAACATCAGGATCGACGACGTCCATCTGCCCGAGCAGGACCGTGAGCGGGAGACCGGCATGACCCGCGAGCGGGAGACCGGCATGACCCGCGGCGGGCAGCAAAGGACGGACACCGAGACGGAGCCGCGGGTCCTATGACGGAGACCGGCCCGGCCCCGGGGGCCGACGCCGGGACGGGCACCGCGAGCGGTGGCGCGGACGAGCCGCGGGCGATCGCCGAGCGGGCGCGTTCGTGCCAGGGCGTGGCCGGGCTCTCCGGCGGCCCGTTCGGGACAGTGGCCACGTACCTGCCGGGCGACCGGCTCATGGGCGTCTCCGTGAACGACCGCGCGGTCGAGATCGCCATCGTCGCCACGATGGAGCGCCCGCTCCCGGAGACGGCTGACGAAGTGCGGCGGGCGGTGACGGACCTGGCCGGAGACCGCCGGGTGAACGTGCGCATCGACGACGTCGTGGAGGGATCATGAACAACCAGTGGATGCCGGTGATCGGCATGGCCGTCGGCATCGTTCTCGGGCTCGTCGCGGCGTTCGGTGGGCTCTTCGCGTTCCTGCTCGTGCTCGTGCTCGGCGCGGTCGGCTTCCTGGTCGGCCGGATCGCCGAGACCGGCCAGCTGGACCTGTCGAGGCGGAGATGACCACTGCCACCGGCGCCGGCACCGTGACTGTGCCCGCGCAGCGCCCGGCGCCCCAACCACCGCCGGAGCTGCGCGGGCGCACCGAGGTCACCGGCCGGGTGGTCGCCAAGATCGCTTGCTGCGCCGCCGTGGAGGTCCCGGAGGTGCGGGTGGCGCATCTCGGGGGGCTGCCGTGGACGCGTACGTCGGGCGCCGAGGTACGGGGCGAGCAGGCCGTGGTCTGGCTGAACGTGAGCGTCGCCTACCCGTCGCCGCTGCGCGCCGTGGCGGCGCGGCTCAGGGAGCACGTGATCGGCCGCATCGCCGCCCAAACCGGCCTGAACGTCACCCGCCTGGACGTGACCATGACCGACCTCGGTGGGGAGTTGCCATGACCGACCTCGATGGGGAGTCGCCATGACCGGGCCTGCCGAAAGCGGGTCTGCCGAGGGCAGGGGCACGCGGAGGGCGACGCGCGACAGGGCCGCCGACCGGGCGGTCGTGCGGGCGTTCCGGCCGTACCGGAGGGTTCCGGCCATCGTGGTGGCCGTCCTGCTGACGCTCCTGAGCTTCCTCGTGGCCGCCGAGACGATCTCCGCGCTGGTCGGCCGCCCGCTGCGCTGGGTGCCGTACGACCGGATGCTCGGCTGGGCGTCCGGCACGCTGTGGTCGAACCCGCTGTTCCTGCTGGCCTCGGCGGTCGTGGCGCTGCTCGGGCTGGCGCTGCTGGTCACCGCCCTGATCCCGGGGCGGCCGAGCATGATGCCCGTACGGAGCGGCGACCCCGACGTGATCATCGGCCTGCGCCCCAAGACCGTCAGCAGGGCCCTGGCGCACGCGGCCGAGGAGGTGCCGGGCGTGCACTCGGCCCGCGCCACGATCCGCGGCCGCACGGTCGCCGTCACGCCGGCCACGTCCGGGTGGGACCAGGAGAGGTTCGCCCAGGAGGTACGCACTGCGGTGCTCACCAGGCTGGCCGGGCTGGACCCCGTGGAGCCGTACCGGGTGGCCGTGAACGTCAAGGAGCGCAAGTGAACAGGAAGACCAGCCGCGGCAACCGGTGGGGACTGGCACTGGTCGGGCTGGCGCTGGCCGTCCTGGGCGGGCTCGCGCTGGCCCGCGGGCTGGGCGTCTGGGGAACGGCGCGCACGCCGATCGTGGACGACGGCGTGTGGGGGTTCTTCACGCGTAACAGCCCGGCCATCTGGTGGCTCGTGGCGCTCGTGTCGGTCGCGGTGGCGCTCCTGGCGCTGCGGTGGCTGTTCGTGCAGGGGCGCAGGGAGATCACGCACGGCGCGGTACGGCTGGAGAGGTCGCCGACCGGCACCACCGAGGTGTCGGCGCCCGGGATGGCGCACGCGGTCGCCGCCGACGTCGAGTCCAGCCCGGTCGTGTTCCGCGCCGCCGCCGACCTGGTGGGCTCGCCTACCCGTCCCGAAGTGCGGCTACGCGTGGTCGCCGACGAGTCCGCCCCCATCAGCGAGCTCAGCCGGCACCTGTCCACGGTGGCGCTGCCGCACATGCGCGACGCGCTGGACCGGGATCATGTGCCGGCGGTGGCCCGCGTTAGCCTGGAGCCGTCACCAGCCCCGCACCGGGCGGTGCGCTGACGAGAGAGGGGTTCCCCGTTGTCCGTCGTGAAGATCAACGTGCTGAACGTGCCCGCCGAGATGCGCCAGGAGCTCGAGCGCCGCTTCTCCAACCGCGCGGGGATGGTGGAGTCGGCCGACGGGTTCGAGTGGTTCGAGCTGCTCAGGCCGGTGGAGGGCACGGAACGGTACCTCGTCTACACGCGTTGGCGCAGCGAGGAGGACTTCCAGAAGTGGCAGCAGGGTGAGGCGTTCCAGCGCGGGCACGCCCAGGCGGCGCAGGCCGCCCAGGGGCAGGGCCACGGGCACGGGCACGGACAGGGGCCCGCGGCGACCGGCTCGGAGCTGTGGACGTTCGAGGTCGCCGAGAGCACCGGTCCCAAGCCGGCCGAGGGTTAGGCGTCCAGCGGGTTGCGGGCGATGCGGTCCACAATGCCATCGCGTACGAACTGACCGGCGAGGCTCGACGGCTTGCGCGCGCCCTGCTCGGAGACGCACGCGCTGAACTCCTTGGCGATCTCCAGCCGCGGGTAGCGCTCGAGGACCTCCCGCCGTATCCCCTCGGGGATCTCGTCCGTCCGGCGGCCCGAGATGTCCATGCCGGTCGAGAGCTCCAGCAGGTGGCCCTCCGGGTCCTCCTCGACCGGCACCTCGTCCCACATGTGCCGGATGATCACCTCGCGGGCGCGTACCCGCCGCTCGGGCGACCAACCGGCACCGGCGCAGAAGACCCACGCCACGTCCCCGCCGGACTCCTCGAAGGGCACGTTGTGGCTGTCGAATTCGGCGACCAGCCCCATGTCGTGCAGCATGGCCGACACGTACAGCAGCTCCGCGTCGAACGCGATGCCGTGGTCGCGCGCGTACGCGGCCGCCCACAGGTAGGCGCGGATCGAGTGGTTGAGCAGCGAGGGCGTGTGGTAGCGGGTGGCCACTTCAAGAGCGCCACGGCAGGCGGGCGTGTCCGGGATCACGAGGTCGTCGAATGTCACGGGACAAGCATGTCCCGACCTGTACGGTCTCCGCCATCCGGGACACCCGCATGTCGCCACCTCGTTCGGGCATCGGGCGTCTAACGAATCCGACACACAACTTGACCGGTTGATCGCGATTCGGACAGCATGTTCCGCCTTCACTTTTTTGTCCCGAAAGGAACTGGCGTGCGCCAGCTTGCGATACCTCTTGCTCTCATGCTGGCACTCGGCGGGTTAGCGAGCCCCGCGCATGCCGACAAGGTGACCCGCACCACGGAGTGCCAGGGCGACTGGCTGCCCGGCACGCCGACCGCCGACGACGTCATGAAGGGCGAGATCTCGCTGGTGGGGCTGCCCGCGTACAAGCTGGGCAAGAAGATCAACTGGGGCGCGAGCCCGTACAAGAACCGGTCGTGGGAGTTCGTGTTCCAGTCGCTGCGCTGGATGGGCACGCTGGTCGTCGCGTACGAGAACAGCGGAGAGCGCCGCTACCTGGACCGTGCCACCGAGATCACCAAGGACTGGGTCGCGAACAACAGGCACGGCGCGCGCGGCACGAAGCCGTACGTGTGGAAGGACCACCCGGTCTCGCTGCGCACGCAGCCGCTGCTGTGCCTGAGCATGCACGTCAAGGAGAGCTGGCTCAAGGACAGCCTGGCCGAGCACGCCAAGCTCCTGTCGGACTCCCGGCTCTACAAGAAGGGCCACAACCACGGCATCGACCAGGACATCGCGCTCATGGGCATCGGCTGCCGCTACGGCCGCAAGGACTGGGCGAACCTGGCCTCCCGCCGCCTGACCGGCACGGTGAAGCTCGACGTCGACTCGCAGGGCGCGCTCATGGAGCAGGCGCCCCGCTACGCCGTGTACGTGTACGACCGGCTGCAGGTCGCGATGACCAACATGAAGGCGTGCGGCAGGAAGGTGCCCGGCGAGATCGCCAAGCGGACCGATGCGCTGAAGGACTTCGTCGCCCACGCGACCATGCCGAACGGCTACATGGTGCCCATCGGCGACGGCACCGCCGAAACCGAGCCCAAGATGGACACGGGCACGCCGAAGCAGGAGGTCAAGGCGTACCGGGCCGGTTACGTCTTCGGCCGCACGGCCTGGGGCAAGCAGGACTCGGCGTACTACTCGATCCGGTTCGGGCCGGGGCTGAAGTTCCACGGCCACGAGGACCACCTGGGCGTCACGTACTACGCGCAGGGGCGCGACATCCTGGTGGACGGCGGCTTCCACTCGTACGAGAAGAGCTCCTACCGCTACTGGACGCTCTCGCCCGAGGCGCACAACGTGCCGACGGTGGTCGGCGCCCGCTTCCGGCCGCGCGCCTCCTCCAAGCTCGTCGGTACGAAGTACGGCAAGGACCGGCAGTCGTTCAAGCTGACGGACAAGGCGTACGGGGTGAGCCGTACCAGGTCGGTGCTGGTGAACCACGGCGATGACCTGATGGCGGTGCTGGACACGGCGTCGGGCGGCAAGAAGATCCGAAACCTGTGGCGCTTCGACCGGTCGCTCAAGGTGCTCTCCAGCGGCGGGGGCAAGGTGGTGCTCGGGGACGGCAAGTTCAAGGTCACGCTGCTGCAGTTCGGGGCGTCGTGCGAGCGGGTCGGGGGGCAGAAGGTGGAGCGCGGCGGGAAGCTGGGGTGGGTCTCGCCCACGTACCTGTCGAAGAATCCGACCAATGTGGTGGTGTCACCGGCGGCCAAGTCGCTGCTGACGGTGATCGTGCCGGGCACGGACTCGCCCAAGGTGTCGTGCTCGGGCCGGAAGGTCACAGTGGAGGGCACCACATTCCCCTCCACTGCGTTCTAGGCGGCCTCCGGTTGCGCTTGAGTCGGTTGATCGCGCACTCCACGGCATGGCGTTCGCGGTAGTCGGGTCCTGTCGAACTTGGGTGGCCGGCCGCCCCGCGAACCGCGGTTGAGCCGGTGAGCGGCCTGGTCCTTTCTTCTCCGGGATCGTGCAGTTGATGCCGCGCCTGCACAGGTAGGCGCGGTTGGCGCGCGAGGAGTAAGCCTTGTCCGCCTGGACCCGGTCCCGCCGGGTACGCGGACGGCCTCCAGCGACAGCGGCTTCTGGCCCTGCTCCACGGCCAGATGCAGCTTGCTGGTCAGCCCACCACGCGACCGCCCGAGCACATGATCCGCGGGTTCGCGGCGCACCCCACCCGGCGATTCCTCTGCTCATCCCCCTTTTTCGCGCACCGGCGGCATGCTGGTGCGCGCGGGAGATGGTCGAGTCGACCGAGACATCCCAGATGGATCACTCGGGCGATCCACTGCTCACAACAGGCCCTAACGTTGGTCCATGTCCGGAATGTCATCACGGGTCGAACTGCACCCACTCACCCTCTCCGACCAGGACGAGTTCTGCTCGCTCGTGCAGGCCAGCACCAACCTGCACCTGCCATGGATGCAGCTGCCCGCGACCGCTGAGGAGTTCCAGGTCTGGATGCGCCGCTTCGATGACGGCACCAACCTGGGGTTTCTGATCCGTGTCCGGGAGACCGGCGCAGCCGCCGGCACGGTCAACATCAACTCGATCATCCGGGGCCGCTACCAGGGCGCGTCCCTCGGCTATGCGGCCTTCACCCCGTGCGCAGGGCAGGGCTACATGACCGACGGGCTCACCGTCACCCTGCAGCACGCCTTCACCGACCTGCGGCTCCACCGGCTGGAGGCCAACATTCAGCCGGCGAACAAAGCATCCCTGGCCCTGGCCCAGCGCCTGGGCTTCCGTTACGAAGGGCTGTCGCCCGCCTACCTCTACATCGACGGGGCCTGGCGCGACCATGAACGCTGGTCCATCACCGCACCAAACCCCTGGAAACCCGATCCCTCCCTTCCAGAGGTATGAGCCACACGGCACCGCCTGTGAAACAGCCCTGGAAGTCGTGAAGCCACGGCGCCAGTCCCGGTGCTCACGTCCCGGTCGTAGAGGTGTGCGCCTGTGGATGCAGTGGTGCCGAAGCCGACTGGCGACGCTGCTGTCGCAGGAGAGCGCGGATGCGGGCGGTGGTGACCATGATCCCGGTTGCTGCGGTCAGGCCGGCCGCGGCGAGGAAGGTCGGCCAGATGTGAGACAGCAGGACAAAGGTGACGCCGCGGCCGCCGGCGATCAGTTCCAGGATGCGCGGCAGGAAGGCAAGCACCGGCAACGGCAGCAGATAGGGGACCAGCCGGAGCGTCGTCCTCCAGGGAGCAGCGGTGGCGCGGCGCTGCGCCCAACGTCGCGCTCGGCGAGCTTTGACGGCCCCGCCGGCCGCGATCGCGATCGCGGCGGCGAGGGCGGTCAGGTCAGCGATGAAGGCGAGCGGGAGCGGGGCGCCCGTGCCGGGCGTGCCCTGGGTCAAGGCAATGAGGTCTTCCATGATGGCCTCGACGTCGGCCTCCAGCGGCATGCGGCTGTTGGACATCAGCGCGATGCCGTACCCGCTGCCGGGCACGAGCACCATGGTGGCCGTGGAGGTGAAGGACGATCCGGGGTGCGTGATCTGCCGGGGCCCGTTGTGGGGGTCGGGGTTGTCCCAGCCGAGGGCGTAGTGTCCGTCGGGTGCGCTGGGCCGGTGCAGCTCGCGCAGCCCCTTCTTGGACAGGACGGTGCTCGCCGTGCCACGGGTGTGCAGGGCCAGCCACTTGGCGAGGTCGTCGGCGGTGGTGACGATGCCGGCCGAGCCGGCGACGAACCGGTCGGGCTCGATGCGTGGCCAGGTGATACCGAGAAAGCGGTTGTGCCCGTCGATGAGGCCGGGGACCGGGTCCTGCCAGTTGTCGACGGTCACGGTCGAGGTCATCCGCAACGGGGTGAACACCCGCTGGGTGAGGTATTCGGCGAAGGGCAGCCCGCTCACCACTTCCACCAGCCGGGCGGCGACCCAGTAGTTGGGGTTGTGGTATTCGTGTCGCCGGCCTGGTGGGGCGGCCAGCTTGGCGCGGCGCAGGTCCGCCACGGCCTGGCGCAGGGAGTCAGGCTGGCGTAGACCAGCCTCGGGGTAGGTGGTATCCGACATGCCGGAGCTGTGGTCGAGCAGCTGGCGAATGGTGATCTGCTCGGCTCTGGGGTCGGCCAGGGAGAATTCCGGCAGATGCCGCACGACGGGGTCATCGAGCCTGAGGTCGACGGCCTCGGACAACTGCATCACGGCCAGGGCGGTGAACGACTTCGACAGTGACGCGATCCGCATCGGTGTCCGGCTCGTGACCGGCTCGCCACGCGCGTCATGCCCGTATCCGCCGGTGTGCAGGACGCGCCCGTTCTTGACGAGTGCCACCGCGACGCCGGGCAGGCGAGTAGGGCCGAGGTTGGCCTCCACAACCCCGGCGATCGCGGCCGGGTCCGGCTGCGCCGCTGCGGCGGCGGGTGAGACCGGCGAACCGAGGCAGAACGCCACCACGGCGGCCGCGCTGGCCATGAAGTGCCTTGTCATCAGGTTCACACGTACTCCTGTGCAGAGGGTCGGAGGGAAGAGGGCAGGGCTGAGCGACCGGGCGGCCCTGCCGGCCGTCCAGTGATCAGATCCGGGGGGTTAGTCGTTGAGGAAGCGCACGATGGCCAGGACCCGGCGGTTGTAGCCGTCGGCGTGGGCGAGGCCGAGCTTGTCGAAGATGGAGTTGGCGTGTTTCTCCACCGCGCTGCGCGACACATGCAGCCGTCCGGCGATCGACTCGTTGGTATGTCCCTGTGCCATCAGGGCGAGCACCTCGTGCTCGCGCACGCTCAGCCGGGCCAGGGATGTGGTGTCGCGGGCGCGGTTGAGCAGCCGCCGGACGACCTCCGGGTCGAATGCCGTACCGCCGGCGGCCACCCGCCGCAGCGCCTCCAGGAAGTCGCCGACCTCGACCACCCGGTCCTTGAGCAGGTAGCCGATCCCGCGTACGCCGCCGTCGACGAGCTGGGCGGTGTAGCGGGTGTCGACGTACTGCGACAACACCAGCACGCCGATCCCAGGGTGCCGGCGCCGCACGGCGAGCGCGGCCCGCAGGCCCTCGCTGGTAAAGGTCGGCGGCATGCGCACATCGGCGACGACCACCTCCGGCCGATGCTCATCACACGCGGCCACCAGCCCTTCCCCGTCGCCGACGGCCGCCACAACCTGGTGGCCGTCCTCGCTCAGCAGCCGGGTCAGGCCCTCGCGCAGCAGCGTGCTGTCTTCGGCCAGGACTATCCGCATGGCAGGTCCACCCGCAGCGTCGTCGGCCCTCCGGTGGGGCTGTCGAGGTCGAAGCAGCCGTCGTAGGCGGCCGCCCGGCGGGCCAGGCCGGACAGGCCGCGTCCGTCGGGGCGGGCGCCGCCGACGCCGTCGTCGCGGACACGTACGCGCAACATACCGGCGGCTTGGCGGACCTCGACCTCGACCCGTTGAGCCTGGCTGTGTTTGAGCGCGTTCGTCACCGCCTCACAGACCACGAAGTAGGCGACCGTCTCCTGGGCCGGGCCCAGTCGCATCGGAACGTCGTAGTCCAGGTTGATCGGTACGCTGGAGCGTTCGACGAGCGACTCCAGCACCGCCGGCAGCCCGCCGTCGTCCAGGGCCACCGGGTAAATCCGCCAGGCCACCTCCCGCAACTCCTCCAGTGCGCGACGGGATTCCTCCCGCGCCTGCCGGAACAGCGCGGCGGCAGCGCCGGAGTCGTCGAGGCGATGGGCGCGGCCGAGCAGCATGCCCAGCGCGACCAGTCGCTGCTGCACGCCGTCGTGCAGGTCCCGCTCGATCCGCCGCCGCTCGTCGTCGACCGCCTCCAGCACCTCTGCCCGCGTCCGCGACAGTTGCTCGACGCGGCTGCGCAGCACCTCCTTGTCGCTGGGCGCGAGTCCCCATTCCGCCAGCCGTCGTTCCAGCGCCGCCAGGCCGATCAGGGCCTGCGCCGCCAGGAAGATGACGAGGAGTCCGAACGCCGTCCAGGTGATCGGGTCGTACCAGCTCATCTCGGCACGTTGCCCGGTACCACCGGAGAGCGCCCGCCAGCTCAACGTCACCCAGATCCCGACAAGCACCAGCACCCCGCCACCGAGCCCGCCGACGATGCCGCGCATCGCCACGTACGCCAGCGCACGCCCCTCGGCCAAACACGGGGCGACGGTGCCACCCAGCCAGCGATTGACGCGGACCCGATCAGCCTCGGCCAGCCACCCGGCGCCACGGAACGACCAAGGCCGGGTAGACGGCATGGCCAGCAGCGGCATCGCGATGACGACCCACGCCAGCTCGACCACGGCCATCACCGCCCCGAGCACCAGCCCGACCATGCCACGTACTGCTGCCCACGCCACAACCATGGTCACGAACTCTAGACAGCCGCCCAGCGACAGCACATTGAAGGTTTCCACAAAGCCGGCCAACCGCGAGTGTCCTGGGCGGGGGACCTATTCCGCCGTACCGGTTCACTCAAGCCGGGCCGTGGTACCGGCTGTAGATGCAGATCGAGACTGTTATCACACAGCTACTTTGGAGCTGGTCGCGCGGACTGGAGTGGGGGCCCTTCATGGGTACGTTTCACACGTCCCGCCTTTGGCACCGACCTATGAAACAAAGGAAGCCCAGCACGCGCTGGGGCGATGGCGGCTGTTTCACAGGCGACCGCTTGTGAAACACGTCCTCGACGCGGTGCGAAGGTGGAGGCCGGCGAGGTGACTCTCAGGGTCTGCCGTAGCGGGTGGCGATGCCTCGCCAGGCCTTCAGCTTGTTGATCAGGAGGCCAAGAGGACGGATCCCGCAGATTGATCACCACCGAATGCGCACCCTAATGGCGCTGTTCGTCAGATTCGCTGAAGAGGTCCTGGAGTGCCTGGGCAGTCACGGCGCGGCTGGTCCAGTGTTCGAGTTGGGCGACATCGGCGCAGGCGGTGATCCTTGCGCGCACGTCGTCTGGGACGTCAAAGCCACGGGCGCCCAGCACCAACAGGAGCATCCTGGCCGCCTCCTCTGCCTTCCCCTCTGCCTTGCCTTTGGTTTGGCCTTCTTCGAGGCCACGGCCGTAGTGTTCGCGGGCCCAGGGCGTGTAGACCGGCCAGTCGGTGGACGTCATTTTGAAGGTGCTTTTCTCCGTCTGGATGAGCGAGGTGTCGGGCAGCTCTGCGCCCAGGGGTCACGCAGGGTGTCATGTCGAGGGGACGGCATGAAACTTATTGCCACATGACTATAAGTGACGGAGATTGTCCGATAGGGAGTGCGCAACGGAGGTTTCACCAACTGCCGAGCCCGAACCCCCTGCCCAGTTAACTACGCAACGCGACCATGATTACTCAGCGCTACCCTGGGTCCTTGCAGCCACCCGAGCGTCGGGCTGAAGAGGCCAACAACGACAACGATTGCCTCCGTCGGCGTTTCCAGGAGGCCACCAGGAGCGTACGGGGATCACGTCCGGGGGCGCTGCGGCTCGGGCGACAGGGCCTCGACCAGGTCGCGGATGGTGCTGCGGTGATCGCCGCGCCGCCACGCGAGGGCGAGCACGCTCGGGGACAGACCCGTGACCGGGATGGTCATGATGCCCGGCCGCCGGTAGATCTCGGCGTTGCCGGCGGCGAGCAGGACGATGTTGTCGCCGCTCTCAAGCGCCGCGAAGGTCTCCTCGGCGTTCGTCACGGTCGTGCAGACCACCGGTGGCCGCCCGCCGCGCTCGTCGGTGGCGAGCCAGTGGTCGCGGAGCGGGCCGGCGCTTTCGGGGAGCGCCAGGAACTTCTCGTCCAGGAGCTCGGCGAAGTCGACCTCGTCCCGTTCGGCCAGCCAGTGGTCGTGCCGGAACGCGACCCAGCGCGGCTCTCGGGCCACGACCCGGACGTTGAGATCATCCTGACCGGGAAACGGCAGCCAGACGAACGCCACGTCGACCTCGCCCTCGGCCAGGCCCGCCGTGGGGTCGGTCCAGTTGATCTGGCGCAGCCGCAGGTCGCATCCCGGCCGGCGTTCGGTGAACCGTTTCCGCAGCGTTCCCAAGAGGCCGCGTCCGACACTGGTCGACATGCCCACGGTCAGCCGTGAGGCTGCCGCGGCGGCGGCGTCGGCGACGGCCCGCTGGGCCTCGCCCCACTGCTGGAGCAGCTCGCGGGCGGCCGGCAGCAGCGCCTGGCCCGGCGCGGTGAGCCGCACCGTGCGCCGGTCGCGGTCGAACAGCCTCACCCGCATCAGCTCTTCGAGCTGGCGTATCTGCTTGCTGAGCGTCGGCTGCGAGATGAACAGGCGCTCGGCCGCGCGGGTGAAGCTGAGCTCCTCCGCCACGGTCACGAAATACCTCATGTCACGCAAATGAGCATCCATAGCCGTCGGCTATTACAGCAGATATTGGACGTGCGAGGAAGGTCGACGCCACGATTGCCGGCATGAGCACCACGGAGGATCGCCTGGCGATCATCGAAACCTGCACCCGCCTGGCATGGCACGCCGACCAGCGCGAATGGGACCGCCTGGGCGAGGTGTTCGCGGACTCGGTGACCCTGGACTACACCAGCCTGAACGGCGGCGAGCCTGCCGTGCTGACGCCGGCGCAGATCGTAGAGGCATGGTCGGGCCTGCTCGGCGCGTTCGACGCCACGCAGCACCTGATCACGAACCACCTGGTTACCGTCGACGGCGACACCGCGCTCTGCACGGCGTCGTTCCAGGCCACGCACCGCCTCGCCGATCCGTTCGGCTCGCCGCTGTGGACGCTGGGCGGCACCTACCGCTTCGACCTGGTCCGGTCGGACAGGGCGTGGAAGATCGCCGCTGTGGTGATGACCGCCACTTGGGCCGACGGCAACCGGAACCTGATGTCCCTGGCGGCGGGAAACGGATGATCGCCCTCGTGACCGGCGGCAACCGGGGGATCGGCCGGGAGGTCTGCCGCCAGCTGGCGGCACTCGGCCACACCGTCCTCCTCACCGCCCGATCGCCGGAGGCGGCCGAGATCGCGGCCAGGGAACTCGAAGGTGACGTCGTCCCGCTGCGGCTCGACGTCACCTCCGAGGCGGACATCGCGGGGGCGGCCGCTGTCGCCGAGCGGTATGGGCGGCTGGACGTTCTGGTCAACAATGCCGCCATCACCTACGACACCTGGCAGAGCGGCGTGTCCGCCGACCTGGACGTCGTCCGCGAGACCGCCGAGACAAACCTGTACGGTCCCTGGCGGCTGATCCAGGAGTTGCTGCCGCTCCTGCGCGAGAGCGCGCATCCCCGGATCGTCAACGTGTCCAGCGAGGCGGCCTCGCTGACCAACATGGGCGGCGGCACCCCGGCGTACGGCACCACCAAGGTGGCCCTCAACGCCCTGACCCGCATGCTGGCGGCGGAGCTTCGCGGTGACGGCGTCCTCGTGAACGCGATCTGCCCGGGCTGGGTCGCGACGGACATGGGAGGCCCGGGCGGCCGTCCCGTCCTCGAGGGCGCGGCCGGCATCGTCTGGGCGGCCACACTGCCCGACGACGGCCCGACCGGCGGGTTCTTCCGCGACGGCCGTCCCCTGCCCTGGTAAACGCTCTGTGAAGGAAATGAAATGATCTTGGTGACGGGTGCGACAGGCAACGTCGGCTCCGAAGTGGTCCGGGCCCTGGCCGCAGCCGGTGAACCCGTCCGGGCGCTGGTGCGGAAGCCGGACACCATACCGCTGCCGGACGGCGTCGAGGCGGTGACGGGCGACCTCAACCGGCCGGAGAGCATGACCGGCGCGCTGGGCGGGGCCCGCGCGGTGTTCCTGCTCCCCGGATACGAGGACATGCCTGGCCTGGTGGCCGAGGCCCGGCGTGCGGGAGTGGAACAGGTCGTGCTGCTGTCCGGCGGCTCGGCCGGGAGCGGCGACATGACCAACGCGGTGACCCGTTTCATGGCCGGGTCCGAGTCCGCCGTGCGGGAGTCCGGGCTGCCGTGGACGTTCCTGCGGCCGAGCGCGTTCATGTCCAATGCCCTGCGCTGGCTGCCGCAGCTCCGGTCCGGCGATCGGGTGCGGGTCCCGTTCCCGGACGTCCGCACGGCGAGCGTCGACCCGTACGACGTCGGGGCCGTCGCCGCCCGCGCGCTGCTGTCGGACGAGTACCGAGGCGAGATCCTCCGGCCGACCGGTCCGGTCGCGATGCCGCCCGCCGACCAGGTCGCCGTGCTGGCCAAGGTCCTCGGCCGCGATCTGGAGTTCGTGGGCCTGACGAACGAGGAGGCGCGCACCGACCTGCTCGCCACCATGCCCGTCGAGTACGTGGACGCGTTCTTCGACTTCTACGTGAACGGCTCGCTCGACGAGTCGATCGTCCGCCCGACCGTCCGCGAGGTCACCGGCCGCGAGCCCCGCACCTTCGAGCAGTGGGCACAGGCCCACGCGGACGACTTCCGCTGAACCCCCCTCGCATCCCAACTCCACGAAGGCTCTAGATGAACCAGAGATTGCGGCGCCTTCTCGCCGCAAGCTCCGCCGCCGCATGCGCGATCGCGTCGGTGGCGGGCTGTTCGAACGACGACAAGCCCGCGGCGCCGCCCGCGCAAAAGGACGACAAGCCCGCGGCGGCGCCGACGCAAAAGGTGGAGCCGGGACGCTTCGCCTCGTCCAACCCGGGTTCGGTCAACACCTATTGGATCCAGGCACCGGAGGGCCTGGTTCTCATCGACACCCCGCGCACGCCGACTGATGCCCGGAAGGCGGTGGCGGAGATCAAGAAGACCGGCAAGCCGGTCGCCGCCATCCTGCTCACCCACTCCCATCCCGACCATGTGGGCGGGGCGGGCGCCTTCCACGAGGCATTCCCCAAGGCCCCCATCTACGCGTCCAAGGCGACCGACAAGACGATGCGGGAGGACGATCGGGGCTTCTATCCGCTGGCCCGTTCGGCGAACGCGGACTTCCCCGCCAAGCTCACCTACGCCGACCGGACCTTCGAGGACGGCGCACCGTTGCAGGTCGGCGGCCTCCGCTTCGAGACCGCCACGTTCGCCCACGGCGAGTCCGACACCGCGAACGTCTACTACCGTCCCGACACCGGCGACCTCTTCTCCGGTGACCTGGCGACCGGTAAGGTCACGCCCGCGCTGATCGAGGGGACCAGCTGTGGCTGGCTCCAGATCCTCGATCAGCTCGGTGCGCGCTTCTCCGGGGCCAGGACGATGTACCCGGGACACGGTGCCGCAGGCCCGGCCCGCGCGTTGATCGACGAGCAGCGCCGGTATCTCCAGGTGTTCCGCGGTCTGGTCCGGCCGGCCGTCGCCCCGGACTCGCCCGAGGGCAGGACGGTCGGCCCCGGCGAGCAGAAGTCGATCATTGCCGAGCTGGACCGCGTCTACCCCGGCTATCCACCGGTGGCGGACCTTCCGACCATCGTGCAGGAGAACATCAAGGCCGTCGCGCGGGAGCTGTCCGCTGAGGACCCCGCGAAGACGCCTGCCGCCTGCGCCGACACCCCCCAGGAAGGGGCGGACGGGCTGCTCGCGCCGGTGCGCACCTACGTCACCGCGGTCAACGGCCGAAATCTCGACGCGCTGGCGGGAGCGTTCGCCGCCGACGCGGAGCTCATTGACGTCGGGCGGCGTTTCAAGGGTCGCGCCGCGATCCGCGACTGGGCCCGGGCCGAGGTCATCGGCGGCAGCCTGACCGTCATCAAGGTCGCCGAGAACCGGCCCGGTCACCAGCGCCTCCTGGTGCGCTTCGCCCCCGGCGGCCAGGGAGGCTTCGATGCCTACTACGCCTTCACCGTCGACGGCTCGTCCATCACCAAAGCCGAACTGACCTATGCGAACTGATCGAAGGAGCCAACGTTCATGACCACCGTGCAGAAGGTGAAGTTCTCCGCCGGCGACGTGGCGCTGACCGGGAACCTGTTTCTGCCCGACGGCCCCGGTCCGGTGCCGGGCATCGTGGTGGCGGGCACCTGGACGAGCGTCAAGGAGCTGATGGCCGACCGGTACGCCGAACGGCTCGCCGACCGCGGGTTCGCCGCCCTGTCCTTCGACTTCACCGGCTATGGCGAATCCGAGGGCGAGCCTCGCGACTACGAGGTGCCGGAACGGAAGGTCCGCGACATCAACCACGCGGTCACCTTCCTCGCCGAACATCCTGCAGTGAACGCCGCCCGGCTCGGCGCCCTCGGCGTCTGCGCGGCCGCGATGTACATGAGCGGGAACGCGGTCGACGATCCCCGCATCCGGTCGCTGGCGCTCGTCGCGCCCTGGCTGCACGACCCCGAGATCTGCCGGGAGGTGTACGGCGGCGAGGAGGGCGTCGCGGGCAAGCTCGCCGAGGCCGCAGGGGCACGCGCGAAGTACGAGGCGACCGGCGAGGTCGAGTACGTGCCGGTGGTCAGCGGCTCCGACCCTCGCGCCGCCATGCCGTTCGACATCGACTTCTACCTCAACCCCGACCGCGGCGGCCTCCCGCAGTGGCCCAACCGCTTCGCGGTGATGGCATGGCCGGGCTGGCTCGACTACGACTCGATCTCCCTTGCCGCCCGCCTCACCCAACCCGTCCTGCTCGTCCACAGCGAGGACGCCGCCATCCCGGACGGGGCGCGGCGCTTCCACGCCGCGCTGGCCGGGCCCAAGGAGTTCGTCTGGACCGAGGGCGACCAGTTCGCCTTCTATGACCAGGAACCGCAGGTCACGACGGCGGTGGACGCCGCGGCGGCCCACTTCGCCCGCACGCTGCCCCGCGAATAGCCGAATGCTCGACCTTGCTGGGAGGTCCTACGGAGCGATCTCGCAACACCAGACCGCGCCGGTGCATGGCGCTCAGCGCCTTTCGCCCTGATACGTCGATGCGATCCCGGCCCGGTGTGCGCGTCTCCAGGCACCGGGCGCTCCACGTGCCTTGCCCGTCGGTCAGCTGTCGGCAGCTGCCAGGCTCGAGCGGAGTTGCGACACCGTGAGGGTGTCGCCGGGGTGTGCGGCGGCGGCGACCCTGCCGAACGCGGGGATCTTGGAGGTGGTCGCCGGGTCGACAGGGACGTCAAAGGGTGTTGACGAACTGTGTCGCTTCGCCGTGTCCCATGCCGGTCTCACCGATGACGAGGTGGATGGCCTGGTCGGTGCGCCCCTCCTGCTTGAGACGCCGTACCCGAGTGGCGAGATCGTCCTGGGATTGCCGAGGCTGGGAGGCGGGAGGTGCGGCGAACGGGGGCTGCGGCGGCGCCTGCCCGGATGCGAAGCCGTTGGGCGGTGGTGCCATGGGGTGCATCGGCCGGCTCGGTCGGGTGGCTCTGACAATGACGATGATGAGTGCCGTGACGCCGCCGACGACGAGGGCCAGCACGACAAGGATGATGAGGAGTTCTGCGACGCCGATGCGCGACGCCTCGGCTACCAACACGCTCATGTTCGCCACGTTATCGTGGGTCTGATCACCATCCTTGTGAAAGAGCCGAACCCGTCTGGGCTCGGGCGGTCTCGGCGTCAGCAGGAAGAGGGCCGAGCTCGTCCGTCCATGGCAGGGCAGGTCAGACGGACGAGTTCACGTGACGGTCCGCTATCCCAGGCAGGTCTGAGCGGTCAGGACCAGAGTCACACCGAGGACCATGTTCTTCGACACGAGGAAGACGTAGGACGCTTTGGGGTTGCCCGGCACGGTGGCGACGGTGCCGTACAGCGGATCATTCTGCTTCAGGTTGGGGTAGGCGGCCTTCAACTGCGCGGGAGTGGAGCCTATGCCGATGCCCTGCGGCGTTCTGACGCTGCGGCCGGGCGCGGAGATCGTGACCACGCCCTGCTTCTTCGAGATGTACAACCCCGCCCGGTTGCCGCTGTACCGCCGCTCCTTCAGGTCATAGGCGGAGCACTTGGTGGGGACGTTGATCGTCTTGCGGACGATCAGGCCGGTCGCCCTGGCCTTCGCCTCGGTCATCCCGAGCTTGATGCCGCCGTACCCGAACGGCCCCAACGTCCTCTTCTGGGTGGTGGCAGCGGCGTTCGCGGCGGGCGCGACGCCCGCCAGCACGACGCCTCCGGCCAGCGCCGCCACGAGCGCCGACCGGCCGATCCGCAGGGCTATGGTCTGCTTCATAGTGCTTCCTCCATGATCGTGAATTTGCAACCATAGCCCGGACGCGGTCCGGTCGTGGATGATTCACGCGATCAGCAGAGGTGCCCGCCGCCCATCACGGCCGTACGGTGCGGCTCGGGGGTGCTGGGGTCCCCTGGGAGGCACTGCCCGGAGCTCTCGTCGAGCGGAGCACACCCCCATTGCGGAGGACCAGACTGTTCCCTCGCCCGCCCGTACACTCCCTTAGGCGGGTTTGTGGCCGGCGCGGAGGAGGCCGTACGTTACCGCCTGCTCGAGTGCCTGCCACGACGCGTCGATGATGTTCTCCGCCACCCCGACCGTGGCCCACTCGGCCGTGTCGTCGCTGGACGTGATGAGGACGCGGGTTATGGCGCCCGTGCCGTGGGTGCCCTCCAGGATGCGGACCTTGTAGTCCACCAGCTCCAGCTTCGCCAGCTCGGGGTAGAGCTTCTCGAGCGCCAGACGTACCGCCTTGTCGAGGGCGTTGACGGGGCCGTTGCCCTCGCCCGTCGCGACGATGCGCTCGCCCTTGGCGTGGAGCTTGACGGTGGCCTCGCTGACCAGTTCGCCGCCCTTCGTGCGCTCCACGATGACCCGCCACGACTCGACCTCGAAGTGGCGCTTGCGCTCCCCGTGTACGGTGTCGCGCAGCAGCAGCTCGAACGAGGCGTCCGCGGCCTCGAAGGTGAAGCCCCGCGCCTCCAGGTCCTTGACCCGGGCCACCAGGCTCTTCGTGTTCTCCGGGGTCAGTTCGTAGCCGAGCTCGCGGCCCTTGAGCTCCACCGAGGCCCGGCCGGCCATGTCGGAGACGAGCATGCGCATGTCGTTGCCGACCGCGGCCGGGTCGATGTGCTGGTAGAGGTTGGGGTCGACCTTGATGGCGCTGGCGTGCAGGCCGGCCTTGTGGGCGAAGGCGGACATGCCGACGTACGGGGCGTGGGAGTTGGGGGTGACGTTCGTGACCTCGGTGATCGCGTGCGCGATGCGGGTCATGTCGGCCATGGCGTCCGCGGGCACGAGGTCGAAGCCGCGCTTGAGCTGGAGGTTCGCCACGACCGTGAAGAGGTTGGCGTTGCCGGAGCGCTCGCCGTAGCCGTTCGCGCAGCCCTGTACGTGCGTCGCGCCCGCCTTGACGGCGGCCAGGGTGTTGGCGACCGCACAGCCGGTGTCGTCGTGGCAGTGGATGCCGACCCTGGCGCTGGTCTGCACGGCCTCGTGGACGATTTCGGCCAGCTCGTCGGGGAGCATGCCGCCGTTCGTGTCGCACAGGGCGATGACGTCGGCCCCGGCCTCGGCGGCGGTCCTGAGAACCTCGAGCGCGTACGCTGGGTTGGACTTGTAGCCGTCGAAGAAGTGCTCGGCGTCGAGGAAGACTCGCTGGCCCTCCGCACGAAGGTGAGAGACCGTGTCGCGGATCATCGCGAGGTTCTCCTGGAGAGTCGTACGGAGGGCGAGCTCCACGTGCCGGTCGTGGCTCTTGGCGACAAGGGTCACGACCGGCGCGCCGGATTCGCGCAATGCGGCCACCAATGGGTCGTCGGCTGCCTGCACACCGGCCCGGCGGGTCGCGCCGAACGCGGCGAGTTGCGCGTGCTTCAGGTCGAGCTCTGTTCGAGCGCGCCTGAAGAACTCTGTGTCCTTGGGGTTGGCGCCCGGCCAGCCCCCCTCGATGAAGCCGACGCCCAGGCCGTCCAAGTGGCGCGCGACGGCGAGCTTGTCGGCGACGGTGAGGTTGAGCCCCTCCTGCTGAGCGCCGTCACGCAGCGTCGTGTCGTATACGTGGAAGCGGTCGTCGGCCATGAGTCTCTCTTCTCTCAAAAATTCTCTGGAAAGCAAAAAGACCCCTCACGGACGTGAGAGGTCTGCGCGCTGGCGGTGTCCCTTGTCAGCCAGCGCGCCTGCCGATAATGAGCAGACCGTAGAACATGGTGCCGTCCAGTCTGCCATATGGATTCACCATCTGGCACACCGATCTCACCTCCTGGGACAGTCCGCTACACCGTGACGCCGTCTCCCCCGGTGATGACGCGCTCCAGCGCCGCCGCGTCGAACGCCTCGTTGCCCAGCGTCCGCCCGTCGAGCACCACCGTCGGCGTGCCCTCGAGCCGCACCTTCGCGCTCTCCTCCACATGAGCCTTCGCGTACGACTGCGACCTGACGCATTCGTCCACCGAGGCCCCCGCCTGTCTGGCCGCCTTGACCAGGTCCTCGACGGCGAAGCCGGACGCCTCGCCGTGCGGCGCGGGCTGCATGGCGTACAGCTCGTCCCTGAAGGCGAGCCAGCTGTCCTCGGGGACGCAGCGGGCGGCAGCGGCGGCGCGGATGGAGTTCGAGCGCATGGGCTCGTCCTTGAAGATCGTCACGGGGTGGAAGACGACCTTGACCTTGCCTTCCATGGCCAGCTTCCTGATGGTGGCGTCTACTCTGGTGTGCAGTTCCTTGCAGACGGGACAGTCGAAGTCCTCGTACAGGTCGAGCACGGGAGCCTCGCCCGAACGGTCGGCCAGGACCATGGAGCCGTCCACCTGCCGGGCCAGCCGCACCCCGTCGGACGACTCGCCCGGCTTCGAGAACGCCAGCACCCCGAGTACGGCGATGGCCACGCACGCGAGCGCCACCGCCAGCAACCGCTTCATCATCAGCCCACTCTCACCTCATTGATCGCGCAGACCCTACCCGATACCGGAAGAATGGCTACATGAAGGCATATCTTCTCGACCCCGCCGTCGCACAGTACGTCTTCGCCCACTCCTCCTCGCCCGACCCCCTGCTGGAGGAGCTGGCGAAGGAGACGGCCGAAGCCACGGGGAACGCCGCAGAGATGCAGATCTCCCCCGATCAGGGCGTCTTCCTCACCATGATCACCCAGCTCGTGGCACCCCAGGTGGCCGTCGAGGTCGGGACCTTCACCGGCTATTCGTCCGTGTGCATCGCCAGGGGGTTGTCCGGCGGGCGGCTGCACTGCTTCGACGTGAGCGAGGAGTGGACGTCCATCGCCCGCCGCTACTGGCAGGAGGCCGGGGTGGCCGACCGGGTGACGCTGACGCTCGGGCCCGCGCTGGAGACGCTGGCCGCCTTCGACCAGCCCATCGACCTGGCGTTCCTCGACGCCGACAAGGGCAACTACCCCGGCTACTACGAGCTGCTCATGGAGCGCCTGCGGCCCGGCGGGCTGATCGTGGCGGACAACACGCTGCGCAGGGGGTACGTGGCGGACCCGGCGCACAACGAGGCGACGACCGTGGAGATCAGGCAGTTCAACGACCTGGTGATCGAGGATCCGCGGGTGACCGTGCTCATGCTGCCCGTGGCGGACGGGATGACCTTGATCAGGAAGAACTAGCCGCCGGTTCGCGGGGCCGACATCGTCACCGGAGTGGCCGGGTCCCGGGAGACCCGGCCGCTCCGGGCTAGGCGATCTTGTGGATCCAGTTGTGCGGGTCGGGGCGGGCGCCGTACTGGATGCCCACGAGGTCCTCGCGCACCCGCATCGTCACGGGACCAGGCGTCCCGTCCCCGATCGTCCAGGAGCGGTCGGTGCCCCTCACCGAACCCACCGGCGTCACCACGGCCGCCGTGCCGCATGCGAACACCTCGGTGAGCTCACCGGACTCGCACCCCGCCTGCCACTCGTCGACCGAGATGAGGCGCTCCTCGGTCTCCAGGCCCAGGTCGCCGGCCAGCTCCAGGATCGAGTCCCTGGTGATGCCGGGCAGCAGGGTGCCGGTCAGGGCGGGGGTGACGAGCTTGTCGCCGAAGACGAAGAACAGGTTCATCCCGCCCATCTCCTCGACGTACTTGTGCTCGTGGGCGTCCAGCCACACCACCTGGTCGCAGCCGTTCGCCACCGCCTGCCGCTGTGCCACGAAGGCGGCCGCGTAGTTCCCGCCGCACTTGGCGAAGCCCGTGCCGCCGGGGGCGGCACGGGTGTACTCGGTGGACAGCCACACCGAGACCGGCTTGATGCCACCCGTGAAGTACGAGGCCGCCGGGGAGGCGATGACCATGTACTTGTACGACTTCGACGGGTAGTTCACGCCCAGCCCCGCCTGAGTGGCGATCATGAAGGGGCGCAGGTAGAGGCTGTGGCCCTCGGTCGTGGGCACCCACTCCTTGTCGGTCTCGACGAGGAGCTCGAGCGACTCCACGAACGCCTCCTCGGGCAGCTCCGGCATGGCCATCCGGACGGCCGAGCGGTTGAAACGGGCGGCGTTCGCGTACGGGCGGAACGTCACGATCGAGCCGTTGACCTGGCGATACGCCTTGAGCCCCTCGAACAGCTCCTGCGCATAGTGGAAGACCGACGTGGCCGGGTCAAGCGACAGCGGGCCGTACGGCATGAGCTTGGCGTCGTGCCAGCCCTGCCCTTCGGTGTAGTCGATCGAGATCATGTGATCCGTGAAGATCTGCCCGAAACCGGGGTTCGCCAGTACCTGCTCCCGCTCGGCCGCGGTGCGAGCGTGGTCGGATAGCTGCACGTCGAAGCTGAGCTTCTGAGCGATGGTCATGACGGAGGTCCTTCTCTCTGCGAAATCTGCCCAAATCTACAGAACACTGCGGATAGGCGGTGGCGGGTGGCACTGCTCGCAAGCAGCCCCGTACTTCTTATTGTCTCGCTATATGGGATGGCAAGCGGCCGATGGGATGGTTAGGCCGTTTGGACGCGAAAAAGCGCCCGGCGGTCCTCTGCGGACCACCAGGCGCTTGCGGGGCTAGGCGGTCCCTAGCCGGATACTCGCGCGGTGATGTCGTCACCGATCTCGTGAGTGGTGCGGCCGGCCCAGCCGGTCAGCCGCTCGAGGATGTCGTCGGCGACCGCCTGCTCGACCTTGGCCGCCTCGGCGTGCAGCCCGAGGTGGTCGAGGAGCATGGCGACGGACAGGATGGTCGCGGTCGGGTCGGCCTTGCCCTGACCGGCGATGTCGGGCGCGCTGCCGTGCACCGGCTCGAACATGCTGGGGGCGGTCCGCTCGGGGTTGATGTTGCCGCTGGCCGCCAGGCCGATGCCGCCGGCGATGGCCGCGCCGAGGTCGGTGATGATGTCACCGAACAGGTTGTCGGTGACGACCACGTCGAACCTCTCGGGCTGGCTCACGAAGAACATCGAGGCCGCGTCGATGTGGCAGTAGTCGGTCGTGACCTCGGGGAACTCCTCCGCCACGCGGTTGACCGTGCGCTGCCACAGGTCGCCGGCGTAGGTGAGCACGTTTGTCTTGTGGACGAGCGTCAGCTTCTTGCGGGGGCGTGACTTGGCCTTCTCGAAGGCGTAGCGCACGACGCGCTCGACGCCGTGGGCGGTGTTGAGCGACTCCTGGGTGGCGATCTCGTGCGGCGTGCCTCGCCGCATGACGCCGCCGGTGCCCGCGTAGAGGCCCTCGGTGCCCTCACGGACGACGATCATGTCGATGTCTTCGGCGGGAGTGTCGGCCAGCGGGGTCTCCACGCCGGGGAACAGCTTGACCGGGCGCAGGTTGACGTAGTGGTCGAACTCGAAGCGCAGCCTGAGCAGCAGGTCGCGCTCGAGGATGCCCGGCGGGACGCTGGGGTCGCCCACGGCGCCGAGCAGGATCGCGTCGTAGCCGCGCAGCTCCTCCAGCACCGCGTCGGGCAGGGTCTCGCCGGTGCGGTGATAGCGTGCGGCGCCAAGGTCATAATGCGTGGGCTCGATCTTCGTGCCCACTGCCTCCAGAACCTTGAGGCCCTCGGCCACGACCTCGGTGCCGATGCCATCGCCGGGGATGACTGCCAGACGGATGTTGCGCGACTCCATGAGCCGTACCTTACCGCGTCGTCTCGACTGACGAACACTCCATCTCATCTATCGGACATCCGTTCTCATTTCCCGGACGTCCGTTTTGCCCCTATTGCGATCCTTTGACCGTTTCGTTAGAGTCCGTCGAGCCTAATCCACGCAGCGGTTGCGTGGAGCCGGGGACCCACTTTCCCCCTGGGGCGAATCGGCACCCCCATGCCGTAGGGCTACTTCCAGGCCCGAGCCCGTCAGCTAACCCGGCCGGCCGTATGGAAGGACAGACCCCTGTCTCGCATTGCCATTGCCCTGGCGGCGGGCGCCGTCGGGCTCATTCTGGCCACCCCCGCCCAGGCGACCCCCGCCCAGGCCGCCCCCGAGGACGACCCCACCACTCTGACCGACCCCACCACCCTGACCGGCGCGGACATCAAACGCATCCGGCAACAGCAGGCGCCGAAGCCCGCCTGGAAGATCGCCCTCAATTTCGCCATGAGCAAGCGCGGCACCCCGTACGTGTGGGGCGGCGCCAGCCCGAGCGGATACGACTGCTCCGGGCTCATGCTCAGGGCGTACCAGCACGGGGGGATCGAGCTACCCCGCACCGCGCGCGAACAGTACGCCGCGTTCGACAAGAAGATCGCCTGGAAGGACCTCAAGCCCGGCGATCTGGTCTTCTTCCACAACCTCGGGCACGTCGGGATGATCTCCCGCCCCGGCCACATGGTCCACGCGCCGCGCACGGGTGACGTGGTCAAGGAGGAGCGCCTGAACGCCTGGCGCAGGAACTCCTTCGTGGGCGCCATCCGCCCCGACCCCAAGGGTGTGCGCCTCTGGGCCGAGCTGAAAGAGCAGCGCAGCGCCCCGGCGCCCGCCACGCTCAAGGCGACCGTGTAGGAGGCACGCCGGCGGCGTGGCCGTGGCGCTGTCGTCATCGGCCGTCGCCCCTGCGCGGGGCGGCGGCATGATGGGCGCCGCGGACCCGCGCGCGGCGTTAGCGTAGTGGCATGGCGCCAGAAAAGGTGCAACTCACCGAGGAGAAAGCGACGCTCCTCGCCACCCTGTACGGACGCGCGCTCGACGCGAGATCCCGGCACCCGATTCTCGGCGACGACATGGCCCTCGAAGCGGTCGGCCGGATCGACTTCGACTTCCGCAAGACCGGCATGAGCCCCGCCCTGGCCGCCGCCGTCGCGCTCAGGGACCGCTTCATCGACCGGTGGGCCGCCGCGTACCTCGCCACGCACCCCGAGGCCACCGTGCTCCACCTGGGCTGCGGCCTCGACACCCGCTTCTACCGGCTGGCGCCGCCGCCCACCGTCCGCTGGTACGACGTGGACTACCCCGAGGTCGTCGAGCTGCGCGGCCGGCTGTTCCCCGAGCGGCCGGGCCACCGCGTGATCGGCTCGTCGGTCACCGACCTGAAGTGGCTGGAGCAGGTCCCGGACGGCGCTCCCGCGCTGGTCGTCGCCGAAGGTCTGGTCTACTACCTCGACCCGCACGACGGCCGGGCACTGCTGCGGGCGATCGTGGACCGCTTCCCCGGCGGGCAGGTCGTCTTCGACGCCATGAGCAGGCTCGGCGTCCGGCTACAGAAGCTCAACAGGCCCGTGCGGAAGGCCAGGGCCACGCTCCACTGGGGCATCGACGGCCCCGGCGAGCTGGTGTCGATCCATCCGAGGCTGCGCTGTGTGAGCGCGGTGAGCGCGTTCGACATCGACGGGTTCGACCGCCTGTCGCCGCCGCACCGGATCTCCGCCTGGGTCGCCGGGGCGATACCGGGGGTGAAGCGGTCGGCGGTGTTCTACCGGCTCGAGTTCTGAGGAGCCCCGCCGTTGTCCCGGCGGTCCAGGGCGGTCTGCACGGCCTCCGCGGCCTCGTCCTCGTGCTCTTCCGAACGGTTCCAGGCATACATCTCGTACATGTGACTCATCTCATTTCGCGAGCGTTCCAGGGGGGACGTCGGACCCCGGTCGCGAATCCGACCGGGCCTGCTCTCGCAGGGTCCGGGTCACGGACCGGGCGAACGGGACTTACTGGCCGACACAACGCCACTCACCGCGGCGAGTCGTCGACCTGCCCTAACAGGCCCCGCCGCGGCAGGTAATAAGTACGAGCACCTGGCGCATTTCCTGCAACAGTACCTCAGCAATCTCGTTGGATGTCCTACTATCTCGCATGCTGAGACGCAAAAGGCCGCCACCCGGAACGATCCGGGTGGCGGCCTCAGGGCCAGAAAGGGCGGTCAGTCCTCCAGGTCCACCGAGCGGCCGCTCTCAGCGCCGATCTCGCTCACGATCTGGTCGATCACGTCGGCCGGGATCGCCGAGTCGACGGTCAGCGCGATGAGCGCCTTGCCGCCCTTGGTGGAGCGGGCCACCTGCATCGAGGCGATGTTGACGCTGTGCTCGCCGAGGAGGCGGCCGACCACGCCGACGATGCCGGGACGGTCGGTGTAGGTGAAGAACGCCAGGTGGGACGTCGGCTCGATCTCCATCTCGTAGCCGTTGACCTCGACGATCTTCGTGATCTGGCGGGGGCCGGAGAGCGTGCCGGAGACCGAGACCTGGCGGCCGTCGCCGAGCAGGCCGCGCACGGTCACCACGTTGCGCCAGTCGGGGCTCTCCGAGCTGGTCACCAGCTCCACGGTGAGACCGCGGTCCTTGGCCAGCAGCGGCGCGTTGACGTACGTGACCTGCTCCTCGATCACGTCGGTGAACACGCCCTTGAGCGCGGCCAGCTCGATCACCCGCACGTCCTCGGAGGCGATCTCGCCGCGCACCTCGACGTCGAGCTTGGTGGCGACCTCGCCGGCCAGCGCGGTGAACACGCGGCCGAGCTTCTCGGCCAGCGGCAGGCCCGGCTTGACGTCCTCGGCCACCACGCCGCCCTGGACGTTGACGGCGTCCGGCACGAACTCGCCCGCGAGCGCCAGCTTCACGCTCCGCGCGACCTGGGTGCCGGCCTTCTCCTGGGCCTCGTGCGTGGAGGCGCCGAGGTGCGGCGTGACGACGACCTGGTCGAGCTCGAACAGCGGGCTGTCGGTGCACGGCTCCTTGGCGAACACGTCGAGACCCGCTCCCGCGACGCGCCCCTCCTTGATCGCCGAGTAGAGCGCGCCCTCGTCCACGATGCCGCCGCGGGCGACGTTGATGATGCGCACCGACGGCTTGACCTGGTGCAGCTCCCTGTCACCGATGAGACCGAGGGTCTCCTTGGACTTGGGCAGGTGGACGGTGATGAAGTCGGCCTGCTTGAGCACCTCTTCCAGGCTGAGCAGCTTGACGCCCATCTGCGCGGCGCGGGCCTGCGGCAGGTAGGGGTCGTAGGCGATCAGCTCGACGCCGAACGGCTGGAGCCGCTGGGCCACCAGCTGGCCGATCTTGCCCAGGCCCAGGATGCCGATGACCTTCTCGTCGAGCTCGACACCCGTGTACTTCGACCGCTTCCACTCCCCGTTCTTCAGCGCGGCGTGGGCCTGGGCCGTGTTGCGCGCGCTGGCCAGGATGAGGGCGACGGTCTGCTCGGCGGCGCTGGTGATGTTGGAGGTCGGCGCGTTGACGACCATGACACCGGCCTTGGTGGCGGCTTCGACGTCGACGTTGTCGAGACCGACCCCGGCGCGGGCGACCACGCGCAGCTTGGGCGCGGCGGCGATGGCCTCGGCGTCGACCTGCGTGGCGGAGCGGACGATCAGGGCGTCCACGTCGGCGAGAGCGGGCAGCAGCTGGGAACGGTCGGCGCCGTCGGTGTGGCGGACCTCGAAATCAGCCCCGAGTACGGCGAGGCCAGCCTCGGACAGCTCTTCTGCGACCAGAACGACGGGCTTGTTCACTGGTGTGGATCCTTAACGGCACGGCGGGCTTGGGGGGACACGGGTCCCCCGGCTGTCCCACAGAGTCTATCCGTCGCTTGTGAACGAGTTCACGAGGCACCCCACCATCTGAGACGGCCCTGGCCCTACCCCTCAGGCGACAAACTCATCCACTCCGCATACATCTTTGTCTTGATCGGGAGATTTATTCGCCATTAGCCTGATAAGCCGTGGCCGAGTACCTAGGGTTCGTCTTATGAGCATCGGGAATCCTGCGCTTGCCGACGTGCTCGCACAGCATGGCACACCGCATCGCCTGCTGAGCGCTGTCGCCGACGGTGGAGTCCTGGTGGCGGTGCGACCAGATCGCTCAGTCGTCCTCGGGACGACGCAGGCCGGTGACCGGGTTCTGCTCGGTTACACCAGCGCCGCCACCTACGCCAGGCACCGCGGTAGTCATTCCCTATCGGCGTGCGACGCCGACACCATCCTGGACATCCAGCGCGTCACCGGCGTGCGGGAGATCGTGATCGACGCGGCCGGACCAGCCGCCGCGGCTGTGCCCATCGACGATCTCCAGCGCTTCCTCACCTCGACGCGCACGGGGCCGACGCCCGTCCTGTCAGGGGCGGTGCCGGCCGCGTACGCGACGGGTGCGATGGCGACCGTGTCACGCGGTGCCGCGCTGGCCCAGGCGGCGCCCCCGACGCCGCACGCGCCCACGCTGCCGTGGGTGCCCGCGCCTCGGCCGCACCTGTCGGGGCCCATGCAGCAGGTGGACCCCGGCTACCGGCGGTGCACCCATCCGATCCTGCCCGCGCTGCGGCAGGCCATCGGACAGCTGCTCATGGACTTCCCGCTCGTGCACCACGTCTGGATCTCCGAGGCGCGTACGGCGTCCGGGGCACCCGGGATCATGCTGCACGTGAAGGTGCACATGTCGGCGGCCGAGGACGTCGTACGCGACCTGCACCGCCTGGTCCGCGCCCGCCTGCCGCAGTTCGCGGCCTCCGGGGCGCCGATCCTCATGGCCAGGGTGGCGGACGCGCGCAGCGAGCGCCGGATGATCGAGATCGGCGCGCACGTGGTGTGCGCCAGCGTCACCGACTGACGCTCAACATGGCGAAACGGGGCCCGGGAGTCCGGGCCCCGTTCGCTGTGCCTTGGGTTCAGGCCATCCTGCGCGCCAGCACCAGCCGCGTCCGCGTGCACAACCCGGCGACGAGCGCGGCCAGCAGTGGCAGCCCCACCACGACCCCGGCCAGGAAGAGCCAGGGAATGGCGATCGTCGTGGACCGTGGAAGATCGTAGACAACGTCGCCGGAGCCGAGGAAGCCCGAGCGAGTCGTCTGCCAGTTCACCGCGACCCCGCTGGCGACCCCCGCGACGAGCCCCACCAGGGCACCGAGGCCGGCGATGTAGGCGGCCTGGGCCGCCACCACGAGCCTGCGGACCCGCGGCGCCCCGCCGACGGCCGAAAGGGTGTCGAGGTCGCGGCGCATATCGGCCGCGGCCAGACCGGTGGCCGCGAACGTGCCGCCGAACACCAGGACCATCGCCGCCCCGAGCAACATCAGCAGCGCCGTGAAACGGTCCCTTTCGGTGCTCTCCTGCACGTGGGCGAAGACATGGTCGCCGACCAGGGTCCTGAGCTCGGTGGTCAGGCGTTGCTCGTCGGGGAAGACGTGGTCCGCGTACAGGATCCGCTCCTTCGCCTTGAGCCCTGCCTGCTTGAGCACCGACTCCGGGATGACCACGGCGACCTGGGAGGGGTCTGCACCGCTCGCTGCCACGGCGGGCACGCGCAGTTCCTTGATCTCCTGGTTGCGTGGCTCATCCCAGTAGTACGCATCCAGCGTGACCACGCCGTCGCGCACCAGGTCGGGGCCGAACGCCACGGCCTTGCCGGCGGCCAGCGCCGCCGCGGCCTGCGGGTCCCGGCGCTTCTGGAGGAAGGCGAGCAGCCGTTCGTCGCCGACCGGCATGGGGTAGAAGCGGTCCCCGGGCTGCCGGCAGTCCAGCGTACAGTCGGTCCGCCAAGAGAGGCTCAGGGTCATGGGACGTCCCTGCGCGTCGGTCGTCTGCAGCCCGCTGACCAGGCTCACTCCGGGCAGCTTCGCCTGGACGGCCTCCTTCACCTTGGCCCACCCCTGATCGTCCACCGCGGTGGGGGCGGCCTGGATCATCGTGGTGTTCAGGGGCAAGTATGAGGCTCGGTCCGCCTCCTGCTGGATGAAGGAGCTGTTCGCGCTGATGCCGATGGCGATCGCCACCGCCGTGGCCGCCATGACGGCCGCGCTGGCGGAGGCCGTACGGACCCGGTGGCGCGAGGCGTCGCGCACGGACAGGCGCAGTGGGAGCGGCAGCCGCCCGGCGAGCCGCCCCGTGGCCTGGACCAGCCACGGCATCAGCGCGACCAGGCCGAAACCGACCACCATCGCGGCCACCACGACGGACAGCGCGTCCCTCCGCACGGCCCACACGCCCGCGGCCACCCCCAGCACCACCAGCACGATTCCGAGGACGGGCCGGCCCGCGCGACCGTGCGTGTCCACTGCGGCGCGCCCGGCCAGCACTTGCACGGGACTCTGCCGGCTCGCCTGGATCGCGGGCACGAGGGCGGCGGTCAGCCCGCTGACCACGCCCAGGACGGCCACGCCGAGCACCTGCCCCCACGGCACGTCCACGGGGCCGTGCATCCAGTCCAGCCGGCGGGCCGCGTACGACTCCACCAGCAGCCCGGCACCGATGCCGAGGGCGGCGCCGAGCAGGGCCGCCGCGCCGCCGAGCACCAGGCCGTCGGCCAGCACGATCGCCTTGAGCTGGCGCCCCGAGCCGCCCTGCGCGGCGATCACGGCGAGCTCCCTGCGCCTGCGCCGCAACCCGACGGCGAAGGCGGGCCCCGCGAGCAGGACGGTCTCCGTCACGATGAGCACGACGGCGACGCCCAGCTGGACCAACCCGTGCGGGTCCGGCAGCCCGGAATCGTCGAAGTCGGAGCCCTCGATCACGGCGCGGGAGCTGACGGACAGGCCCGCCTGGTTGAGTCTCTCCACGTCCGACCAATGGACCGGGGCGGCGGTGTCGATGAGCCAGCCGCTGCTGTTGCCGTCGTTCTGGTGCGGGAGCAGCCCTTCCGGCAGGGCGACCATCTCGCGCAGGCCAGGCCGGTTAGGGTGCTCGACGACCCCCACCACGCGCACGGTACGGTCAGGCCGCCACACCTTGATCGTGTCGCCGATCCGGACACCCCTGTCGATCATCTCGGGCGACACCGCCACCTCGCCGGGCGCGGCGGCGAACCTGCCCTCGACCAGGCGGCGCATCCCCTGGGTCAGCGGGTCGCGCATGTCGGCCTCGAAAACGTCGGCCTGGTCGTAGCCGTCCGCGAAGCGGGCCTCGACGACGTTGGACTGCCAGCGGAGCATGCGTCCCTGGAGCAGGGTGCCGATCTCGGCGGGCGTCCACGGCCGTTCGGAGCGCCGCGCGGGGGGCTGGTTGGCCACCTCTCCGTCCGCGCGCTGCTCGACGGGGGTGCGGAACGGGAGTGTGACGATGCGGGCGTCGGCCGTCCCCAGCGTCGAGTCCAGCTTGTCACGCAGGGTGATGCTTGTGGTGGCCCCGCCGGTGAGGACCGCCGTGATGACCAGGACGGGGAGGCCGATCATCACCATGATCAGCGCGGTGCGGCCCTTGAAACGCAGGGCGTCCCTGCGGGAGATGCGCAGCGCGGCGCGGAACGCGCTCATCTGGCGCTCTCCAGCCGCACGGCGTTCGACTCCACGATCAGGCCGTCACGCAGGTAGACCACCCGGTCGGCCCAGGCCGCGTAGCGCGGCTCGTGGGTGACGAGCAGCACCGCGGCGCCCTCGTCGCAGCGGGTGCGCAGCAGCTGCAGGATCTCGTCGCCGGTGGCGGTGTCGAGCGCGCCGGTCGGCTCGTCGGCCAGCAGCAGCAGCCGCTCGCCTGCCAGCGCCCTGGCGATGGCCACGCGCTGGCGCTGCCCGCCGGACAGCTCCTCGGGGAAGCGGTCGGCGACCTCCCCGGCCCCCACCTCGGCGAGTACGGCCAGCGCCTCCGTACGTGCCCGCCCGGACCGTACGCCGTCGAGCTCCCTGGGCAGCATCACGTTCTCGGCGGCCGTGAGGGACGGGATCAGGTTCAGGTCCTGGAAGACGTAGCCGACGCTGCCGCGCCTGAGCCTGGCCAGGTCCTTCACCGTGGTGAGGTCCCGGCCCTCGATCGTCACGGTCCCCGAGGTGGGCCGGTCGAGGCCGCCCGCCACGTTGAGCAGGGTCGACTTGCCCGAGCCCGACGGGCCCATGACCGCGACCAGCTCCCCCGCCGACACCTCCAGGCTCACCCCTTTCAGGGCGTGCACCTGGCCGTGCTCGCGGGTGACGTCCCGCAAACTCACCACAGTCATGACGTCTTCTCCTTGGAAACGGCCTCGCAGTGGTCCAGCCAGCGCTGCTCCGCCTCGGCCTTGAAAATCAACGAATCGAGGACCAGCCGCTGGGCCATCCCGCCGGTCGCGGCCCGCTTGGCCCTGATGAGCTCCTGCAGTCCTCGCATGGTGGCCACGCGCTGGGTCTGGATGACCTCGGCCACGTCCACGCCACCGGCCACCGCCATCGCGATCTTGATGGCCAGCTCGTCCCGAGGCCGGTCGGTCTGGGCGACGGGGGTGCTGAACCATCGCTCCAGCTCCTCCCGACCGGCCTCGGTGATCGTGTAGACCGCGCGGCCCTGCTCGTCGGCGCCCCCTGGCGCCACCAGGCCATCGCGCTCAAGGCGGGACAGCGTCGTGTAGACCTGGCCGATGTTCAGCGGCCAGGTCGCCCCCGTGGACGCCTCGAACTCCACCCTCAGCTGGTAGCCGTAACGCGGTCCGCTGCTCAGCAACGCGAGCAGTCCGTGTCTGATCGACATAGATACTGAGTATGCATACTGAGTATGCCCTCGGCAACTGATTCGCGTTTTCTGGACAGCGAGCATCCTTCAGTCGGATACTCGCTACATGAGTTCCACGCATCCGCCCTTTCGCGCGTCCGACGGGGAACGCGACCGCGCGATCGAGGAGCTCAAATACCGCGCCGTGGAGGGCCGGATCTCGCACGACACGTTCGTGGGCCGGGTGGACCAGGCGCTGCGCGCACAGAACCGGCACGAGCTCGACGAGCTGGTCGCGGACCTGCCGCGACGGCCTTCGCTCCGGCAGCGGCTGACCGACGCCGTCGCCTCGGTCTCCGAGTTCACCACCCGGTTGCAGTCCGCGTGGCGGCGCCCCCGGCTGCCCCGGCTGGCGCTGCCCGATGACGACCGGCTGCGTTACGTGGTGGGGCGGGGGTCGGCGTGCGACCTCGTGCTGTCGGATCTGACGGTGTCCCGGGTCCACGCCGAGCTGCGGCGCGAGGGCGACGGCGGGTGGATGCTGGTGGACCTGGGCTCGCTCAACGGCACCCGGCTCAACGGGTGGCGGCTGGTGGGTCCCGCGCGGGTGCGGTCGGGCGACGAGATCTCGTTCGGCGACTGCGGCTTCCTGCTGACCTCGGGCCAGCCCTCCCTCTGACGTCGCGCCCCCGCAGGCCCGATAAATACGGATATTTGCGGATTACATCAGGGCTGGGGTGATTCATGCTCTCATGCGATCCCCCAGTCACTTGGAGACCCCATGCGGCGCACCTCAGCATCCCTCGTCGCGGGCGCGCTCGTCGCGGCCCTCGCGTGGGCGCCCAGCTCCTCCTCCACTGCCGTCGCCCTGGAGCCCTCCGCGGGCGTGGCCGACCTGACCCAGGACATCAACAAGATCCTCAGCGACTCCCGGCTCACGATCGCGAGGGCAGGCGTCGTCGTCAAGAGCGCGGCCACCGGCGAGGAACTGTACGCCACGGACGCCGGCAAGCTCCTCACCCCCGCGTCCAACACGAAGCTGTTCACCTCCGCCGCGGCCGCGGAGACGCTCGGGCTCGACCACCGCTTCCCCACCACCGTGCTGAGCGCCGGCCGCAAGGTCGGCTCGGTGCTGACCGGCGACCTGGTGCTGCGCGGCACCGGCGACCCGACCATGCTGGCCGAGGACTACGACGCGCTGGCCGCCAAGGTGGCCGCCGCGGGCGTCAAGGTCGTCACGGGCAGGCTGGTGGCCGACGACACCTGGTTCGACTCGCAGCGGCTCGGCAACGACTGGTCGTGGGGCGACGAGACCGCCTACTACGCGGCGCCCATCTCGGCGCTGACCGCCTCCCCCGACAGGGACTACGACGCCGGCTCGGTGATCGTGTCCGTGGCGGCCGACGGTGACAAGGCCAAGGTGTCCACCACGCCGGAGACCGGTTACCTGAAGATCGTCAACAGGGCCACCGTGGGCTCCGAGACCGATGTGCTCATCGAGCGGCAGCACGGCACGCGTACCGTCGTGGTCACCGGCACGGTGAAGGACCCGTACCAGGAGTGGGTGGCCGTGGACGACGCCACGGCGTACGTCTCCTCGCTGTTCCGCGGCGCGCTGGCCAAGCACGGCGTCAGGGTGCTCGGGCCGACCGTCACGGGCGCGGCCCCCGACGGGGCCGCGGAGCTGGCCGAGCACGAGTCGATGACGCTGGGCGAGCTGCTGGTGCCGTTCATGAAGCTGAGCAACAACATCCACGCCGAGATCCTCACCAAAGCCATGGGACGCAAGGTCGCGAACCTGGGCACGTGGCCGGCCGGCCTCAAGGTCAGCACCGACTTCGCCAAGGCCAACGGGGTGCAGGTGATCAACATGCGGGACGGCTCCGGGCTGTCGCGCCGCGACGGCTTCTCGCCGGGCTCGATCGTGCAGCTGCTGACGGCCGTGCGGAGCAAGCCGTGGTTCAAGACCTGGTACGAGTCGCTGCCCATCGCGGGCAACGCCGAGCGCTTCGTCGGCGGCACCCTGCGCAGCCGGATGCGCAACACGCCGGCCGCGAACAACGTCCACGCCAAGACGGGCTCGCTGACCGGGGTCACGTCGCTGTCCGGGTACGTCACGAGCGCCGAGGGCGAGCCGCTGATCTTCTCGATCATGCTGAACCAGTACCTGTCGTCCTCGCCCAAGGACATCGAGGACAAGATCGCCATCCGGCTCGCCCAGTTCTCGCGCGCGAACCCGACCGCGGACGCCGTGCAGCTCCGCGCCACGGACCAGGGCGCGGCGGGCGACCTCGAATGCTCCTGGCTCAAGCCCGCGCAGTGCTAGTGATTCTTTGAGACCGCGGCGGCCCGCCGACGTTCAGGGGGCCGCTGCGGTTTACCGGAAGGCAAACTTGGAGCTCCAGGATGGATGCGAAATTTCCATACATAGCCGACGCTGGAGCGCCAGAATTCGGGTTCGACGCTGTGTCGAACCCTGAACCGGAGGACAGAATGCGCAGACTGCTCCAGGCACTCACCTGCCTAGGGAGTCTGGCGGCATTGTGCCTCCCCGTGCCCGCCGCGCAGGCGGCGGCCTCGTCGGCGTGCCGCGTGCTCGCGGCCGAGCCGGTCGCGACCAAGGGCGTGGTACGCGGGACCGCCACCAGGACGGGCTGCACGGACCAGGCCCGGCTGAGGGTACGGATCATGGTCGTCGTGCCGGGCGCCGACCGGGTCGTCAAGAGCGGCTCGAAGGTCATCGGCACCGGGCGGGTGACGGCGGGCGTACAGTGCTCCGCCACCCCGCGCAGCTATTACGTGGTCGCGACCGACGCACAGGGGCACACCAGGCAGTCGCGCCCGGTGAAGCTGTCGTGCGCGTCGGGCGGCGGCTTCGCCGCCGCGGTCGAGGAGGAGGCCGTCCGGCTCACCAACGAGGCCAGGGCGAAGAAGGGCTGCCGTCCCCTCGTCCACGACCCCAAGTTGCACCTGGCCGCCGAGCGCCATTCGGCGGACATGGGAGCCCGCAACCGCCTCACGCACGACTCCAGCAACGGGCGCACGTTCGACCAGCGCATCAAGGCGGTCGGCTTCTCGGCCAGCGCGATCGCCGAGAACATCGCCCAGGGCCATCCCACCGCCCGCGCCGTGGTGAACGCCTGGCTCAAGAGCCCGGGACATCGGGCGAACATGCTGAACTGCTCCTTCACCCACATCGGTGTCGGGCACCACACCAAAGGACCCTCCTGGACCCAGGTCTTCGCCGCCCACTAGAGCCAACCACCCGCCAGAGCCAAGGGAGCGTCGGGCCTCCACCGGCCACACCCGAGCCGGTTTCCCACCGCACGCCCAATGCGCTCCCTTCCGAGCGGGCCCGGCCGCGCCTCCCCCCGCACTCAGGACCGCGGCCGGGCCCGCACCCCCGTCAGGGGCGGGTGCGGGCGTCCGAGAAGCGGGCCAGGACGAGCGACTCGACCACGCCCACGACCGCGTACGCCAGGATGGACACGGCCGTGACCACCACGATGTCCGCCCACACCTCGTCATACCTGAAGCCGCCGATGGCCCGCAGGATCTCGGCGCCGATCCCCCGCCCGGTGGCCAGCCACTCGGCGATGAGCGCACCGATGATGGAGGCGGGCACGGAGATCCGGGCCGAGGCGAAGACCGAGGGCATCGCCGTCGGCACGGCCACCTTGCGCAGGACGGTCATGCGGGTCCCGCCGTACGCCATGATCAGGTCGGTGGCCTGCGGCGAGGCGGACCGCAGCCCGAAGGCGATGTTCACCAGCGCGGGGAAGAACACGACGATGCCGCCGATGACGGCCACGCCCAGCACGTCCCGGCCGAAGATCAGCGTGATGTTATGCCAGCTCAAAGGCTGAGACTTCAGAGGTTCGCACGATACTCCCACCATGCGGGGTCCGGTTTACTCGTTGTCATGCGTCCCAAAGCAGAGCTCCATCTGCACATCGAAGGCACCCTCGAGCCCGAGCTCGTCGTCGAGCTGGCCAGGCGTAACCGGATCGACCTGCCGACCTTCGACGTGGACGCCATCCGCGCCCGCTACTCCTTCACCGATCTGCAGTCGTTCCTGGACGTCTACTACGAGCACATGGCGGTCCTGCGTACCGAGGAGGACTTCTACGACCTCGCCGCCGCCTACCTGCGGCGGGCCCGCGAGCAGGGGGTGCGGCACGCGGAGATCTTCTTCGACCCGCAGGCGCACCTGAGCAGGGGCGTGCCGCTGGAGGTGGTGTTCGGCGGGCTGTCGGCGGCGTTGAAGGACGGCGACGTGTCGGCCGCGCTCATCCTGTGCTTCCTGCGCGACCGCGGCGCGGAGGAGGCCGAGCAGGTGCTGCGGGCCGCCCTGCCGTACCGGGACTCCTTCATCGGGGTGGGGCTGGACTCGGCGGAGGTGGGCTATCCGCCGTCGCTGTTCCGGCGGGTGTTCGACATCGCGGCCGGCGAGGGGCTGCGGCGGGTGGCCCACGCGGGCGAGGAGGGCGGCCCCGACTACGTGTGGGAGGCGCTGGACGTGCTGCGCGTGGAGCGGGTGGACCACGGGATCAGGGCGATGGAGGATCCGCAGCTCGTGGCCAGGCTGCGGGAGGAGCGGATCCCGCTGACCGTGTGCCCGCTGTCGAACGTGCGGCTGCGCGCCGTGCCGTCCCTGCGCGACCACATCCTGCCCGCGATGCTGGACGAGGGCCTCGTCGTGACCGTCAACTCGGACGACCCCGCTTACTTCGGCGGATATGTGGAGGACAACTACGTGGCGCTGCAGCGGGAGCTGGGGATGACCGACGAGCAGCTCGACCGGATCGCCCAGAACTCCTTCGACGCCTCTTTCGCCTACGACGAGACGACCATGGCGTAGGCCCCGCCGGGGCATCACACTGGTGCGTGTCACGGGGAGGCCGATCATGACCGCATCTACCGGGCCGTCGCAGCAGGCGGCCCCAGAACGCCGCCCGGAGCTCGACGCCATGCGCGCTCTCGTGGTGGTCGGGCTGGTGTTCTTCCACGCGTCGCTGGTGTTCGACACGAGGGACGACTACTACGTCAAGAACGCCGAGACGACGCAGATCACGTTCTTCATCGCGGCACTCTGCGTGATCTGGGCGATGCCGCTGCTCTTCCTCATCGCCGGGCTGGGGTCGTGGCACTCGATGCGCCGCCGCGGCCCCGGCGGGTTCGCCGTGGAGCGATTATTGCGGCTGGGGGTGCCGCTGGTCTTCGCCACGGCCACGATCATGCCGGTGCCCCAGTGGCTGCGGCTGCGGGCCGATCCCGCCTACCACGAGTCCTACCTGGCGTTCCTGCCGAAGTTCTATGCCGTGCGGGTCGATCTGAGCAACTTTCCCTTCATCCTGCGAGGAACGTACTTCGAGACCGGCCACCTGTGGTTCGTGGTGCTCCTGCTGACGTTCTCGCTGCTGCTCGCGGCGGTGGCGCACTGGACGCCGCCTGCCCTCGAGTGGCCCGCCGCCCTCTCCCGGCCGCGCGGCGGGCTGCTGGTGCTCGGGCTGCCGATCGCGCTGGTCTGCGCGTTCGTGGGGCTGGAGGAGTCGTTCAGCGGCTGGAGCCGGTGGGCGTTCCTGCTGTTCTTCCTGTACGGGTACTTCTTCGTGAGCGAGCCCCGATTCCGCGCGGCGATACGGCGTGACTGGGTGCCCGCCGCGGCCGTGGGCGTCGCACTGATGGCGGTGGGGGTGCCCGGCTTCGTCATCGCGGGCGACGCGCCCGGCGCGGACCCGTTCACGGACATGACCCCGCTCGCGATCGGCGCCCGCGCCCTGTACGGCCTGGCCGGGTGGTGCTGGCTGGTCGCGATACTCGGCGCCCTCGACCGGCCGCGCTCCCCCTCAGGCTCCCTTGACCGGCCGAGCCCGCCCTCCGCCGGCGCCGGGAAACCGCCGCGCCGGCTGTACGCCTACCTGTCCTCCGCCGTGCTCCCCCTGTACGTGCTGCACCAGCCGATCGTCGTGGCGGTGGCCTACTTCGTGGTGGGCTGGAAGGCGCCGATCCTGGTCGAATACCTGGTGATCGTGGCGATCTCCCTCGTCCTGACCGTGGGCGTCTACGACCTGCTGGTGCGGCGTACCAGGGTGACCAGGTTCCTGTTCGGGATGCGGGAGCCTACGGCAAGGTGAGGATGACCGGGCCGTCCGCGGTGATCGCGACCGTGTGCTCGACGTGCACGCTCCTGCTGTCGTCGCCCGAGCACACCGACCAGCCGTCCTCGGCCATGTAGTAGTCGTCGTCACCCCCGGCCATCAGGCTGGGCTCGATCGCGATCACCAGCCCCGGCCGCAGCCGCAGGCCGCGGCCCGCGGTGGCCTCGTTGGGCACGAACGGCGACTCGTGCATGGCCCGCCCGATGCCGTGGCCGCCGAAGTCGTTCTGCATGCCGTACCCCGCGCCGCGCCCGACCGTGGACATGGCGTGGCCGATGTCGCCCATCCGGCCGCCGGGCACGGCCGCCGCGATGCCCGCCGCCAGCGTCTCCTCCGCCACCCTGATCAGCTTGAGGTCCTCCTCGCGCGGGTGCCCGACGGTGAAGCTGACCGTGCCGTCGGCATGCCAGCCGTCGATGATCGCGCCGCAGTCGATGCTGATCAGGTCGCCGTCACGCAGCCGGGACGTGGTCGGCAGGCCGTGCAGCATGACCCCGTTCACGGAGGTGCAGATCACCCCCGGGTACGGCGTCGCACCGAACGACGGGTGATATCCCAGGAACGACGCCCCCGCGCCGGCGTCCTCGATGACCGTCCTGGCCACCTCGTCGAGCTGCTGCAACGACACCCCGACCGCGGCCTGCTCCCGCACCGCGGCATGGACCGCGGCGACGACCCTGCCCGCTTCGCGCATCGCGTCTATCTCACCGGCCGACTTGAGCTCGATCACGACTCCTCCTTAGCTCGTGGAGTCAATAACTATACCGGTATTATTATCGCGATGTCGAAGAAGCCCGAGGTCAGTCGAGCCCCTTTCTGCCCGGCGTCCAGAACGGCTTCGTGCGGACGTCCCTGCGCTGCCAGCCCCGCTCACGGACCAGATGGGCACGGACCGCCTGGATCGTGCGCGCCTCCCCCGCGAGGTAGGCGACCCCCGGCCCGTCCGGCAGGTCCAGCGCCCGCACCGCCTCGACCAGGGCCTCGGAGCCGGCCGCGGAGGCGCCGGCCCGGCACACCCGCACCAGCTCCCTGGGCAGGTCGAGGTGGTCGCCGGGCCCGTCGGCCTCCACCGCGCCGAACACCCGCTCGCCGCCCGGCAACGCCCGCAGCATCGCGCCGAACGCCACCGAGGCCGTCTCCTCGCCCGCGAACACGTGGTAGGGCGCCTCCTGCTTGACCACGAAACCGCCGTCCGGCCTGGTGAAGGCGACCTCCATGCCGAGCTTGGCGTTCCTGACCCACGAGGCGCCCGGCGAGTCGCCGCCGTGGTCGTACCCGATCAGGTCGATCGCCTCCCAGCTGGGGTCGTACTGCCAGATCGAGTAGGTGCGCAGCACCCCGCCCAGCAGGCCGCCGCCGTCGCCGATCAGGAGCCGTACGTGCTGGCCGGGCGTCCATTCCAGCCCCGCGAGCGCCTCTCCCCCGATCCTGACCCGCCGCATGCGGGAGGTCAGCTGCTCGACCTCGAGCACCTCGCCCGTGACGAACATCCGGTCGAGCAGCCTGCGGGCCATCGTCTGCCTCATCGGTCCTCCTTCCACCGCTTCCTGGGGTCCAGCCGCTCGATCCTGCGCCGGGCCTCGACGAAGATCTCCTGGATCTCCTCGACCACCCTGGGGTCGCCGTGGGCGTGCGCGAGCGTCTTCACGGCGGCCTTGACCAGACGCAGTGCCGGCCCGACGATCTCGGCGGCCTCGGGTTCGCGGAACATCCCCCACTCGGCCCGGCCGGCCGCCCGGCCCCAGAGCCGCTCGATCTCCTCGGCCCGCTTGTCGGCCGCCCGCCTGCCCTCGTCGGTGACGTGGTAGACCTTGCGGCCGTCGGCGGGCTCGACGCGTACGAGACCCTCGTCTTCGAGCAGTTGCAGGGTGGGGTAGATGGAGCCGGCGCTCGGCTCATAGGTGCCGTTGAAGCGGTCGGCGAGGCGGCTCATGACCTGGTAGCCGTGGCCGGGCTGCTCGGCGATGAGGGCGAGGATGGCCAGGCGGAGCTCGCCCGGCCCGAAGAAGCGCCCCGTCGGGCCCGTCCCGGGGGCGCGGCGCGCGTTCATCATGAGTCGGATGCTATATCGAACGATATAGCGTTGGTAGCAACTTCCGCGAAGCGATGCCCACTCGATCCTTACCTCCAGGTGTACGCGAGGCCGGGGTGCACCAGCCGGACGTCACTGAGCACGGCCGGGATCCGTGGCGCGGAGCGCGTCCTCGTACTGCTGCCTGGCGAAGTCGAACGGCCCGAGCGCCGGCTCCCAGTCCCTGTGGTTGTTGCGGAACCCGGACCACCGCACGACCGTGTCCCCGACCTCGATCTTCGCCAGGAGCGCCCAGCACTCGGGGACGCCGCAGGTGCAGCCGAGCAGCATGATCTCGTCGTCCTCCTGGTTGTGGACCACGTCCGCGGGCTCGCCCAGGTAGTGGCGGCTGGGCCAGCCGAACCCGCGGCGCGGGAAGTAGGCGTAGTCGCCCGCCAGCAGGGGCGCGGGCTCGGGGGCGAACTCCGCCGCGCGTTCGAGCTGCTCCTCGCGCGCGTACGGGAGCTCCGCCTCCCGCACCAGGTCAAGCAGGGGAACGTCGTCGATGATGATCTCGACGAGATTGTGCCCCTCGGTCCGGAACTCGATGTGCCGCACTCCGCCTCCTCCAGTCGTCTGCCATTGTGGGGCTACGCAGCGTCGTGTGCTCTCAGCCGGCGGCCTGGTTGCGGATCTCCGCCGCCAAGCTGCCAAGAGACTCGACCGGATGCTCGACCTCCGTCCAAGGGAGCACCAGATCGGTGACGTCGTAGCGAGGGACCACGTGGATGTGGAAATGAAAAACGCTCTGCCAGGCCGTCTCACCGCTCGCATGCCAGAGATTGACGCCTTCCGCCGGTAACGTGCCGGTGAGCCGCCGGCTCACCAGGACCGTGGCACGCATGACCGCCGCGGCCGCCTCGAGCGGGATGTCCGCCAGGCTCCTGTGATGCTCTCTCGGGACGACCAGAGTGTGTCCCTTAGTGACCTGGGCGAGGTTGAGGAAGGCGACCGCGTGCTCGTCCTCGTAGACGGTCTGGGAGGGCTCCGCGCCCCGGACGATCCTGCAGAAGACGCACGGAGAGGCCATGGATCATGATCCTCGCAGCCCGCTCTTCACGCTCTCAACTGTTTATTCAGCGCTCGAACAGCCGGTGGAGGAGGGCGCCCTGACCGGATTGCAGCACGTGGCCGTGTTCGAGAGGTATCCAGAAGCACTCGAACCACGTGGGCTCCCCCGCCCCGTCGTGCTCTTCGCGGCTCATCCAGCGCTCCGGGGTCTCCTGGTGGAGAGCCAACTGGAAGACGTGGCGGCGCTGGACCTCGGCGCGGTAAGGGGTGATGTCGTACTCGGCCACCCCGAGCTTCCGCACGATGCCGAACTCCTCGAGCCCGGTCTCCTCCCGCGCCTCCCGGAGTGCCGCGTCCTGAGGGTCCTCCCCCGCCCTGACCGTCCCCGCGGGGACTTGTACGCCGACCTCCTCCCAGCTGTAGTCCACGTGGCGGAAGACGAGAAGCCTGTCATCCCGGACGATGTAACAGAGAACTTTCTCGATGATCGCCTTGTTCGCCAACGGTCGGCCTCCCGTGCCGGAGAGCGCTGAACCTGGGCGATGATCGTATAGCGTTCGTCGCCCACCGGGCCGCCCCACAGGTCGACGTCGCCGCTGAGCGACTCGACGCGCAGGCCGGCGAAGCCGCCCGACCCATTCGCGGTGAGCTCAGGCATGGCGCCGATCCTCTCACCAGCCACCACAGAACGCCGCGCCGTGGATGCAGCTGAACTCCTTGCCGAAGTCGAACGTGCGCCACCGCTCCGGCCGGATCCGGATGGTGACCCAGTTCGCCAGATCCTTCTCGATCGCCTCGAAGAACCGCGCCCCGGACGAGGGGCCGAGGTATCGGCTGGCCCATTCGCGGTATTCCTCCGGGTCGGTCGGCTCGTATGCGACGACGGGCCCGTCGACGGAGACGAACTTGTACGGCATCTCCTCCTGCTGCACCGCGAAGCCCACGTAGCCGGCCTCCCGGATCAGACTCAGCTTGCGGCTGCCGGCCGGCGTGCTGATCCTGATCTCGCCGCCGGGCGTGTAGGCGTACCAGATGGGGATGAGCAGCGGCGCGCGGCCTTCGGGGACGCTGAGCACGCCGATGTGCGTGCCCGCCAGGAAGGTCTCGCGTTCCGCGACGGTCATGCGCGTGGACATGGCGACCTCCTTCAGACCAGGCGGACGAGCATCTTGCCGGTGTTGGCGCCGCGCAGCACGCCGAGGAAGGCGGCGGGAGCCTGCTCGAGGCCCTCGACCACCGTCTCCGCGGTACGCAGGCTGCCGTCCGCGAGCCAGGCGGCGGCCTTCGCGATGTAGCCGGGGAAGCGGTCGAGGTGGTCGGTCACCAGCACGCCGCGCAGGTTCAGCCGCTTGGTGGCCACGTCATACATGTTGCTTGGGCCCGGAACGGGCCCTGTGGCGTTGTACTGGCTGATCATGCCTACGAGGGCGGCCTTGCCGTGTACCTTCAGCGCGCCGATGGCGGCCGCCAGATGGTCGCCTCCGACGTTGTCGACGTACCCGTCGATGCCCTCGGGCGCGAGCTCGGCGAGCCGCTCGGCCAGCGAACCGGCTCGGTAGTCGATCGCGGCGTCGAACCCGAAGTCCTCGACGACCTTCTTGACCTTGTCGGGGCCCCCGGCCGAGCCGATCACCTTGGCGGCGCCCAGCTTGCGGGCGATCTGCCCGGCGACGCTGCGCTCCAGGGACGATGCCTCCAGCATCATGTCGGCGTGCCGGTAAGCCCACTCGCCGAGCGCGCGGGTCGGGATGAGCAGGTCCTTGCTCGCCGCCGTCAGCCCGTACTCCACCCTGGGCGGGGCCTCGGCATAACGGTGGCGCTCGACCAGGCCCAGCGCTCCATCCGGCGCAGTGTCTGGGTCAGCACCTTCTGGCTGATGCCGCCGATGATCTGCCGCAGCGCCCCACGTCGCATCGGGCCGTCCTTCAACGCGAACACCACCACGGGGAGCCAGGCGTGGGCGAACAGATCCACTGCCAGCCAGGCCGGGCAATCAGCGATGAAGTCTCCCTACGGCTCAACGCGGTGGACGCCGTCAGAGTGGTGTATTCGGCCGAGCGTCGCGTTATGAGACGAGCCCGAGAACCTCGAGAATTCGGTAAACATCAGTTGACGGGTCGCGCAAGAGGATGTCGCAGGTCGAGGCATGGCCCGACGCGCCCAGCTCGGACGCCTGGCCGCAGCGCCCGCTCGGGCAACCGGACACGAGGCGTTGGGCCAGCTTCACTGCTTTCGCTTGCCGCTCTTCCTTGATCAACTCCTCGAAGTGATGAGACGCGACAATCTTTTCGAAGTCGCCGAACTCCTTGATTCTGCGGAGCTTCGCCGGGATCACCGCACGATTGCCGCCAAGCCGACCAGGTAGACCAGGCGCGAAGTGAAGCCAGAGCCAGAGCTCGAAATGCGGATGCGAGAAGGCAACGTTGATCCCGTTCTGGCGGGCGAGGCGAAACGCCTCATAGACGTCGTCATTCTCATCACGGTCGAACACCGCCCAGAACTCGGTGTTCTTGATTCCCTTCGCGGACTTCTTGAGCCGGATCGCTTCTCGGACCGCTGGAGCGGGTTTGTAGCCGTTGAACTGCTGTCCTTCAGTGACCTTGCGCGGGGTGAGCTGGATCTGGAAGTTGTACTCCGCGCCGTAACAGTGGTTGAGATGATGGAAGTAACTCCGCTCGGTCTGCCCCTCGCAGACGACGAACAGGACTTTGTTCTTTCTAGGACCACCTGGGCCCGGACGCGGAGCCGAATTTCCGCCGGGCGCTCCGCGTTTGGCCATCAGGCCGACACCTCCGCCTCGCGCTCGGTGAGCGGCCCAGCAAGTGCCTCGGCGATCTCGCCCACCGTCAGCGTCGGCACACCGCCATAAGCGCCGGCGAGGTAGTTACGGTCCAGCGCCTCGGTCTTGCGGGGACGCGCATCGGTCAGCGGGTAGATCTCGGATGCGCCATCTCGGTTCTTGACGGTGATACGCACCTGGTCGCGTTCCAGCGGCTGGAAGATATGCGTACGACCAAGCAGGCTCGCGTCGTGGACGGTGCACACCAGTTGCGCGTTGTTCGGATTGGCCGCCGCGTCCTGGAAGAGACGAAGGACGTCGGCGGCGAACAGCGGATGCAGGCTCGTGTCGAGTTCGTCAACGAGAAGGGCTGCTCCTCTGTCGAGGGCGGTGAGCAGAGGACCGATGAATGCGAACCAGGACCGGGTCCCCATGGACTCCTGCCCTTCGTAGCTCAATGGAACGGGACCATTCTGCCCTTGGTGCAGAAGACGGAGTTCGCCGGTCAGACTGTCGATCTCGGTCCCGACGACGCCCAGGTCCGCGACCTTGAGGAGCCCAATGATCCGGTCCCGCTGCCGGGGATCGTCGAGCATCTTGCGGGTGAAGCTCTGACGTTCCGTGAAGTCGCGGCCAGGGCTGATCCACCAGAGATTGCGGCTGAACCAGTCATGGATTGGCTTCAGATATGGCTGGTTGAAGGCCGCCGCAACTGTCAGGAACAGTGCGTTGGGACGAGTCTGCGAAACGAGGCTTTCCTTCGCTCCCTTCAGCCCTTCACCGGGAAAAGTGAAAAGCTCTTCGGAGTCGACGTCGCGCTCGAACCACACCTGCCTGCGTGCCTGGCCAGCCGGATACGCGTGCAGCCATTCGGTCTCGACCCGCTCATCGGACACCTCGAAGCCGTAGACATACCGGTCACCGTCGAGAACGATGTCGACCTCGAACAGCGAGGAATCCGCACAAGCCGCCGGGTCGAGCTCGTAGGGCTCACGAGGAATGCCGTCGAGCGTGGACCAGCCGTGCACAGAATTAAGAACAGCCTGCCGCATCCAGCGGATGGCGTGGAGGACGTTCGACTTGCCAGAGGCGTTTGAGCCGTAGATCGCAGTCGTTGGCAGGTAGGCCAGATCAGGGTCCTCGGCGAGACCGGCAGGGCGGCGTGCCCCTTGGTTGAACTTGCTTGCGGCCAACCAGACTTCGAATTCGTTACGAAATGATCTATGGTTGGCACCTCTGAAGCGAAGCAACACAACTGGCCCCCTAGTCCGGACTCTGGATCCATCTTAGGGACATCTATGCAGGTTATCTACACGACGATCGTCCTCGCCTTGGCTGCCACTTCGAACGGCGTCTTGGGGCGTACGTGGCGCAGGCGGAGCCTGCGCTCAGAACATCAAACGCCTGAGCGAAGCGAAGCCCTCCAGGGGTCGGGGCTCCGGCCCGACTGGAAGCAGCGGCTGAGCCGCCGGGCGCGAAGCGCCGCCTCGCGATGACCTTCGCGCGCCGCCAGGCGCGCCCGGGGAAGAACGCCCGAGCGAAGCGAGGACCGCTCGGGGCGGGCTCCAGGAGGCCTACCCGGTAACCGGGCAACGGGTGGGTGAGCCTCGGCCCACCTACACACCCGTTACCCGCGTCCCAGCGAGAACTACGCCTTGAGCCAGCTCATCATCGGACGGAGCTTCGCGCCCGTCTTCTCGATCGCGTCCTCGGCCAGCTCCTCGCGGTAGCGCTTGAACTCCTTCTGGCCGCTCTCGAACTCCTCGACGAGCTGCCGCGCGAAGGTGCCGTCCTGGACCTCGCCCAGGATCCGGCGCATCTCCTGCCGCGTCTCGTCGGTGATGACGCGCGGGCCGCGGGTGTAGCCGCCGTACTCGGCCGTGTCGGAGACCGACCAGTACATCTTCGAGATGCCGCCCTCGTACATCAGGTCGACGATCAGCTTCATCTCGTGCAGGCACTCGAAGTACGCGACCTCGGGCTGGTAGCCGGCCTCGATCAGCGTGTCGAAGCCCGCCTTGATGAGCTCGGAGACGCCGCCGCACAGCACGGCCTGCTCACCGAACAGGTCCGTCTCCGTCTCCTCCTTGAAGGTCGTGCGGAGAGCTCCGGCGCGCGTGCCGCCGATGCCCTTCGCGTACGACAGCGCCAGGTCCAGCGCCTTGCCCGAGGCGTCCTTCTCGACGGCCACGAGGACGGGCACGCCGCGCCCGGCCTCGAACTGGCGGCGGACGAGGTGGCCCGGGCCCTTGGGGGCGACCATGCAGACGTCCACACCCTCCGGGGCCTCGATGAGGCCGTAGCGGATGTTGAGGCCGTGGCCGAAGAACAGCGCGTCGCCCTCGACGAGGTTGGGGGCGACGTGCTGGGTGTACAGGTCGCGCTGGATGTGGTCCGGCGCGAGGATCATGGTGAGGTTGGCCTCCTCGACCGCCTCCGCCGGAGTGACGACCCGCAGCCCGTCGTTCTCCGCCTTCTCGCGGCTCTTGGAACCCTCCGGCAGGCCGACGCGGACGTCCACGCCGGAGTCACGCAGGGAGAGCGCGTGGGCGTGGCCCTGGCTGCCGTACCCCAGCACGGCCACGTGGCGTCCCTGGATGATCGACAGGTCGGCCTGGTCGTCGTAGTAAATCTCGGTCACTTGCTCAAAACCTTTCAGGCGGTACGGTCCAATGCCCTGAGGGACCGGTCGGTGATGGAACGGGCGCCGCGGCCGATGGCCACCATGCCCGACTGGACGAGTTCTTTGATCCCGAACGGCTCGAGCACCTTGACGAACGCCTCGAGCTTGTCGGGAGTGCCGGTGACCTCGATGGTCACGGCGTCGGCGGCCACGTCGACGCAGCGGGCGCGGAAGAGGTTGACGAGCTCCAGCACGTGGGAACGGCTGTCGGCATCGGCCTTGACCTTGATCAGCATCAGCTCGCGCTGGACGGACTGCGACGTGTCGAGCTCGACGATCTTCAGTACGTTCACCAGTTTGTTGAGCTGCTTGGTGACCTGCTCAAGCGGCAGCTCCTCGACGCTGACCACGATGGTCATGCGCGAGATGTCGTCGTGTTCGGTCGGCCCCACTGCCAGCGAGTCTATGTTGAAGCCCCGCCTGCTGAACAACGCGGACACGCGCGCCAGGACGCCCGGCTTGTTCTCGACAAGCACCGACAGAGTATGCCTACTCATCCTCGTTCTCCCACTTAGGCGCCATGTCACGGGCGATCTTGATGTCGTCGTTGCTGGTGCCTGCCGCGACCATGGGCCAGACCATGGCGTCCTGGTGGACGACGAAGTCGACCACGACCGGCACGTCGTTGATCTCCATGGCCTTCGCGATCACGGCGTCCACGTCCTCGGCACGCTCGCAACGCAGGCCCACACAACCATAGGCCTCGGCCAGCTTGACGAAGTCCGGGATGCGGCGCGTCGTCTGCAGGTCGGTGTTGGAGTAACGCTGGTCGTAGAAGAGCGTCTGCCACTGGCGGACCATGCCGAGGTTACCGTTGTTGATGACGGCGATCTTGATCGGCACCCCCTCCAGGGTGCAGGTGGCCAGCTCCTGGTTGGTCATCTGGAAGCAGCCGTCGCCGTCGATGGCCCACACCGTGGCGTCGGGGCGGCCCATCTTGGCGCCCATCGCGGCCGGGACAGCGAAGCCCATCGTGCCGAGGCCGCCGGAGTTGATGAACGTGCCGGGGTTCTCGTAGTCGATGAACTGCGCGGCCCACATCTGGTGCTGCCCGACCCCGGCCACGTAGTACGTGTCGGGCCCGGCGATCGCGCTCAGCCGCTCCATGACGTACTGCGGCGCCAGCGTGCCGTCCTCGAACGTCTCGTAGCCCAGCGGGTAGGTCTGCTTGAGGCCGTTGAGGATCGTCCACCAGGCGGTGTAGTCGCCCTTCTGCTCCGACGCCTCGATGGCGGCGACGAGATCGCCGATGACCTCCTTGCAGTCACCCACGATCGGCACGTCGGCGTGGCGGTTCTTGGAGATCTCCGCCGGGTCGATGTCGGCGTGCACGACCTTGGCGTTCGGCGCGAACGACGCCAGATCGCCGGTCACCCGGTCGTCGAAGCGCACGCCCAGGCCGATGAGCAGGTCGGCCTTCTGCAGCGCGCCCACGGCCGACACGCTGCCGTGCATCCCCGGCATGCCCATGTGCTGCGGGTGGCTGTCGGGGAACGTGCCCCTCGCCATCAGGGTGGTGACGACCGGGATGTTGGTCAGCTCGGCGAGCTGGAGCAGCTCAGCGGACGCGCCCGCCTTGTGGACGCCGCCGCCGACGTACAGGACCGGCCGCTTGGACTCGGCGATCAGCTTGGCGGCCTCGCGGATCTGCTTGGAGTGCGGCCTGGTGACCGGGCGGTAGCCCGGGAGCTGCATGGTCGGCGGCCAGCTGAAGGTGGTGTCGGCCTGCAGCGCGTCCTTGGAGATGTCCACGAGCACTGGGCCGGGACGACCGGTGGAGGCGATGTGGAAGGCCTCCATGATCGTGCGGGGGATGTCCAGGGGGTCCGTGATCAGGAAGTTGTGCTTCGTGATCGGCATGGTGATGCCGGAGATGTCCGCTTCCTGGAACGCGTCCGTGCCGATGGCCGCGCTGGCCACCTGACCGGTGATCGCCACGATCGGCACCGAGTCCATGTACGCGTCGGCAATCGGCGTCACCAGGTTGGTGGCACCGGGACCGCTGGTGGCCATGCACACCCCGACCTTGCCGGTCGCCTGCGCGTAGCCCTCGGCCGCGTGACCGGCGCCCTGCTCGTGGCGTACGAGCACGTGCCGGACCTTGGTCGAGTCGTAGAGAGGATCGTAGGCCGGCAGAATGGCACCGCCCGGGATCCCGAACACTGTGTCGACTCCAACGTGCTCCAAAGCCCTCACCAGGGCCTGTGCACCTGTCATCCGTTCGGTCATCGGCTCGTTCCTTGCGTGGCTACTCGCTTAAGGACATAAAAAATGCCCCTTCCCACCGGATGGCGGGTCTGGGGCGGCGCGCAGGTCGTCGTGCTTCGCTATCGGCCTGCGCGCCGGCGAAGTACTACGAGAATCTCACTGCGAAGCATGGCCCATACCATAGCCGCTCGGAACGCCCTGGCGCCAACTTCGTGGACACATGTCTCAAACAGTGAGACTCGTACGCATCAACGAGTCGACTCCGCGGGCCGCCATCGGCCGTGCCACCAGGAAACCCTGTCCCTTCGTGCACCCCATCCGCTTGAGCAGTTCGAGCTGCTCAGGACGTTCGATGCCCTCGGCCACCACGACAAGGCCGAGGTCGTGGCCGAGCCGCACGATCGTACGGGTGAGCAGCGTCAGCGTGTCGTCCTTGCCGAGCCCCGACACGAACGACGGATCGATCTTGATCATGTCGACGGGGAGCTGCCGCAGGAACGCCAGCGACGCGTAGCCCGTGCCGAAGTCGTCGATGGCCAGCCGCACCCCGAGCGCCCGGAGCTCGGACAGCCGCTTGATCGTCTCCTCGGCGTCCTCGACCAGCATCTCCTCGATCACTTCGAGGGTGAGCGCGGAGGCGGGCAGCCCGCTTTCGCGCAGCGCCTCCTCGACCGTCTCGACGAAACGCGGCGCGGTGATCTGGCGGGCGGACAGGTTGAGCGACAGGCCGATGTCCCAGGACGAGGCCCGCCAGGCGGCCACCTCGCGGCAGGCCTCGCGCAGGATCCACTCGCCCAGCGGCACGATCAGCCCGGTGTCCTCGGCGGGGCCGAGAAACTGCTCCGGCGGCACGAACACCGACCCCCGCCACCAGCGCACCAGCGCCTCGACCGCGGTGACCCGGGACGTGGCCAGATCGACCACCGGCTGGTATTCGATCGCGAACTGCTGCTCGATCAGCGCCCGCTGCAGGTCGGCCGCCAGCTCCAGCCTGCGCACCACGTCGGCGTGCATCTGCGCGGCGAACACCTCGACCCGGCGTCCGCCCAGCTCTTTGGCGCGTGCCATTGCGACGTCCGCGTTGCGGATGAGGTCGCCGGCGGGCATGTCGTCCTCGGTGAAGGCCACGCCCACGCTGGCGGTCAGCGCCACGTCGCGGTCGGCGACGCGGAACGGCTCCTGCGAGACCGCGCGTACGAGCCGCTCGGCCAGGTCGACCGCGACCTGCGCCTCGCCGCCGGTCTCGACGAGCACGGCGAACTCGTCGCCGCCCCAGCGGGCGAGCGTGTCGTCGGCGCGTACGGCGCCGCGCAGCCTGCGCGCAGCCTGGCCGAGCAGGTAGTCGCCGCTGGCGTGCCCGACCGAGTCGTTGACCGAGGTGAACCCGTCCAGGTCCAGGAAGATGACCGCGACATGTCCCGAGGTGCGCCCCGAGAGCACCTCGCGGGTGCGCTCCTCGAAGTAGGCGCGGTTGGGCAGCCCGGTCACGCCGTCGTGGAAGGTCAGGTGGGCGACCTGGTTGCGCAGCGCCTCCTCGTCGCTGACGTCCCTGGTGGTGACCAGCATCAGGTCCTCGCCGCGGACGTGGCGGGTGGCGACGGACTCGGTGGGCCGCCAGGTGCCGTCGGCCGCGCGCACCCGGCAGGCGATCAGGCAGGCGCCCGGTGCCGTGGTGTTGTCCTCGTCGAGGTGCATGGCGCGCAGCGCGACCTGGATGCCGGGGACGTCCTCCGGGTGGATGTAGTCGAAGATCGACCTGCCGACCACCTCGTCGGGGTGATAGCCGTACGTGACCTCGACCCCCGGGCCGATCTCACCGACCACGCCCGTGTAGTCGCAGGTGAACACCACGTCGCCGGTGCTCTCCGCCAGCTCCTTGAGCTGCCGTTCGCCGAGCCTGACCTGGCCGCGCAGGCGCATGTTGGCCGCCGAGACCACGAACAGGCGCACCAGCAGGAGCAGCACGACGGAGACCGCGACCACCACGACGCCGGTCACCGGACGTTCGGGGCGCTCGCCGGCCAGGTGGGCGAGCCACGTGCACGCGGCCACGGCGACCAGAGCCAGCGGCACGAGCGCGACCACGTTCCCCACTGCGGTCCTGTCCGACTCGCGCGCAGACGGGCCCCAGGGCACGGCCGCGAGCAGCAGGAACGCGACGGGCGCCAGCATGACGCTCCAGATCTGCGGGTTGCCGCCGTCGAGCCTGGCCACCGCGGCCGCCAGGCCCGCCACGGTCATGGTGGCGAGCACGCCGACGCCGGCCAGGGCCAGCAGCCAGGAGGAGGCCCGGCTGGTGAGCACCGACGGGATCACCGCGCACGTCACCAGCAGCGCGATCATCGGCGGCAACATGACCAGCGTGAACGCCGCGGGATCGGCGGCATCGTCGTAGACGTGGCGCAGTGCCACGACCCAGCCGATCAGGAAGAGTGAGGCGGCACACAGATAGGAGTCGGTCACATGCCGTAAAACGATCCTGGCCGGGAACCTGCGGTCGGCGGCGATCAGCGCCCCGCCGGCCGTTACCACGGTGCCGAGCAGCACGAACAGGTCCGCGAAGCTGACCAGGAAGCTCTCGGCGAACGGGCGCAGCGCCACCCCGGCGGCCCAGATGACGGCTCCGCCGCCCATCCAGCGGGCGCCCAGCGCCATGGGCCGGTCCGCCGCCGACTTCACCGAGGCGACCAGCAGGGAGCAGGCGGCGATCAGCGCCGCCAGCCCGCCGGCGAGCGCGCCGGTGAGCAAGGCCTGACGGCCTACGCTGAGCGCAGCGGCGAACGCCACCGCGCCTGCCGCCGCCGCGGCGGTCAGCGGCACCCGTGGATCACGCCAGCGGATCACAGTCGTTGCCCATCCCGTCTCGAACTCTGCACCTGTGACCGCCGAAGCCCGGTCGATCACTTCGCCAGTGTGTGCGCTCGTGGGTGCGCGGGTGGTGACAACGGCGATGTCGTCACCGATCTGATAACCACAAAGACCAATTTCCGCCAAGAGCTCCTTGACAGCGAGTCAGGAACTCCCTGCAAGTGCCACGGTACGCACCGAAGGTCACGGACCAGCCACGGTCCGGGATCCTCTCAGTACGTGTCCGTTATGACGTTGACCAGCGGTTCGCCTGCGAGGTGACGCAGAAGCTGGGCACGGATCAGGCGCAGCACGCGCCGTCCCGACGCCGGAGTGCTGCCCGCGATGTGCGGGGTGATCAGTACGCCCGGAGCGCTCCAAAGGGGGTGGCCCTCGGGCAGCGGCTCGGGCGCGGTCACATCCAGCGCCGCACGGAGCCTACCGGTTTTGAGCTCCACGATCAGTGCGTCCGTGCCGGCGATCCCACCCCTGGCGGCGTTGACCAGCACGGCGCCGTCCCTCATCCGCGTAAATCGCACATTCAATCCCAGGCAGGTCGGAGCAACATCAGCCACCGAATCGGATGGAACCCAGGTCTTCATGCCGAGAACCTTACGACTCGCCGGGAAGTATTGAACACATGAGAAAGCTCTTGACGATCATGCTCATGGCCATGTCGACGGCCTGTTCCAACGGCCTGGCCAGCGACGGGGACGTGCCCCCGACGGCCACGGGCGGCCCCGGAGAGCCCAAGGACGTGGTGACGGGGCTGTCCGTGCCGTGGGCGATCGCCTTCCTGCCCGGCGGCGACGCGCTGGTCACCGAACGGGACTCGGCGCGGGTAGTGCGGGTCCGCCCGGACGGGAAGGTGACGTCGCTGGGGACGATCTCCGGGGTGCGGCCCGAGGGCGAGGGCGGGTTGATGGGGGTGGCGGTCAAGGATGAGCAGGTCTTCCTCTACTACAGCGCGGAGCAGGACAACCGGATCGTCCGCTACCGGCTCTCCGGCGACCGCCTCAGCGACGAGCGGGTCCTGGTGCGGGGCATCCCGAAGGGCGGGATCCACAACGGCGGGCGGCTGGCGTTCGGGCCGGACGGCTACCTGTACGCCGCCACGGGCGAGACGGGCGACGACCAGCTCGCCCAGCAGCGCGACTCGCTCGGCGGCAAGATCCTGCGCATGACCGTGGACGGCGCCCCAGCCCCTGGGAACCCGTTCGGCACGCTCGTCTACAGCTACGGGCACCGCAACGTCCAGGGGCTCGCCTGGGACCCCTCTGGGCGGCTGTACGCCACGGAGTTCGGCCAGAACACCTACGACGAGGTGAACCTCATCAAGGCCGGGGGCAACTACGGCTGGCCGGAGGTCGAGGGGCGCGGCGACGATCCCCGCTTCGTGAACCCCATCGTCACGTGGACCACCGATGAGGCGTCACCGTCGGGGATGGCGTACGCGAAGGACTCGTTGTGGGTGGCCGCGCTGCGGGGGGAGCGCCTGTGGCAGGTCCCGCTGAAGCCGGACGGGTCGGCGGGCGAGCCGGTCGCCCGCTTCACCGACCGCTACGGCCGCCTCCGCGCCGTCACGTCCGCCCCCGACGGCACGCTCTGGGTCGGGACCAGCAACAAGGACGGCCGCGGCTCCCCACGGCCGGGCGACGACCGCATCCTCTCGATCATCCCCTCGTGACCCGCCCGCTGGTCCGGGGGCCCGGGCCGAGCCCCGCGGCCCCCGTGCGTGCGGCCCTCAGCCGGTCGCCGTGCAGGTCGTCTGGGGCTGGGCGCGGTACTTGGTGGTCACCTTCTTGTCCTTCTTGACCACCTTGCCGTCCTTGTGGAACACGCGGGTGACGTCGATCGTGAATCCCTGCTGTCCCTGCGTGGGCAGGCAGTCGGCCGCGGAGCTGCTCTCGGTCCGGAACGGCACGAAGTCCCGCCGGTCCGACTCCACCGCCTCGATTTCGTCGTACCGCTTGGTGCTCCACAACGTGACCGTCACCGACGTGTCCGTGAAGGCCGTCTTGATCAGCACCCCGTGCTCGGAGTCGTTGCGCCACTTCAGGTCCGTTTCCGGATACAGCAACGTGACGTCACGCCCGGCCGGGTAGCGAGGTGCGAAGTAGTCCATCGGCTTGTGCTCGACGAGATCGAAGCCGCCGAAGAACGCCGCGTTGTACATCGTCGTGGCGAACTGCGACACGCCGCCGCCCACGATGTTCACCATCCGGCCGCCGACGATCTGCCCCGCCTCGACGTACCCGTCCTCGACGGTGCGCTCCCCCACGAGCTCGTTGATCGAGAACGTCTCCCCCGGCTTGACCAGGTGCCCGTCGAGCTCCTGCGCGATCCGCTGGATGTTCTTCACCCGCGCCTGGCAGCAGTCGAACGTCGTGTTGAACGTGCCCACGACCTCCTGGATGCCGAGGCCGCGTACCTGAGCGGTCGTGACGGTGGGGGCGACGGCGCCCAGCCGGACGGGGACGGTGCGGCTGCCGCCCTGGTCGAACACCCGCTCGGCGTCCCTGGCCAGCAGCTTGTCGTTCACGCCCCGTCCCGTGCGCGCGGGCACCAGCACCGGCTTGTCGTTCACGATGTCGTACGTGGCGTCGCGCGGCTGCTGGGCGGCGTCCACCAGCCGGCTCTCCACGGCGGCCAGCACCGCCTTGGCGTTGAACGCGGGCGCGAGCCCGCCGGAGCCGTCGGAGCTGTAGGTCAGGTTGGCGGCGATCATGGCCGGCGGGATCTGCGCCTGCTTGTCGCCGAGGGTCAGCGTGATGGGCGCGGAGACGGCCTGCTTCGCCTTGGCCAGGGCCGCCTCGACGGCCTGCGGAGTGGTGACGGGCTTGGCCGGCCGCAGCGTCAGCACGACGTTGCCGCCCCCGCGCAGGAAGGCGCTCCCGACCCTGCGTACGGCGTCGTCCCGGTCGAGCAGCACGCCGTCCTCGGGCCGGCGGATCTTCGGCTGCAGCCCGGAGAAGAACACCCGGCCCTCGCGCGCCTTCTTGTCGGCGGCCTCCGCCAGGCCCTCGACGGTCCTGGCGAGCTGGGAGGAGTCGAGGTTCACCTTCGGCTGGAGCTCGGTCTTGCCGGTCAGCCCCTGCCACACCTCCTGCGGGCTGGGGAACCCGCTGGGCGCCTGCCCGATCGTGCTCACCACGTCGAGCTCGAGCCCGGCCTCGTCGGGCTGGATGGTCTCTTTCCGGCCGGCGATGTCGACCACGACCGGCTTGCTCAGCCTGGTGCCGAGCTCGTTGCGGAGCTTGTCGGCCGCCTGGGTGACGGTCAGCCCGCCGATGTCGACGCCCGCCACGTGGGTGCCGCGCAGCACGGAGCCCGACATGAGCACGGCGGGCACGACGTACGCCAGCCCTGCCAGGACGACCACGAACGCCAGCAGGCCGGGCAGGAGGCGGCGCCGCCTGGGCGGCTCGGGCTCATACGCGGGCGGTCGCTCCGCAGGCGTGCCGAACACGGGGGCGGCCGGGGCCGGCGACTGCTTGTCGTTCATGGGCCACGGCTGCGCCGGCGGCGCCACAGGGGGCAGCGCGCCGCCCGAGGGACCGCCCGGGGCGCTCGGGCCTTGGGCCGGTCGGGGCTCGTGCCTGTCCGGCGGGCCGAAGATGTCCCGGGAGACGCCCGGGGGCAGGCCTTCGATCCGCGGCTTCCTGGAGACACCTGACGTGGGTAACGGCACCGAGGCGAACGGGTCGGTCGGTGATTCGATCGGTCCGGCGTTACGCACGCCTCAATCTCCTCCCGGTCCGCAGCCAAGTCTCAGGCAACAGTAAGGCACGCGGATCCACATATGTCACGGGAAATGGCTACGGAAGTGTGTCAACCTAGCCACCGGTAGCGATGTTCGGGCCGGCCGGCCGTGCCGTACCGGGGCCGGAACTCGGCCTGACCCGCCGCGCACAGGTATTCGAGATAGCGGCGGACGCTCACCCGCGACAGGCCCGTGAGCTGGGCCGCCTCGGTCGCCGACAGGTCGCGGCCCGCCTCCCGCAGGGTATCCGCGACCAGCGCGCACGTGGCCGCGGACAACCCTTTTGGCATGGGTGCGGCGGTTTTGGGGGTGCCGAAGAGCCGATCGACGTCGTCCTGGCGGGCCTCGGTTCCGATGGCGGACAGGCGCCTGCGGGTGTCGGCGTACTGCTGGAGGCGCTCGGTCAGGGCGGCGGCGGTGAACGGCTTGATGAGGTAGTTGACGGCGCCGCCGCGCATGGCCTCCTGGACGGTGGGCACGTCGCGGGCGGCGCTGATCATGAGGACGTCCACGTCATGGAGCTGCTTGAGCACCTCAAGTCCTGACATGTCGGGCAGGTAGATGTCGAGCAGCACGAGGTCGGGCCGCTGCTCGGCCACCGCGGCGAGCGCGTCGGCCCCGGTGTGCGCGACGGCGACGACCCGGAAGCCCGGCATCCGGGACACGTAGCCGCTGTGGATGCGGGCGACCATGAAGTCGTCGTCCACCACGAGCACGCGCAGGTCGCTCATGGCCTCACCCCGTTCGGCGGCTCGGTCCCCACGGTGCCGCCTACCCTCATCACTCCGGTCACCACGCGTCCGCCGCTCCGCCAAGTGGTGGTGCTGCGGCGTCCATGGACCCCATGCCCGGTCGCCGGGCGCCATCGCGGGTCATGGGTGCGCCTTCGGCGGAAGCAGGGCCGTGAAGACGGCGCCGCCCGAGTTGCGCACGCGTACCCAGCCGCCCCTGCGCAGGCACGCCTGCCGGGTCAGCGCCAGCCCCAGCCCGCGCGGGCCCGATCGGGCGGCCTTGGTGGTGAAGCCCTCCCTGAACACCTCTTCCACCAGGTCGGGCGCGATGCCGGGCCCCGAGTCGCCCACCCGCACCCGCAGCCCGTCGGCGTCGGCCTGCACCGACACCTCGATCGTGCCCTCGGCGCCGTCGAGGGCGTCCATGGCGTTCGCGACGAGGTTGCCGACCACGAGGACCGCGTCCTGCGGGTCGCCCAGCGTGCCCTCGGGCACGCAGGAGTCCTCCGACAGCACGAGCCGGGCGCCGCGCTCGGCCGCCTCGGCGGACTTGGCCAGCAGCAGGGCGGCCAGGGTGGGCTCCTGGACGCGCTCGCGCAGGTCGGTGGCGTACGTGCCGCGGGTGGTGCTGGTGATGAAGTTGATGGCCGCCTCGTGCTCGCCCAGCTCCAGCAGCCCGACGACGGTGTGCATCCGGTTGGCGAACTCGTGCGCCTGGGCCCGCAGCGCCTCCGTCGCGCTGCTGGTGTCGTGGAGCTCGCGGGCCAGGCGGGTCAGCTCGGTGCGGTCACGCAGGGTGATCACCCAGCCGCGGTGCCGGCCGCGTACCCATACCGGAGTGCGGTTGAGCACCAGCACCCGCTCGCCGTGCAGCACGACGCGGTCCTCGCCGGGGTCGGCGCCCCCGAGCACGTCGCGCATGCGCTCGGAGACGGGCATCTGGGTCAGATCCTCACCGACGTCGCCGAGCAGCTCACGGGCGGCGTCGTTGACCAGCGTGACGCGGCCGTTGAGGTCGAGCGCGAGCACGCCCTCCTTGACGCCGTGCAGCACGCCCTCACGCTGCTCCAGCAGCGCGGCGATCTCGCGCGGCTCCAGCCCGAACGTCTGCCTGCGCACCCGCGCGGTGATCACCGCGGCCAGCGCCAGCCCGGCGAGCAGCACGGCCAGCGCCGTCCAGATCAGCGGCGGGAGCGCGGCGCCGAGCTGGCCGACGACCGTGGTCTCCAGCACGCCGACCGAGACCAGGCCGATCACGTTGCCGTATTCGTCGCGGATCGGTGTCTTGCCCCTGACCGTGGTGCCGATCGTGCCGGTCTCGGTGCCGACCCAGCTCCTGCCGGTCCGCAGGACGGTGGTGCCGTCCGTGGAGAGCTGCTTGCCGATCAGCGTGGTGTTGGGGTGTGCATAGCGCTTCTGCTGGTCGTTGGCGATCACGACGTAGTCGGCGCCGGTCTCGTGCTGCACGCTCATGGCCAGCGGCTGCAGCACCGTCTCCGGATTCTTGAGCTTGAACGCCTCGCGCACCTGCGGGAGCCCTGCCACGGACTGCGCGATGGCCAGCGCGCGCTGCTGGTGCAGCGAGTCGAGCTGGTCGCGCGTGTGCTCGGCCCACACTCCCGCAGTGCCCCCGACGGCGAGGATCACGATCACCATCTGGAGCACGAACAGCTGGGTCCCGAGGGAGGCGTCACGCACCCTTCTCACGTTGCACATGGAAACAAACGCAGGTCACGGCCAGGTCGCGACCAATACGACCACTATGACGGCAAGCGTGCAAAGCCTCGACGCGGACGGGCGAGGGCTTCACCATCCCAGTTTTACAACCGTGAAAAAACACCCCCTGGAGTGATCATGCGCTTGCGCGTACTCGCCGCTCTCGCGGCACTCTCCCTCGCCGCGCTGACCGGCTGCGGCGAGTCCGGCACCGGCACCTCCGCCAGCGGCTCGTTGCGGATCATGGCTCCGGCCGCGCCCGGCGGCGGCTGGGACCAGACCTCCCGCATCGCCGAGCAGGCGATCAAGGCCGCCGACTCCAAGCGCAAGGTCGAGGTGTTCAACGTGCCCGGCGCGGGCGGCACGATCGGCCTGGCGCAGCTCGCCGGCGAGAAGGGCAACGGCAACCTGCTGATGACCATGGGCCTGGTCATGGTCGGCGCCATCGAGCAGAACAAGTCCAAGGTCACGCTGGCCGAGACCACGCCCATCGCCAAGCTGACCGAGGAGTACGAGATCGTCGTGGTCCCGGCCGAGTCCCCGTACAAGACGCTGGCCGACCTGGTGGCGGCCTGGAAGACCGACCCCAAGAAGGTGTCGATCTCGGGCGGCTCCGCGGGCGGCACCGACCACATCGTGGCCGGCCTGATGGCCAAGGCCGCGGGCGTGGACCCCAAGCAGGTCAACTACATCGCCCACTCGGGCGGCGGCGAGGCGCTCAACGAGCTGCTCGGCAACAAGGTCAGCGCGGGCATCTCGGGCGTGGGCGAGTTCGCCGAGCACGTCAAGTCGGGCAAGCTGCGCGCCCTCGGCGTGACCTCCGGCCAGCGGATCTCCGGCCTGGACGCGCCCACGCTCAAGGAGGGCGGCCTGAACGTCGAGCTGTCCAACTGGCGCGGCTTCGTCGCCCCCGGCGGGCTCTCCGACGCCGACAAGAAGGCCCTGACCGACCTGGTCACCAAGATGCACGACTCGCAGCCGTGGAAGGACGCGGTGGCCAAGAACGGCTGGATCGACTCGTTCCAGACCGGCCAGCAGTTCACCGACTTCCTGAACGCCGAGCAGACCCGGGTCAAGGGCATCATCGCCGAGATGGGGCTCGTTTCCTGATGGCTCGCTGGTGGCGGCCCGAGCTCGGGCTGGCGGTCGTAGTGCTGGTGCTGGGCGTGTTCGTCGTGGTCGGAACGCTCGACGTCTCCGCCGCGGCCTCCCAGCTCGGCATCGGTCCGCGCTTCTTCCCCATGCTGGTGGGCGGCGCCATGGTGCTCATCGGCCTGCTCTACGTGGTGGACGTCATCCGCGGCGGCCACGGTGATCCCGAGGAGAGCGAGGACGTGGACGTCGACGCCCCCGCGGACTGGCGGAGCGTCGGGCTGGTCAGCGGGATCTTCCTGGCGTTCGCGGCGCTCCTGAACGTGGTCGGCTGGATCATCGGCGCGAGCCTGCTGTTCTTCGGCCTGTCGGTGGCGCTGGGCGCCGAGCACAAGCGGCGCGCGGCCGTGGTCTCGGTGGTCATGGGGCTCGCCACGTATCTGCTGTTCGTCAAGGGCCTCGGCGTGTCCCTGCCGGGCGGGCCGCTGGCGGGGGTGATCTAAGTGGAGTCGCTGCAGCTTCTGATCGACGGCTTCGCCGCCGCGCTCACCCCCGTCAACCTCCTGTACGCGCTCGTCGGCGTCACGCTCGGCACCCTGGTCGGCGTGCTGCCCGGCATCGGGCCCGCGATGACCGTGGCGCTGCTGCTGCCGATCACGTTCACGGTGCCGCCGGCCAGCGCGTTCATCATGTTCGCGGGCATCTACTACGGCGGCATGTACGGCGGCTCGACCACCTCCATCCTGCTCAACACGCCCGGCGAGTCCTCCTCGATGATCACGGCGCTGGAGGGCAACAAGATGGCCCGGCGCGGGCGGGCGGCGCAGGCGCTGGCCACGGCGGCCATCGGGTCGTTCGTGGCGGGCACGATCGCCACGGCGCTGCTGGTCGTGGCGGCGCCGGCGGTGGTGAGCTTCGCGATCTCGTTCGGCCCTGAGGACTACTTCGCGCTGGCGATCCTGGCCTTCACCGCCGTGTCGTCCGTGTTGTCCCGCTCGGTCGTGCGCGGCCTGGCCTCCCTGGGGCTCGGGCTGGTGATCGGGCTCGTCGGCATCGACCAGCAGACCGGGCAGGCACGGCTCACGCTGGGCATCCCGCAGCTGCTCGACGGCATCGACGTGGTGATCGTCGCGGTCGGCCTCTTCGCGCTCGGCGAGGCACTCTACGTGGCCTCGCGGCTGCGTCACGGGTCGCCCGAGGTGGTCCCGGTCGGCCGCGCCTGGATGGGCCGGTCCGACTGGCGGCGCTCGTGGCTGCCGTGGCTGCGCGGCACCGCGCTGGGCTTCCCGTTCGGCGCGCTGCCCGGCGGCGGGGCGGAGATCCCCACGTTCCTGTCGTACGCGGCCGAGCAGCGGCTGGCGCGCGGGGTCGCCCGGGAGGAGTTCGGCAAGGGAGCCATCGAGGGCGTGGCCGGCCCCGAGGCGGCCAACAACGCCTCGGCGGCGGGCACCCTCGTCCCGCTGCTCACACTGGGCCTGCCCACGTCGGCGACGGCCGCGATCCTGCTGGCCGCCTTCCAGCAGTACGGGCTCCAGCCCGGCCCGCAGCTGTTCGACCACAACCCGGCGCTGGTGTGGGGCATGATCGCGTCGCTGTTCATCGGCAACGCGATGCTGCTGGTGCTCAACCTGCCCCTGGCACCCCTGTGGGCCCGCGTCCTGCGTATCGAGCGCCCGTACCTGTACGCCGGGATCGTCCTGTTCGCCGCGCTCGGCGTCTACGCCCTGAACGGCACCGTGGTCGACCTCGTCGTCCTGTACGTCCTGGGCCTCCTGGGCTACGCCATGCGCCGCTTCGGCCTTCCGGTGGCCCCGGCGGTGATCGGCATGATCCTGGGTCCGATGGCCGAGATCCAGCTCCGCAGGGCGCTGGCCATCGGGGCGGGCGACGTGACGGTGCTGGTGAAGAGCCCTGTGGCGGTGGCGCTGCTGGTGCTGGCGTTCCTGGCCCTGCTCGCGCCGGTGTTCAGGAAGCTGTCGGCCCGGCGGCGCGCGGTCACGCCGGTCGAGTGAGCGACGCTGGAGACGGTTCCGCCGGCACGGCGGAACCGCTCTTCACCGACCGAGGGGCGATCGCCAGCCCGGCGAGCGCCATGACGAGGGTGGCGGCGAACACCGCCCAGTAGCCCGACCCGGCGGCCGCGAACAACGCGCCGGTGACGGCCACCGCCACCACCGAGAACACCGACTCGCCCACCTGCAGCGCCGAGCTGTTCTTCCCCTGCTCGCCGGGCGCCGACAGCTCCAGCGTGCGGACCGACAGCGTCGGGTACACCAGCCCGATCCCGAACCCCGTGATGATCCACGCCGGGTACGCCAGCGCCAGGGGCACCGCGGTGAACGTCACCGCGCCCATGAGCAGGATGCCGAGCGCGATCGCGGCCGAGCCGAGCCGCAGGTTCGTCATCTGGCTGAAGGTCTCGCGTCCCTGCAGCCACGACGCGAACGACCAGGTCAGGGAGCCGCCCATGATGGCGAACCCGGCCGCCAGCGCGGACAGGCCGCGCTCTTCGATCAGCATGAGCGGCACCATCACCTCTGCCGCGAAGAACGCGCCGGCGGCCAGGCCACGCAGCCCGACCACGGCAGGCAGCCCGCGCGCGGCCCGCAGGGTGCCGGCGGGAAGCAGCCTGGGCAGGGCCACGACCAGCACGACCAGGCCCGCGACCAGGAGGGGCAGCCGCCCGTCGCTGCCGTACTGCATGAGCCCCGCCCCGACGGCGGTCACGGCCGCCCAGGCGACCTTGCCCGGCAGCCCGGGCGCGGGCTCGGCCTGCCCGCCGCTCACCGGCTGCCCGGCCAGTCCGCGCAGCAGCACCAGGCCGCCCGCCACGGTCATGATCGGCACCAGCAGGAACACCCAGCGCCAGCCGAGCGTGTCGGTGACCACGCCCACGATGGCCGGCCCCACCATGGAGGGCACCACCCACGCGGTCGCGAACAACGAGAAGATCTTGGGATGCAGGTTCTCGGGATAGACCCGGGCCACCACCACGTACATCGCCACACTGACCAGCGCGCCGCCGAACCCCTGCAGGAACCGTCCGGCGATCAGCACCTCCATGCTCGGCGCCAGCCCCGCCACCGTCAGCCCGCCGACGAAGCCCGCGACGCCGGTCCACATTGGCGCCAGAGGGCCGCGCACGTCGGCCCACCGGCCGCCGAGCACGGTCCCGATCACGCTGGCGGCCATCGCGCCGCTGAACGCCAACCCGTACAGCTCCAGCCCGCCGAGCTCCCTGGCCACGACCGGCATGGCGATCGCGACCGCCATGTACTCGAAGGCCACCAGCGACACCATGGCCACCAGGCCCGCCGTCAATGCTTTCCTCGTCATGCGGCGAACGTACGGCGGCCCGGCTCCCCCCACATCCAGCGGGAGCCCTACATCGGCACCGGCAATTGGACCTAGGACCGGCCAGCAGCACGAAGGCCCCGCCACCCATAGCGGCGGCGAGGCCTTCTGCGACAACAGCGACTACTCGGAGACGCCCAGCTTCTCCAGGATCAGCTGGCGGGCACGGGCCGCGTCAGCCTTGCCCTTGCTGGCCCTCATGACGCCGCCCACCAGGGCGCCCGCCGCCGCGATCTTGCCGGACCTGACCTTCTCGGCCGCGTCGGCGTTGTCGGCCAGGACCTGGTCGATGATCGCCAGCAGCTCGCCCTCGTCGCTGACGATCTGCAGCCCGCGCTTCTCGACCACCTCGTCGGGCGTGCCCTCACCGGCCAGCACGCCTTCGAGCACCTCGCGCGCCAGCTTGTCGTTGAGCGCGCCCGAGGCCACCAGCTCGGTCACCCTGGCGATCTGGGCCGGGGTGATGGGCAGGTCGGCCAGCGGGGTGCCGGCCTCGTTCGCCCGCCTGGCCAGCTCGCCCATCCACCACTTGCGCGCGTCCGCCGCCGGGGCGCCCGCCGCGACCGTGGCCTCGACCAGGTCGATCGCGTCGGCGTTGTGCATGGCCTCCATGTCGAGGTCGGACAGCCCCCACTCGGCCTGCAGCCGCTTGCGCTTGACCGACGGCAGCTCGGGCAGCGCCGCCTTCAGCTCGGCCACCCACGCCGGGTCGGGCGCGATCGGCACCAGGTCGGGCTCGGGGAAGTAGCGGTAGTCCTGCGCTTCCTCCTTGGACCTTCCCGACGTGGTGGTGCCGGTGTCCTCGTGGAAGTGCCGGGTCTCCTGAAAGATCTTCCCGCCCTCGGCCAGGATGCCAGCCTGCCGCTCGATCTCGCTCCGCACGGACCGCTCGACGCTGCGCAGGGAGTTGACGTTCTTGGTCTCCGTACGGGTGCCCCACTCGGACGCGCCCCGCGGCATGAGCGACACGTTGACGTCGCAGCGCAGCGAGCCCTCCTCCATGCGCACGTCGGAGACGCCGAGCGAGCGCATGATCTCCCGCAGCTCGGTGACGTACGCCCTGGCCACCTCGGGCGCGAGCCGGTCGGTGCCGGGGATGGGCTTGGTCACGATCTCGACCAGCGGGATGCCGGCGCGGTTGTAGTCGACGATCGAGTAGTCGGCCCCGTGGATGCGCCCGGTCGCGCCGCCCACGTGGGTGGACTTGCCGGTGTCCTCCTCCAGGTGCACCCGCTCGATCTCGATCCGCACGGTCTTGCCGTCGACCTCGACGTCGACGTAGCCGTCGACGCAGAGCGGCTCGTCGTACTGCGAGATCTGGTAGTTCTTCGGCATGTCCGGATAGAAGTAGTTCTTCCGGGCGAAGCGGCACCACTCGGCGATCGAGCAGTTCAGTGCCAGGCCGATGCGGATGGTCGACTCGATGGCCTGGACGTTGGCCACCGGCAGCGATCCGGGGAACGCCAGGCAGGTCGGGCAGACCTGCGTGTTGGGCGGAGCGCCGAAGGTGGTCTTGCAGCCGCAGAACATCTTCGACCTGGTGCCCAGCTCGACGTGCGTCTCCAGGCCGAGCACCGGCTCGAACCGGTCGAGCGCTTCGTCATAGACCATGGTCATAGCGACGGGGCCTCCTTCAGCAGCGGGCCGCCCCAGCGGCTCTCCAGGGCCTTCTCGACGGCGGCGCCGACGCGGTAGCAGCGGTCGTCGGCCAGGACCGGCGCCATGATCTGCAGGCCGACCGGCAGGTTGTCCTCGTCGGCCAGGCCGACCGGCACCGACATGGCCGCGTTGCCGGCCAGGTTGGACGGGATGGTGCACAGGTCGGCGAGGTACATCGCGATCGGGTCGTCGGCACGCTCGCCGATCGCGAACGCCGTGGTCGGCGTGGTCGGCGACACCAGCACGTCCACCTGCTGGTAGGCGGCCTCGAACTCGCGGGAGATGACCGTGCGCACCTTCTGCGCCTGGCCGTAGTAGGCGTCGTAGTAGCCGCTCGACAGCGCGTACGTGCCGAGCATGATGCGCCGCTTGACCTCGGGACCGAACCCGGCGGCCCTGGTCAGCGCCATGACCTCCTCGGCGCTGCGGGTGCCGTCGTCGCCGACGCGCAGGCCGTAGCGCATGGCGTCGAAGCGCGCCAGGTTGGACGAGCACTCCGACGGCGCGATCAGGTAGTAGGCGGGCAGCGCGGTCGTGAACGACGGGCAGGAGACCTCGACGACCTTGGCCCCGAGCGACTCGAGGAGCTGGACGGCCTCGTGGTAGCGGGCCAGCACGCCGGCCTGGTAGCCCTCGCCGGCGAACTCCTTGACGACGCCGATCCGCATGCCGGCGACGTCGGGGTGCTTCGCGGCCTCGACCACGCTCGGCACGGGGGCGTCGACCGAGGTGGAGTCCATCGGGTCGTGCCCGGAGAACGCCTCGTGCAGCAGCGCCGCGTCGAGCACGTTACGCGCGAACGGGCCCGGGGTGTCGAGCGAGCTGGCGAACGCGATGAGCCCGTAACGGGACGAGCCACCGTACGTCGGCTTCATCCCCACGATCCCGGTCACCGCGGCCGGCTGGCGGATCGAGCCGCCCGTGTCGGTGCCCGTGGACAGCGGCGCCTCGTACGCGGCCACGGCGGCGCTGGAGCCGCCCGACGAGCCGCCCGGCACCTTGGACAGGTCCCACGGGTTGCGGGTGACCTGGTAGGCCGAGTTTTCCGTGGAGGAGCCCATGGCGAACTCGTCCAGGTTCGTCTTGCCGAGGAAGACCAGCCCGGCCTCGCGCAGCCGCGCGGTGACGGTCGCGTCGTACGGCGGGCGCCACCCTTCGAGGATCTTGGACGCGGCGGTCGTCGGCATGTCACGCGTGGCGAAGATGTCCTTGTGCGCGATCGGCACGCCGGCCAGCGGCCCGAGCTTCTCGCCCGCCCGCAGCCTGGCGTCGACGGCCCGCGCCTGCTCCAGCGTCGTCTCGCGATCGACGTGGAGGAACGCCTGGATCTTGGGCTCCACCTCGACCATGCGGTCGAGATGCGCCTCGGCCACCTCGACGGCCGACACCTCGCCGCCGGCGATCATCGATCCCAGCTCGGCGGCGGTCTTACGGATCAGGCTCATGAGCCCTCCTTCGTCGGGCGCATGAGCCTGACAAGGCTGTGTTTGATTGTTCGCTCGCTGCGCTCGCTCATGCCTCCTCCCCAAGGATGCGCGGCACCCGGAAGCGGTCGTCCTCGACGGCGGGCGCGCCGGAGAGCGCCTGGTCGGGCGTCAGGGACTGTCGCACCTCGTCGGCACGGAAGACATTGGTCAGCGGAAGCGCGTGCGACGACGGCGGCACATCCTCGGCGGCGACCTCGGCTACTTTCGCGACCGCTTCGATGATGGCATCGAGCTGGGTGGCGTAGTGGTCGAGCTCGTCGTCGGTGAGCGCCAGCCTGGACAACCGGGCCAGGTGTGCGACCTCGTCGCGGGTTATGGCGGACATGAGTCGTTTAACCCGTTTCGTGGATGGAGTGTTCTTGGTGGACACTGCCATCCTAGGGGCCTTGACGCAGCACGCCCGAACCAGTAACCCGCCCGCGACGAATGGCGGCTCACCGGGTCAGGCTGAGCGGCTGACCTCGGGCCGGTAGCTGTACTCGATCCCGGGGCCCGCCCCGGCGTGCTCCCTGAGCCAGACCGTGGCGTCGGCGGCGGGCATGGGCCGGCCGAACAACCACCCCTGCCCCATGTCGCAGCCCATCTCCGCCAGCCGCATCGCCACCTCGTCCGACTCCACGCCCTCCGCGACCGAGCGCAGGCCGAGCGAGCGGACCAGGTCCACGATCGAGCGGACGATCCGGTCGTCGTCCTCCGACTCGGCGATCCGGCGGACGAACGAGGCGTCGATCTTGACTTCGGACACCGCCAGGCGCTGGAGCCTGATGAGCGAGGAGTAGCCGGTGCCGAAGTCGTCGAGCGCCAGCGGCACGCCCAGCGTGGCCAGGGCCTTGATGGTCTCCTGGGTGTACGCCTGGTCACCGGTCAGGATTCGCTCCGTCACCTCCAGCTGGATGGCCCCGGGCGGGAGCCCGTGCTCGGCCAGGCCCTCCTCCAACCGCTCCGGCAGGGCCGAGTCGAGCAGGTCGCGGGCCGAGATGTTGACGGAGATCGGCACCCGCATCCCCGCGTGCCACCAGCGGGCGGCCTGCTCGAGCGCCGCCTCGATGACATGCGCCGTAAGCGGCCGCATCAGGTAGGACTGCTCGGCCAGCGGGACGAACTCCGACGGCGCGATCGACCCGTGCACCGGGTGGTGCCAGCGCAGCAGGGCCTCGACCCCCTGGACGGCGCCGGTCTCGAGGCTGACCTTGGGCTGGTAGTGCAGGCGGAGCTCACGGTTGTCGATGGCGCGGCGCAGGTCGCCGAGGAGGTTGAGGCGTTCCGGCGAGTTTCGGTCCTTGTCGGGCTGGTAGAGCTCAACACCGGTACGCCCCTCCTTCGCCAGGTACATGGCCACGTCGGCCCGCTGCAGGAGCAGCTCGAAATCGGGGGCGTGGTCCGGATAGAGCGCGATCCCGACGGAGCCGTCCACGTCGAAGGTCATGCCCTCCAACCGGACCGGCTCGGTCAGCGCCGCGCGCAGCCGCGCCGCGACCTCCCTGGCCGCGTGGGCGTCCCTGATCGAGGGCAGCAGCACGGCGAACTCGTCGCCGCCCAGCCGCGCCACGACGTCGCCCGGCCGTACCGAATGGGTGAGCCTGTGCGCGACCATCTGCAGCAACCGGTCGCCCACCGGATGCCCCATCGTGTCGTTGACCTCCTTGAACCGGTCGAGGTCGAGCAGGAACAGGCCGACCCGCTCGTCCTGCCTGGCCTCGGCCAGCGCCTCCTCCGTGCTGACGATGAGCATCTTGCGGTTGGGCAGGCCGGTCAGCTCGTCGTGCATGGCCTGGTGGTCACGGCGCATGGAGAGCGTGGCGGTGAAGTAGACGGCGGTGAGGGGGGCGACGAACAGGGGCACCAGCCCGGGCGAGTGCTCCATGACCACGACGACCAGGGGCGCCAGGCCGAGGAGCCCGACGTACACGAGGGCCTGCGGGCCGACCGTGACCTTGAGCACCCGCGCGATCGAGCGCCTCTCGTGCAGCGCGACCGCGCCGCACACGAGGGTGGCCCTGGTGGCGAAGTACGCGACCCCGGCCAGCGCGATCGCCGCCAGATCTCCGCCGCCCGGCACCCATGGCGCGGCCGGGCTCGGCACGATGCCGAACAGCCCCAGCACCACGGCCGCCGCGGTGAGCGCGAGGGTCGACTGCGCGATGTTGAACATGACCCGATGCCACGACTTACGCGTCACCACCCCGTTCATGGCGACGGCGACGGCCTGCATCAGCACCGCGACGGGCAGCCCGAAGTGCAGCAGCACGGCGAAGGTGAACATGGTGGACGGATACGTGCCGCCCACGGTGGTGGCGGAGGACACCATCACGGGCCTCAGCTCACCCAGGATCACCAGCACCGACAGCACCCAGAACAGCGACGTGCGGGCCAGCTCCAGCAGTCCGCCGGCGTCCAGCCTGAGCATGGCCACCACGAGCGCGGTGAAGCCGATCACGGTTATGCCCGCGAGAAACGCCCACAGCGGCGTGCCGACGCGTGGTCCGGTGTCGCGGGTGTCGGTTGGGCCAGTCATCGGTAACAGAACCCCCATTAGGTCACTATGGGAGGGTACGACCTTCACCCCACTTCGCGAAACCAAGCGCGTACGTTCCGTCACTTCTCCTTTCCGACATATACCCAGAAACCACCCTCGGTAGCAAGCCGCACACACTCCCGGCACACCCCGCCGCCGCCACATCGAGACGGCGTGGCACACGGCATGTCGCGCATGCGGAATCGAGCGGGGCAGGTGCGCATCGCACCTGGTGCCGGCACGGCGCGTTCCTTGAAGCGCCGCGTCGGCGGGATGTGGTGTGGCGGAGCCCGGCGCCGGTGTGCCATGCACGCCGCACCGACCACATGGGCCGAGCACCGCACCCCAGCGCCGAGACGGAAGTCACGGCCGCCCGCGTGGGCGGCCGTGGGGCTAAGCCTCCGGAGTGATCGCGGCCGCGGCCGCCGACTCCGGGCCTTCCTTCAGGAGGAGCTCGAACCCGCCCCCGTCCAGGATCGGCACCCCGAGGCTCACCGCCTTGTCGTACTTCGACCCCGCGTTCTCCCCCGCCACCAGGAACGAGGTCTTCTTGGACACCGACCCCGAAACCTTCCCGCCCCGGCTGGTGAGCGCGTCGGAGGCCGAGTCGCGGGTGTAGCCCTCCAGCGTGCCCGTCACCACGAACGTCAGCCCCGCGAGGGTCTGCGGCCCCTTCTCCGGCGCGGGCTCGTCCTCCATCCGCACTCCGGCGGCCCGCCACCGTTCGATGATCTCGCGGTGCCAGTCGACGGAGAACCACTCCCGGATCGTCGCCGCCACCCGGGGCCCGATGCCCTCGACGGCGGCCAGTTCCTCCTCCGAGGCGTTCATGATGCGCTCGATCGAGCGCATCTCGTCGGCCAGCGCGCGGGCGGTGGGCGGGCCGATGTGGCGGATGGACAGGGCGACCAGCAGCTGCGCGAGCGGCACCTGCTTGGCCCGCTCCAGCTCCTCCATGAGCTGCAGCGCATTCTGGCTGGGCTTGCCGTCGATGTTGGAGAAGAAGGTGACGACCTTCTGCTCCCCCGTCTTGGGATCGATCTTGGGCAGGCCGGTGTCCTGGTCGCGCACCACCGACTTGATGGGCAGCAGCTGCTCCAGCGTCAGGTCGAACAGGTCGGCCTCGGTGCGCACCACGGGCTCCTGGGGCGGCAGCGGCTGGGTGAGCGCGGTGGCCGCGACGTAGCCGAGCCCGTCGATGTCGAGGGCGCGCCGCCCGGCCGCGAAGAAGATGCGCTCGCGGATCTGGGCAGGGCAGCTGCGCGCGTTGGGGCAGCGCAGGTCGGCGTCGCCCTCCTTCTCGTACGCCAGCTCGGTGCCGCACTCGGGGCAGTGGGTCGGCATGACGAACTCTCGCTCCGACCCGTCGCGCAGCGGCGCCACCGGCCCGACGATCTCCGGGATGACGTCGCCCGCCTTGCGCAGCACCACGGTGTCGCCGATGAGCACGCCCTTCTTGACCACGATGGCGGCGTTGTGCAGGGTGGCCCGCTCGACGGTGGAGCCCGACACCGAAATGGGCTCCATCACCGCGTACGGCGTCACGCGCCCCGTGCGGCCGACCCCCACCTGGATGTCGAGCAGCTTGGTGTTGACCTCTTCCGGCGGGTACTTGTACGCGATCGCCCAGCGCGGCGCCCGCGACGTGGAGCCCAGCTCCCGCTGTGTGCGGAAGTCGTCGACCTTCACGACCACCCCGTCGATCTCGTACGCGGGATCGTGCCGGTGCACGCGGTAGTGCTCGATGAACTCGTTGATCTCGGTCAGCCCGGGCAGCACCTGGTAGAGATCGCTGACCGGCAGCCCGAACTCCCGCAGCCGGTCGTAGACCTCGGACTGCGCCTTCGGCACGGGCGAGCCCTCCCAGATGCCGATGCCGTGCACCAGCATCCGCAGCGGCCGCTGGGCCGTGATGCGCGGGTCCTTCTGCCGCAGCGTGCCCGCCGCGGAGTTGCGCGGGTTGGCGAACGGCGGCTTGCCCTGCTCGACGAGCTGCTCGTTGAGCTTCTTGAAGTCGTCGACCGGGATGTAGACCTCGCCGCGCACCTCGACCAGGCTGGGGATGTCGTCACCCTTGAGCCGGTGGGGGACGCCCTTGATCGTGCGGACGTTGGCCGTCACGTCGTCGCCCGTGCGCCCGTCGCCACGGGTCGCGCCCCGCTCCAGCTTGCCGTCGCGGTAGACCAGCGCGATCGCCAGCCCGTCGATCTTCAGCTCGCAGAGGTACGGCCCCGGGTCGCCCTCGGCCAGCCGCTCGGCCCGCTGCATCCAGGCGGCCATGTCGGCCTCGTTGAAGGCGTTGTCGAGGCTCTCCATCCGGTTGAGGTGCTGCACCTTGGCGAAGTCGCCCGACACCGGCGCGCCCACCTTCTGGGTGGGCGAGTCGGGCGTCTGGAGCGTCGGATGCGCCTCCTCCAGCGCCAGCAGCTCTCTGAACCACCCGTCGAACTCGGCGTCGCTGACCGTGGGCTGGTCGAGCACGTAGTAGCGCCAGCGAGCGTCCTCGACCAGCTCGCTCAGCTCGGCATGCCGCTTGAGGGCGGCCACGGGCACGCCCTCCACCTCGGCGCCAGGCTCAGTCACCAGGGTCTCCTCTCGTCCAACACCCTGACCAAACGCTACCGCCGGGCACCGACAAGAACACTCCTCAGCCGCCCTGGGCCCAGACCCCTTCCCAGGTCGAGCACTTGCCGGTGACCGTCTTGGCAGTGCCGCGGCAGACCTTGCCCTCAATGGACAGGATGTATCCGGCCTCGAACGAGAACTCCAGCGGCTTCGTCCCGGAGCAGGTGTGGTACGTCTTGTACCCCTTGCCGCCCTCCTCCTTGACCCACCGGAACTTGAGCCACGAGCACCCCGTACGCCCGGGGAAGTCGTACAGCTTCCCGCTGACCACGAACCCCGGCCGGTCGTGCACCACCTTCCCCTTGGCCTTGCCCGCCCGATCGGCCGAGTAGATCGACCCCCAGTTCCACACCTCCGGGTTGGCGGAGGCGAGGGCGGGCGTGGCGGACGCGACGAGGACGGCGGCGGCCACGGCCACAGTGCGAAGAATCATGAACCGGAGGCTACTCAGCCGCCTTGCAGCCCGCTTGCAGGGTCGTCCCTGAGCACCTGGGCCGCTTTCCGGCAGGCCGCCAGCGCCGCACGGGCGTACCGTGGCGACGCCCCGGCCAGCCCGCAGGAGGGAGTCAGCACGACCTGCCCGGCCAGCCGATCGGGCGCGAACCCGAGCCGCCGCCACAGGTCCAGCGCAGGCTTGGCGACCACCCCGACGTCCGGCAACCGGGTGTCCCTGCCGGGCACGACCCCCAGGAAGAACGCCAGGCCCGCCTCGACGCACTCCCCGACGGCGTCCTCGTCCCTGCGCCGCAGCAGCGAGGCGTCCACCGACACTCCCCGCACCCCGGCCCTGCGCAGCATGTCGAAAGGCACGGACGGCGCGCAGCAGTGCACGATCGGGCTGTCGAAGGACCGCAGCGACTCCTCCACCCGCCACTCCTCGACGGCGGCGAGCCGCCCGAACCCCGAGGCGGTCGGTACGGTCCCGGCCAGCACCCCGGGCAGCCCGGGCTCGTCGAGCTGCAGCACGATCTCCGTCACCCCGGGCAGCCGCCGCCGCACCTCGGCGCAGTGGTCGGCCACCCCCTGCGCCAGCGAGGCGGTCAGATCGCGTACGGCCCCCGCGTCGGAGAGCACCTTGTCCCCGTGTTTCAGCTCGATCGACCCGGCCAGCGTCCACGGCCCGCAGACCTGCAGCTTGAGCGGCCCCGAGTAGTCGTGCCCGACCTCCTCGAGCCCGTCGAGGTCCCGCCGGAGATGGTCGACGGCCCGCTGGTGGTCGCGCCCCGGCCGATCGGTCAGCCGCCACCCGGAGGGCTGCACCTCGACGGGCAGCTCGACGAGCATCCCGGCCGTCCTGCCGATCATGTCGGCGCCGACGCCCCTGGCCGGCAGCTCGGGAAGGTACGGCAGCCCTGGCACCTCGCCGAACACGACCCTGATCGCCTCGAGATGATCCTCGCCCGGATGCGACCCGACCCCGGTTGCTTCCCACGTAGACATGGGCACAAGCGTAGGCTCTGCCGGGTGGAGCTGACGAAATACGAGCACGCCTGCGTACGCGTGGAGAAGAACGGCAAGGTCCTGGTCATCGACCCGGGGACGTTCACCGAGAGCCCGGTGCTCGACGGCGCCGATGCGGTCCTGATCACCCATGAGCACTGGGACCACGTGGACGTCGACAAGCTGAAGGCCGCCTCGCCCGCCCTGGAGATCTACACCTGCGAGGGCGTCGCCGCGGCGCTGACGGACCTTCCGGGGAAGGTCCAGGTGGTACGGCACGGCGACGCGTTCGAGACGGCCGGTTTCCGCGTGCGGGCGTTCGGCGAGTGGCACGCCAAGAACCATCCCGACGTGCCCGTCCAGAACATCGGCTTCCTCATCGACGATGAGATCTTCTACCCGGGTGACGCGTTGACGGTCCCGGGCGTGGAGGTGCCCACCCTGCTGGTCCCGACCGGCGGGCCGTGGCTGAAGCTCGGGGACATGGTGGAGTATCTCCGCACGGTCCACCCAGGGAGGGCGTTCTCCACCCATGACGGCTTGTACAACGACACCGGCCTCGGCCTGGTGGACACCTGGCTGAAGACGGAGTCGGAAACGCAGAACGCCGACTTCCGCCGGTTGGCGGTCGGCGAGTCCGCCACGCTCAGCTAGCGGAGACGATCGTCGCCGACCCGATCACCGTGTCGCCGGAGTAGAGCACCGCCGCCTGGCCCGCCGCCACTCCGGTGGCCGGGCGGTCGAGCTCGATGCGGAGGCCGCCACCGGCCTCCGCGAAGCGGCACCCGTACACCTCTCCATGCGCCCGCAGCTGCACGGTCAGATCCTCGACCGTGGACGGGCCGTTCCACACCGGGCCGCCGCACGTGATCGAGGTGACCTCGAGCGCGGAACGCGGGCCGACCGTGACCGTGTTGGACACCGGCTCGATCGACAGCACGTAGCGGGGCCGGCCGTCGGACGCGGGGCGGTCGATGTGCAGGCCCTTGCGCTGCCCGATCGTGAAGCCGTGGGCGCCCTGGTGGCTGCCGACGACCTCGCCGCTCTGGTCGACGATGGGCCCCTCGGCCGAGCCGAGCCGCTTGGCCAGGAAGCCGCGGGTGTCGCCGTCGGCGATGAAGCAGATGTCGTGGCTGTCGGGCTTGTCGGCGACGGTCAGGCCACGCCTGGCGGCCTCCTCGCGAACCTCGGCCTTGGTCGAGCCGCCCAGCGGGAAGATCGCATGGCTGAGCTGCTCGCGGGTGAGCACGCCCAGCACGTAGGACTGGTCCTTGCCCTGGTCGACGCTCCTGGACAGCACCCCGTCGACCAGCTTGGCGTGGTGGCCGGTGGCGACCGCGTCGAAGCCCAGGGCCAGCGCCCGATCGAGCACCGCCGAGAACTTGATCTTCTCGTTGCACCGCAGGCACGGGTTTGGCGTGCGGCCCGCGGCGTACTCGGACACGAAGTCCTCGACCACGTCACGCTGGAAGCGCTCGGCCATGTCCCAGATGTAGAACGGGATGCCGATCACGTCGGCGGCGCGGCGCGCGTCGCGCGAGTCCTCGATCGTGCAGCAGCCCCTCGCCCCAGTGCGGTGGGATTGGGGGTTGGCCGACAACGCGAGGTGCACACCAGTGACGTCGTGACCGGCCTCGGCGATCCGAGCGGCGGCCACGGCGGAGTCGACGCCGCCCGACATGGCGGCAAGCACACGCAGTCCCATGACCATTCCAGCGTACTGTCCTGCCGGGAGTGCGCGACCATGGTCGGCATCTGCGAGTATTCAGCCCATGCGACTGTTCGGGCGCAAGGACGCAGAGGAAGAGGCCGGCGACGGGATCGCCGAGTTCTGGGCGTGGTGGCAGGAGGCCAGGCCGGGGCTCGACTCCCTGGTCGCCGAGGGCGAGGTCGAAGGGCTGGAGGAACGGCTCGCCCCGGCGGCCGCCGCGATCCACCCGGGCCTGGTCTGGGAGGTGGCTCCCGGCAAGAACGCCGCGCACGCCCTGGTGGTGACCGCGGCGGGCGATCCCGAGCTGCGCTCGCTCGCGCACCGGTGGGCCAAGGCCGCGCCGCCGCCGGACCTGCTGTGGGAGTTCCATCCGTCACGGCAGGCCAATCCGCAGGCGCTGGAGCTGACCCTCGACGTGGGCGGCTACGAGTTCGCGCTCGACAAGCTGATGCTGGGGCTGCGGGTGCCGAGAGACCAGCCGCGCGTGGACGTGGCCGCGTTCCACCCGATCTTCGGCGAGCTCGACGAGGACACCAGGATGGAGGCCACGCTGCTGGCCCTCGACTGGCTGCTCGGCGAGGACGACGTGGCCAGGTGGGTCGGGGAGATCACACCCGCCACGTTCCAGCCGATCGACTCGGTGGCCGCCGCCCACCTGCCCGCCGTGGTCGCCGATCTGGCCTCGGGCTACACCGAGGAGGAGTGGGTGCTGCTCGAAGGGCAGACGGCGAGCGGCGCGCCGCTCGTCGCCACGGCCCGCCATCCGCTGCGTCCGGTGGACTATCCGCTGTTCGACCAGCACATCGCGATCACGCTGCCGTACGCGCACCGCGACGAGAACGGCCTGCCGGTCGGCGACTCGCTGACGGCGCTGCGCGACTTCGAGGAGCGCCTGGCCGCGCGGCTGCTCAAGCTGCGCGACGACGCGGTGCTCGCGGCGCACATGAGCGCCGAGGGGCACCGGATCATCCACGTGTACGCCGACCCGACCGGCGACGCGGCGATCCACGCCAAGGAGCTGATCGTGAGCTGGGAGGAGGGCGAGCCCCGGGTGGACGTGGCCGCCGATCCCGCCTGGTCGGCCGTGATGGCCTTCCTCACCTGAGGTCTGCCCGTCTGCTGAGCTCGCCCGGCTGCTCGGCCCTCAGCTGAGGCCGGTCGGTGGTCAGTTGCGGCCGATCATGGTCAGCTGAGGCCGGTCGGTGGTCAGCTGAGGCCGGCTCGGCGGGCGCGCTCGACGGCGGCGGGCAGCACCTCGATCAGGCGGTCGACGTCGTCGCGGGACGAGGTGTGCCCCAGCGTGAACCTGAGCGAGCCCCGCGCCGCCGCCGCGTCGGCCCCCATGGCCAACAGCACGTGGGACGGCTGCGCCACGCCCGCCGAGCAGGCGGAGCCCGTCGAGCACTCCACGCCCTTGGCGTCGAGCAGCATGAGCAGCGCGTCTCCCTCGCAGCCGGGGAAGGAGAAGTGGGCGTTGCCGGGCAGCCGTGCCGGCGAAGCGCTTGCCTCCCGCAGGTCCGGGTCGCCGTTGAGCACCACGTCGGGGACGGCCTCGCGTACCCGCTGGATGAGCTCGTCGCGCAGCGACGTCAGGCGGCGGCTCAGGGCCTCCTGCTCCTTGACTGCCGTGGTGACGGCGGCGGCCAGCCCCGCGATGGCGGGCGCGTCGAGCGTGCCCGAGCGCACGTCGCGCTCCTGCCCTCCGCCGTGCTGCACGGAGACCGGCGTCAGCCCCCTGGCCAGCAGCAGCGCGCCGACCCCCATCGGGCCGCCGATCTTGTGCCCGGTCATCGTGAGCGCGTCGGCCCCCGAGGCGGAGAACGACACAGGCAGCTGCCCCACCGCCTGGACCGCGTCGGTGTGGAACGGGATGCCGTGATCGTGGGCGATCGCGGACAGCACGTGAACGGGCTGGACCGTGCCGACCTCGTTGTTGGCCCACATGATGCTGACCATGGCCACGTTGCCGGGGTCGCGCTCGATGGCCTCGCGCAGCGTGTCGGGCTGGACCCGGCCGTACGCGTCCACGTCGAGCAGCTCCACCTCCGCGCCCTGGCTGTCGGCCAGCCACCGGGCGGGGTCGAGCGCGGCATGGTGCTCCACGGAGCTGATCAGGATGCGCCGCCTCGGACGGCGCGACCAGTAGAGCCCCTTGATCGCGAGGTTGTCGGCCTCGGTGCCGCCCGAGGTGAACACGACCTCGCTGGGCCGCGCGCCGAGCGCGTCGGCAATCGTCTCGCGTGACTCCTCGACCACTCTGCGCGTCCGGCGGCCCGCGGCATGCAGGGATGAGGCGTTTCCGACGCGCTGGAGCTGCTCCGTCATGGCCTCGATCGCCTCGGGCAGCATGGGCGTGGTCGCCGCATGATCAAGATAGGCCGACGGTGTGGTCACCCGATCAGGGTATCTCGTTTGCAACTGTACCGTCCGGACGGTACAGTTACGGACATGCGAAGGGACGAGCTTTTGGACGCGGCGGAGGATCTCCTCTGCGACCAGGGCTCTGCCGCGCTCACCCTGGCCGCCGTGGCGGACCGGGCGGGCGTCAGCAAGGGCGGCCTCCTCTATCACTACGGCTCCAAAGAGGCCCTGATCAAGGGCATGGTGGAGCGCCTGATCGAGGACTTCGACCACCTCGTGGCCGAGCAGCACGGCGAGACCTACACCGAGCGCTACCTGGGCGCCACGCTGGCCGCCGTCCGCTCCGGGCGGCTGCGACGATGGGCCGTGGTCACGGGGGCTTCCGGCAACCTCTTCCTGCTGGCGCCGCTGCGCGACGCGATGGCCCGCTGGCATCGCGAGGAGCTGGACGAGGAGCCGGATCCGCTGGCGTCGCAGATCGTGCGGCTGGCGTGTGAGGGGCTCTGGGACGTGGCCAGCCACGACCCGGAGCTGAACACGGAGGACGACCTCCAGGCCCTCGAGTCCCGTCTGAAAACCCTCCTCAAACCCCCCTCCTAACTGGCCTGCCCGGCCCCGGCGCTCGGCGGCCTTCCCCACCGACCCACGCCAACCGGCCCGGCCCTCGCCTGTCCTGGCCCGGCCCGCCGCTGTCCGGCCTGTCCGGCCTGGCCGGGCTCCGGCTGAACGCGGCTCGGCCCGGCGGACGCTCGGCCCGGCGGAGGCTTGGGCCAACGCCGGTTCCAGACTCTTGCTTCCGCCTTCCGCCTTAACCGTGGGCACGCGGCCCTGCGTGCCCTCCTGCCGCGAGGGACGCACCCCCTTCCGCCACTGTGGGGGTGCAGGTCCTCGGGGGTGCGGCGAAGTGGGGCAGTGCCACGCGGCGACCTAGCGGGTCCTTGCGGGCGAAATATCGCGAAAAAATATGACTTTGTGTGAGGTGTACTAATGACCCGCGCCCTGAGGAGCGCTCGTTACGGGGCGATCCTTACGTTCGCGCTCGCCGGCCTGATGGTGGGCACCATGACGGTGCGCATCCCCGCGTTGACCGACAAGCTGAGCCTTTCCGAGTCGACGGTCGGCACGATCCTGCTCGTATGGGGCCTGGGCGCGCTGGCGACCATGCAGTCCATGCGAAAGGTGATGGCCCGCGCGGGCAGCAGGGCCGTGCTGCGGGTCGGCGGGCCGCTCACCGCGCTGGGCCTCCTGGCCGTGGCGTTCGCGCCGAACCTCCCGTTGCTCCTGGTGGCCGTCGCCTTCTTCGGCATGGCGTTCGGCACCGTGGACGTGGCCATGAACGCCCAGGGCTCCACGGTCGAGCAGGCGTACGGACGGCCGCTGATGAACGGCATGCACGCGGGCTGGTGCGTAGGCGCCATCTCCGCGGGCGCGCTGGGCAGCCTGGCGATCGCCGTGGGGCTGCCGTTCACCGCCAACGTGGCGCTGATCGGGCTGGTCTCGCTGCCCGTCATGGTCGGGCTCGGCCGTACGTACCTGCCCGAGCCCCCGGCGACGGGGACCATGGCGGAGGCCCGCCGGCGCATGCCCCCGATCGTCTACCTGCTCGGCGCGATCATGTTCTTCGCGTTCATGGTGGAGGGCACCGTCGCCGACTGGAACGGCCTCTACCTGCGGAACGAACTGGGCGCCCCCGAGGCGCTGGCGGCCCTCGGCTACCCGGTGTTCGAGGTGGGCATGCTGGTCGCCAGGCTCACCGGTGACCGGTTGCGCACGAGGTTCGGCGTCCGCGGCATGCTGACCGTGTCGGGCGTGGCGACGGCGGGGTTCTTCGCGGTGGTGCTGCTCGCGCCGGCGGCGTCGGTGGCGGTGTTCACGATGTTCTTCGTCGGGCTCGGCGTGGCGACGATCTCGCCGCTGACGCTGTCGCTGGCGGGCACCGCGACCGACACGCCGGGACCGGCGATCGCCCAGGCAGGGGCCATGGGATACGCCGGTCTGCTGCTCGGCCCGGTGGTGATCGGCTTCCTGTCGGACGCCACCTCGCTGCGTACCGCGCTCGGCATCGGGGTCGTCCTCGGCGCGCTGATCGCCCTCGCCTCCCGGCTCCTCCCGCGCAGGGAGCCCACTGCGATCGCCCCGGCTCCGGCCGTCGAACGCGAGCCCGCGGAGCTCGCGGCCTGACATTCGTCCACAAACCCCGCCGCCGGACCTGAGTCTTGCTGGACGACCGTACCGACCGTGTACATGATGAACGTTTGGAACGCCAGCCAGCAGACGGTGAAGACCACGAATCCTGCCCTGATCGGTGAATCCGCCATGCCCGGATTGTCCGTCTGCACAGTTCACCAGGCCAGAGACCTCGGCGTGTCGGCAGGCCTGGGAAGGGGCCTTCCTGACGACCGGCCGACATAGGGACTCGCAGGGCGGACCGTGCTTGATCGTGCTCTGAGTTCTTCGACGGCCCGACGCCGCGCGAAATGCGGGAAACGGCGCGCAGGGGGTGGGCAATTGGGCAGCGTGAGATCTGGCTCGTGAGCCGATTCGATCGAATCTGTCACCGTCCGGTTTCACACTGTGACGGTGGCCAAGCCCAAGTACTTCAACACCACCGGACCATGCGACCCCCGGCTCCACTACGTGCTGCCGTCGCAGCCCCGGCTGCCGGAGGCGCGCCAGTTGATCGACTTGGACCGCTTCTTCGTGATCCACGCTCCGCGTCAGTCGGGCAAGACGACCGTGCTCCATTCCCTGGAGCATGAGCTCACCAAGGAAGGCGCCGCCGTGGCGCTGATGATCTCCTGCGAGGAGGCCTCCGTGGCGGGCGACGACTACGAGGCCGCGGAGTTGATGCTGCTGGACGAGCTCCAGTGGTACACCAAGTCGCCGCCCAACTCCTGGCTTGAGACCCCTCCGGGTGCACGGCTGGGCGCCGCTCTCCAGGCGTGGGCAGCCCAGTGCGAGCTCCCGCTCGTGTTGCTCATCGACGAGATCGACGCGCTGTACGGGGAGAGCCTGAAGTCGGTCCTGCGGCAACTACGCATCGGCCACAACAATCGCCCCAGAGGCGTTCCGTTTCCCAACTCCGTGGTGTTGTGCGGGCTGAGGGACGTGCGCGAATACAAGATCGCCTCAGGTGGCGACCCCACCCGGCTCGGCGCGATCAGCCCCTTCAACATATCGGTCGAGTCGCTTCGCCTGGGCGACCTCACCCCGGAGGACGTCAGGGAGCTGTACGGCCAGCACACCGCCGAAACCGGGCAGGAGTTCACCAAGGAAGCCCTTGCCGCGGCCTTCGACTTCACCCGCGGCCAACCCTGGCTGATCAACGCCCTGGCTTGGCAGATCACCTTTTGGATGCGGGTCCCTCCAGAGGAACGATCACCGCCGCACACATGGAGCAGGCCAAAGAGCGCCTCATCCGCGACCGCGCCACCCACCTGGATTCTCTTGTCGCCAAGCTGTACGAACCCCGGGTCAAGCGAGTGCTCGAACCGGTGGTCGCAGGCACGCCGGCCGACCACGATGAAACCTTCCAGGACGACTTCTCCTACGTGCGTGATCTCGGTCTGGTGGCCCGGGGGAATCGCCGTCCTGAGGCGTCGCCGATCGAGGAGCGGGTCCGGTTCGATCAGGCCCGCACCCCGGCGGGGCGGCAGGTCACCGTGCTGCGGGCATGAGGGTGGGCATCGGAGTCGTCGAAGGCGGCATGATCGCCTACGCGCAGGCCGGTTGGCAGGCGTCTCTGGTCGGCAGCGGCACAGTGGAGTCTCGCTCGGCGCGGCGCCCTGAAGTCCCACCGCAAAGTTCGTCTCCTAGGAGCCGGACCAGCACCTTCCATGGGGTGATAGGTGAGATCCGCCCAGATGTCCTTCTTGGTCATGTCGCGGTTCCAGACGACCGCGTTCATCGAGGGCGGTGTGCTTGAGTCGTCGTAGTAGGACGGAGAGTAGATGTAGGAGACGCCCGCCCCTCCGCAGATCTTGTGTCTCCGGTTGAAGGCGACGAGCCGCTCGGTGGTCATCGAGTCCGCGAACTCCACGACCGCGACGGCGTCGAGCGTCTGGGGAAGCCCATCAATGGTCTCCCGGGCCTTTTCCACCGAATCCTCGCTGTCGATGCCGAGGTCTGCCCCCACAGCATCGATCGCGTCGTCCCACCTGCCGGACGGCCCGTCGAGGGAGGGAGCCCGGACGGTGCCGAACAGGTTCTCCACGATCTCGTACTCGGTCCCACCCTCGCTGGGACCGGCCCGACGCGGCTCCCCCCACAGCGTGTAGGTGGTCTCCAGCAGTTCCCAGCCATCGCCGTGACCGTTCGTCAAGCGTTTGTCCGGGTTCGCGATGCGGGCGGCTGTGCCGTACACCCGAGCCATCCGCTCGTCGTCGGAGTCGATGAACAACCCACAGAACCCGGTCGACCGCGCTGAAGGCCAGGAACAGCGCCGTGGTGACGGCCAGGACCTTGGCAAGAGACCTGCCCACGCACGCCCAGTCTGGCTCCCTCGCGTTCATCACCGGGCACTCCTGCGAGCTAGATCAAATCGGGGTAAGGCGCACCATAGCCGCCCGGAACGCTCATCTCCATCAACCGCGTCGCCGGGACCTCGCCCGCTCTGCCCATCGCCACCCGTCGTGGCCGTCACGCGGGCAAAAGGACGTCAATCACTCCCCAGGCCCGCATCCGCGCACTCGGCGAGCGCGCCATCGCGAGCTGAAGACGTGGACGGTGCTGACCAAACTGTGCTGCTGTTCACAGTGCCACCGCCGTCGTGCAGGCCGTCCTCGTCCTGCGGTCAATCGCAGACAACCGCCGCTCAGGATGAAAAGGGGCATATGTATACAGGTAGTCGCCCGGCGAACCCGGCTTTAGCGGGGGGGTTGGAGGCCACCCCCCAAGTCACAGCTTGATGACCTCGACGCCTGGCATCTCGTCATAGTCCGAGTCCTGCGTGACGACAGGAATGTGGTGCGCGATGGCTGTGGCGGCGATCCAGCTGTCGTTGATGGGCGCCTTGCGTCCGGCGGCTCGTAGCCGGGAAACCAGCAAAGCCCACGCATCGGAGACGGCCTCGTCGATCGCGATCGGCTCGAAGCGTTCGGCGAGTTGGTAAGTGTTGAGTCGGCGGGCGGACGTGTCGGGATCGCGAGCCTGGAGCACCCCGAGCCTGAGCTCACCGAGCGTCACCACCGACACGCCCCACACATAGTCCGCGAACCGACTGGCGTCGAAGCGCTCTGCTTCCAATCCGATGAAGATCGACGTGTCAGCCAACGCGCGCTTGCGTTCTACCATGGCAGATCGTCCGTCGTCTCGACGAGAGTCTCCCGTAGTTCGTCCGCCAGGCCGGTCGTGTCGACGCCGAGGCGGGTCAGTTCGGTGCCGATTTCCACTGCGGAAATCCAGCGGCGACGACGAGAGATTGGAATGATCTTCGCGACCGGTCGATTGTCTCGGAGAACTTCAATCTCCTCGCCGGATTCAACGCGTCGCAGCACCTCAGCGGTGTTGTTGCGCAGTTCTCGGGCAGGAATGGCGGCCATACCACAACTGTAGGCGACTTGCTACAAGCGTAGCAACGCCTTCCCCTCTTTGCATGCCCCTCGCGAACGCAACCGGCTGACGAATCGGCGAAGCGGCTTTTAAGCGGGGGTTGGGGGGCCGCGCCCCCCAATGTCACAGCCCGAGTCTCCGGCGCGAAGCGCCTCGTTGCGAGGAGCGCGCCTTTGAGCTGGGGGTTCGGGGGGCGGCGCCCCCCGATGTCACAGCCTGAGCTCTATGCGCGAAGCGCTGTCCAGCGAAGGCCATGCCGTTCCCCCTGGGGCCACTTGTCCCCCTGGGCCTACTTGCGCTTGTTGACCTCCTCGGTGAGCTGCGGCACCACCTGGTGCAGGTCGCCCACCACGCCATAGTCGGCCAGCTCGAAGATCGGCGCCTCCGGGTCCTTGTTGATCGCCACGATCGTCTTGGCGGTCTGCATGCCGGCCCGGTGCTGGATGGCGCCGGAGATCCCCGCCGCGATGTACAGCTGCGGCGACACGGTCTTCCCCGTCTGCCCAACCTGGAACTGGTGCGGATACCACCCGGCGTCCGTGGCGGCGCGTGAGGCGCCCACGGCGGCGCCGAGGGAGTCGGCCAGCTGCTCGATGATCGAGAAGTTCTCGGCCGAGCCGACGCCGCGCCCGCCGGAGACCACGATCGCGGCCTCCGTCAGCTCGGGACGGGCGCCCTTCTCCTGCTTGACCCGCTCGACCACGCGGGCCGCCTTGGCGGCGTCGGACAGCGTGACCGACACCTCCTCCTCGGTCCCGGCCCCGGCCGAGGGCTCCGGGGTGGTCGAGTTGGGGCGTACGGCCACGATCGGCGTGCCCTTGCTCACCTTGGACTGCACGTTGACGCCGCCGCCGAAGATGGACTGGTCGGCCACGAAGCCCTCGCCCAGGCCCACGGCGTCGGTGATGACCCCGGAGTCGGTCTTGATGGCGAGGCGGCCGGCGGTCTCCTTGCCCTCGGGCGTGGCGGCCACGAGCACGGCGGCCGGCGACTTGTCGGCCACGAGCTGGGCGAGCAGTTCGGCCTTGGGCGCGACCACGTACTCCACGATGTCGCTCGACGGCGCGACGTAGATCTTCTCAGCGCCGTACTCGGCCAGCCTGGCCTTGGCCTCCGGCGTGATGCCGGGGCCCGCCCAGACGGCGGCGGGGGTGCCGAGCGCGCGGGCCAGGGTCAGCAGCTCGAGCGTGACCTTCTTGACCTCGCCTTCGACCTGCTCGACGAGAACGAGAATCTCCGACATTTCTGTAAATACTCCCGTTCTCAGATGAACTTCTTGGACGCGAGGAACTCGGCGGCCTTCGTGCCGCCGTCGCCCTCATCCTTGACGATCGTGCCGGCCGCGCGCGGCGGGGCGGCGGCGAAGTCGACGACCGAGGACCACGCGGCGGCCAGGCCCACGTGGGCGGCGTCGATGGACGCGTCGCCGATGGCCAGCGTCTCGACCGGCTTCTTCTTGGCGGCCATGATGCCCTTGAACGAGGGGTAACGCGGCTCGTTGATCTTCTCGACCACGGAGACGACGGCCGGCAGCGTGGCCTCGACCTTGTCGTAGCCGTAGTCGGTGATGCGCTGGATCGTGATCGAGGCGCCGTCGACGTCGACCTTGTTGGCCAGCGTGAGCTGCGGCGCGCCGAGGCGCTCGGCCAGCATCGCGGCCAGCACGCCGGTGCGCGCGTCGGTGGACTCCGAGCCCAGGATGACCAGGTCGAACCCGATCTTCTTGAGCACCTGCGCCATCGCGTACGAGGTGGACAGCGCATCCGAGCCGTGCAGCGCGTCGTCGCTGAGGTGGACGGCCTTGTCGGCCCCCATGGCCAGCGCCTTGCGGATGGTCTCGGTGGCCTTGCCGGGCCCCATGGTGAGCACGGTCACCTCACCACCGTGGGCCTCCTTGAGCCGCAGCGCTTCTTCGACCGCGTACTCGTCAAGCTCGTTGACCACGCCGTCGGCGGCGTCTCGGTCGAGCGTCTTGTCATCGGACCGCAGCTTGCGCTCGGTCGCAGTGTCGGGGACCTGCTTCACGCAGACGACGATGTTCATGGCCGGCGGCCGACCTCCCGTGTTCGCGTGCGCCACCGCCTCGTTGCGATGGACGCCGAATGCAATGCTGTCCAGACTGCCAGGTGCCCGTCGGGCCACCGACAGAGGGTGTGCCTCAGTTTTCCGCGAGTCATGTTACCCATGAGTAGCTTAACCGCAAACCTGCAGCTACCAACTATACAGAACTTTGTTCGGTCTAGGCTGACAGCAGGAAGACGACCCCCACCACCAGCGCCGTGCCGGCGAACAGCACCAGCGTGAACGTGCTGAACATCGCCGCCAGCCCGAAGCACAGCCCCACGGCACCCGCCACACTGGCCAGGTCCGCGATCAATCGGCTGCGCCGGTAGGGGCTGTGCGAGAACAGCGCCACCCCGGCGTCGGACACCACGGCCAGCGCGTACGCCGCCAGCAGGAACAGCGCCACCTCGGGCAGCGGCTCGCGGGCGGCGGCGGCCAGCAGCGACACGAACAGCCCTGAGCCGATCAGCCAGCGTCTGCGTACCTTCTCCCGGTGCCTGGCCCTCGACTCCTCCACCGACCTGCGATGCCGCTCCTTACCCGGCCGCCACTCCCTGGTGGCCATGTCGTCGGCGGCCCGCACCTCTCGGGGCGGGACCTCGCGTACGTGGGGAACGGGCTCGACCCCGAGCCTGGCACAGAGCTGCGCGGCCGTCGGCCGCGCGGACGGGTCGGTGGCCAGGCACTCACGTAACAGCGGCGCCAGCCACTCGGGAACGCCCTCCAGATCGGGCGGGTGATGCACCACCCGGTACGCGACCGCGGAGGCGGGCCCCTGCCCGTACGGCTGCTGCCCGGTCGCCGCGTAGGCCAGCGTCGCCCCTAAGGAGAACACGTCGGCCTCCATGCCCGCGCTCTTGCCCTCCAGCACCTCGGGGGCGAGGTAGCCGGGCGTGCCCACCACCGCGCCGGAGGCCGTGACCGACAGCGAGTCGAGCGCGCTGGCGATGCCGAAGTCGATGACGACGGGCTCGCCCTCGGCCATCATCACGTTGGCCGGTTTGAGATCGCGGTGCACCACCCCGGCCTCGTGCATGGCGAGCAGCGCGTCGGCCAGGCCGGAGGCCAGCGTGCGCAGGTCGGCGACGGGCACCGGCACGGCGCTGAGCGGGCGGCCCTGGACGTAGCGGGTCACGAGGTAGGGTCTGGCGCCCTCCAGCGAGGCGTCGAGCACCTCCGCCACGTGCGGCCCGCCGACCCTGCGCATGGTCTCCACCTCGCGCCCCAGCCGGGCCAGGGCCCCGCCGTCGGCGGCGACGTGGGGGTGAAGCACCTTGACCGCGACCGTACGGCCCTCGGTGTCGAGCGCGAGGTGCACCTCGCCGAACCCGCCCGCCCCGAGCCGGGAAAGGAGCTCATATGGGCCGAGGCGCTCGCTCATACCCTCATCTCTCCCCCCGAGAGCCCGCGGGGACACTCAGAACCAGGACGTCAGGAAGCCCAATCCGAGGTCTTTGAGCAGACTGTCGATCATTCCGGTGATCAGGCCGATCGTGCTCTGCTTGGCGTCGCTCGCCAGGTCGTCGAAGACCGACTCCGGTGCCCGCCACGGATACCACACCGGGTCCTGCCCTAGCGCGAACATCACCGCGAACAGCGCCGCCGTGCCCACCACCACGACCGCGACCAGCGCCGCACCGGGGCTGCGCAGCACGCCGGTCAGCGAGCGGGTGACGGCCTTGCGCGGCGCGCCACCGCCCGGCAGCACGAACAGGCCCGCCACGAAGGCGCCCGCCGCGAACGAGGCCGCCTCGTTGAACCCCATTTGGCCCACCCAGCGGAGCGCGCCCCAGACACACAGGCCGAACAGCAGCGCCAGCGGCACGTGCACGACCGTCATGAGCGCGGACTTCACCAGCGCCCAGGGCGTGCCGGCCACCGCCAGCAGCGGATCGGCCGAACTGCTCCCGCGTATCTGGCGCCGCTTGACCAGGTCGCCGAAGAGGTATTCGCCAAGGCGCAGCACCAGGGCGAGCGCGACGGCGACCGCGCCCACCATGACCGGCATCATGACGGTCAGCGCCACCAGCGTGACCAGCAGCAGCAGGCCCACGAACTGGCTGCCGAACAGGTATCTCTTCCGCTCGGCCGGCGGCTGGTACCGGGGCGGCGGCGTATGTGGCCTGGCCTGCGACGGCGCCGTCGGCGGCGGCGCCGGGTAGCCGGCGACCCGCTGGTCGGGGCGCGGCGTCGGCGGCCTGGCCGCGACCGGTGCGGGTACGTAGGGAGGCGGCCTCTCCTCCCGGTATGGCGGGGGCCTCTCCTCCCGGTACGGTGGCGGCCTCTCCTCCTTGTGCGGGGGCGGCGCGGGCCTGCCGTACTCGACCGGTGGCAGCAGGTCGGAGAACGTGTCCATGGTCCGGGTGCCGCCGCCCATGCGCTTGGTGCCCGTCGGCCCGTCGGAGGAGGCCCCGTCGAAGGAGTTCTCGTGGAACGTGGTCACCGAGGGATCGAGCGCCCTGGCCATCCGCAGCAGCTCCTGCGCGCCGGGCCGGGTCGCGGGATCGACCTGGAGCGCCCTGCCGAGCCAGCCGCGCAGCCACGCGGGCGCCTTGTCGAGCTGCGCCCGCCCTTCCATGATGTTGAAGCAGACCGCCTCGAACGTCCCCGTGCCGAACGGCGGCGCGCCCGTCGCGGCGAAGAACACCGTCGAGGCCAGCGCGTGCACGTCGGCCGCCTGCGTGATGTCGGAGTCGCGGATGATCTCGGGCGCCAGGTAGCCGGGCGTGCCCACGAACATGCCGGTCTGCGTCAGCCTGGTCGCGTTCACCAGGTGGGCGATGCCGAAGTCGATGACCAGCGGCTCGCCGTTGACCAGCATGACGTTGGACGGCTTGAAGTCGCGGTGGATCACGTCGGCCGCGTGGATGGCCACCAGCGCCTGGCAGAGCCCCTGGGCGAGCCTGATGACCTCGCGCGCTTCCAGCGGACCTTCCGCCAGGACGGTGTCCTCCAGCGTGCGACCCGGCGCGAAGCGGGTCACGACGTACGGCTGGCCGCCCACGAGCTCGGCGTCGATGACCTCGGCGACGTGCGGGCTGCGTACCCGGCGCATGGTCTCGACCTCGCGGGTGAGCCGGTCGCGCGCCTTGAGATCGGCGGCCACGTGCGGGTGGAGGACCTTGATGGCGACCTCGCGCCCCTCGCCGTCGAGACCGAGGTGGACGACCCCCATGCCACCCTCGCCGATCTTCCTGACCAGACGGTACGGGCCGAGGCGGTCTGCTGCCTGGGTGTTCATCGCCACCTTCCCCGCGTCATCCCCCGGAATTCCCCCTCAGACCTTCTAGCTGCTCGACCACTGGATCGACGTTCAGCGGAGTCCATACGGCCCCCCTTGGCTTGTCCCCGAACGTGCCGGCAGCGAGGATCAGCGAGAGCGCGGCACCCGCCGCGAGGACTCCCGCCATCACCATCGCCGCTGTTCTCGAGGGTACGAGCGATGAGAGCGTCCTGCGCATCTGTTTGCCAGGACCCTCCACTCCCGGACCCGCGCACACGGTCCACAGCGCGACCGCGGCGCCCCAGGCCAGGGCATTGGACGGATCCATTCTGGCCACCACGGTGAGCAGCAGGGTCACCGGCAGGCCGAGGATGAGCGCGTAGAGGACCAGCGCCAGCGTGATGCCCACCGACTTGGCCAGCGCCTGGGGATGGGCGAACACCTTGACCACGTCGGCGGCCGCCGCCCCCGCGGCCCTGCGGCCGGCGAGCTGGGGCTGGGCCAGGTCGGCCGCGCGCAGCAGGATCGCCGCCGGGATCGCCAGAACCGCGACGACCAGGGGCGCGAGCACCGCGGCCACGATCATCAGGACGAGCAGCATCGCGCTCGCCACGCCGTACGCCTTGGAACGCTGCAGCCCGTTGACTGACGGCACCGCCGGGACGTACGGCTCGGGCTGCGGGTATTGCGGCGGGATGTACGGGGGCGGCTGGAGCGGGCTCGGCGCGGGCCTGGCGTAGTCGGGCAGGGCGGGACCCGCGCCGTGGCCCTGGGCATTGGGGACCGGCGCGTTCGGCACCGGCGTGTGGAGCCTGCCGTAGTCGGGCGACTCGGGACGCACCCGCTTGGTCGGCACGTCGCCCTCGCCGGGCGGGGCCGCGAGGCCGTGGTTGTTGACCGGCTGCTGCTGCCAGGGCGGGGTCATCCCGCTCTCGCGCTGGATCCGCCGCAGCTCCTCGGGCGTCACCCTGCGGGTCGGCCACGGGTCGGGCTGGTTGGGCAGGAGCGAGACGTACTCCTGCTCCTGCGGCGGCGGGGCGGACTGCTCCTGCGACTCGAGCAGGCGCTTCGGCGTCACCGGCGGCGTGGAGATGTCGTACGACGGCTTGTCCTGCACCGGCGCGAGGTCGGGCACGACCTCCTTGGGGCGCGGGACGGTCAAGATGTCGTCGGGCGAGACGGCCTTCTTCTCGGGCAGGATCCTGATGGTCTTCGCGGCCAGCTCGCCCGCCCTGGGGCGCTTGTTCGGATTGCGCTGGAACGCGGCCTTGAGCAGCGGCTGCAGCTCCGCGGGTGCGGCGCTCACGTCGGCCTTGCCCGCGGTGATGTTGTAGAAGATCATTTCCAGCGTGCCCTTGCCGAAGGGCGGCAGGCCGGTCGCCGCGAACAGCAGCGTGCCCGCCCACGCGTGGATGTCGACCTCGGGACCGGCCTCCTGCCCCTCGATGATCTCGGGGGCGAGGTAGCCGGGCGTGCCGATGAACATGCCGGTCTGCGTCAGCCGCGTCGCGTCCACCGCCTGGGCGATGCCGAAGTCGATCAGGACGGGCTCTCCGTCGAGGATCAGCACGTTCCCCGGCTTGAGGTCGCGGTGGATCACGCCCACCGAGTGCACGGAGTCCAGCGCGGACGCCACCCCGTGCGCGACCCTGACCAGCGCGGGCAGATCGAGCGGCCCGTCGTCCTTGACGATCTCGTCGAGTGGGGGGCCGGGGACGTAGCGGGTGACGATGTACGGGCGATGACCGGTGACGTCGGCGTCGAGCACCTCGGCGATGTATTTGCTCCGCACGCGCCGCATCGTCTCGACCTCACGCGAAAGCCGCCGCCTGGCGACCTCGTCGCCGGCGACCTCTCCGCGCAGGACCTTGACCGCCACCTGCCGCCCCTGGGGGTCGACAGCAAGGTGGACAACGCCCATCCCGCCTTCACCTAGCCGCCTGAGCAGCCGGTAAGGGCCTAGTCGGTCATCGTTCATGGCATGAAGCACCATACCGGCTTAATCCCCGCCCACGAGATGAACCATGAGGCCACATTCCCACTCGTACAACGTCCAGAAAGGCCCCATCGGTTTCCCATCCCACGGTCTCGAATCGGCTTCAGTTTTCTGTCAACCGGCCAGCGGCAGCACCTCGGCGTGCTTCAGCCCGGCCAGCGCGGCGCCGGAGACGGCCAGCTTGGACCTGCGCACGCCGCTCCCGATCACCACCCTCGGGTGCTCGGCGACGTGCGTGTCCACCAGGATCGGCCAGTCGCCCGGCAGGCCGAGCGGGGTGATGCCGCCGTACTCCATCCCGGTCAGCTCGACCGCGTCGGCCATCGGCGCGAAGCTCGCCTTGCGGGCGTCGAGGTGCCTGCGGACGACGCCGTTGACGTCCACGCGCATCGTCGCGAGCACCATGCAGGCGGCGTAGCGCGTCTCGCCGCCCCGCTTGGCCGCCACGACCACGCAGTTGGCCGACTCGTCGAGTGTCACGCCGTACCGCTCGCAGAACGCCGCCGTGTCGGCCAGCTCGGGGTCGATCTCGGCCACCTCGGCACCCTCTATGTCCCCCACGGCCGCCGCCACCGGATCGGCCAGCAGGTCGGTCCGTTCGGTCGCGGGCACCCAGTGCAACGCCATCCCATCTCTCCTCGATCGCTTTCTCCCAGGACCCTAACTCCAGTCACGGGAGCAGCGTGCGGCATCACCCGGACTGCAGCACTCGCTGGTGCAGCTGGGTGACGACGCCGCGGGCCGACTCCATGGCCCCCGCCTGCCAGGCGATCAGATGGGTGAGCCAGTCGCCCGCGAAGTAAACCCTTCCGGCGGGGCGTTGCAGAAAAGTGAAGGACGAATCAAAGTCCGGCCAGCGCACCCAGCCTCCCTGGATGTGCTGCTGGCGGTGCCAGGCGATGGAGACGCTGGACAGGAGGTTCTGGCGGTACTTGTCGCCGTGGATCTTCTTGCCCTGGGTGAGCGCTCTGCGCCTTCTGTCCTCCGGGGTGAGGGCTCCGTACAGCTCGGCGTTCTGCTCGGTGTTGTAGTAGCCGACGAGGAGGCCGCGTTCCGAGTGGTAGCCGTGGGACGGGTACCAGATGTGCGTGATGTCGAGGTCGGTCTCGGTCACGCCGCCGTAGATGCGGTCCTCCAGCTCCCACCAGCGCTTGCCGTACTCCAGGCCGATCTTGCCGGTGGCGACCGGGATGGGGGTCTTGAGCGCGGTGGTGACCTGGTCGCCCAGATTGTGCGGGATCTTGGCGAGGAGGTGGGGCGGGAGGGCGGCGATGCAGTAGTCGGCCTTGACGCTGCCGCCCTCGTAGCGGACCTCCACGCCGTCTTCGAGATTGGTGATCTTGGTGACCCGGGCGCCGGTCTTGATCCGGTCCTTGCCCACCGCCTCAGTCAGCTTCGCGACGATGGCGTCCATGCCGCCGACCGGCTGGAACATGGGGGTGGCCTGGTCGTAGCCGAAGTCGTTGGTGATGGCCCGGCCGGTGCCGGCGGCGAGGACCTGGCGGAGCGAGCCGGGGGCGGCGAGCGGGGTGCCGACGCCTATTGCCGGATATTTCACGAAACCGCGCCGCATGGACCCTTCGTACTCGAGTTTGGGGCCCAGGTCGCCGAACCGTCTGAGGAACTCGAGCAGCCTTTCCTGGTCGTCTTTGGTGATGGCCTTGTTGAGCGCACCGACATTTGTCGCTTTGGCCAGTAATTCCGCGATATAGCCGTACATATCTGCTCGGGCGGTGCGTGCCCGCATCGTCTGGCCGTTGGTGTGCACGTAGGCTGCGGCGTTGTTGTTGACGAAGGTCTCGATGGGGATGCCCAGCTCGCGGCAGTAGTCCAGCGTCACCATCCACGGGGCGATCCGGCCGGGGCCCGCGTTGAAGTAGACGCCCTCGCCGAACTTCACCTCCTGGGTGGGGCCGTTGAGCTCGGCCAGCCGGTCGCCGCCGCGCAGGGTGAGGTTCCGCCCGCCCGCCCGGTCCCTGGCTTCGAGCAGCGTGCAGTCGTACCCGGCCTTGCCCAGCTCGTACGCGGCCGTCAGCCCTGCCACCCCGGCGCCCAGGATCACGACCTTGGCCGCCCCTTTGCCGCGCAGGCTGAAGTCGCCCGGCCGGGGAGCGACGAACTGCTTGTCCTGCTCCGACGGCGCCAGGCCGAGTGCGCCCATGGCGGCGTACATGGCTCCCGCGCCGCCCACCGCCCCGATCCCGACGAGTAACCCCCGCCGCGTCAGTGCCGCCCCGTCCACTTCTCCGTCTCCTCGCTCCCCCGGCTCAGCCGTACGGACCGCTGCCGCAGGCGATCTGGCCGCCGATGGTGGCGAAGATGCCGAACAGCGCCATGATCTGCGTGAAGTCGTCAGTCGTGAACTCCGTGTGACGCGACCCCACCGTCTTCACCCCCGGGACCAGCGCCACGGCGGCGGCGATGGCGGTGGAGTTCCACTCCACCCCAAGTGTGTACGGCGCCGGCACCTGGTACGGCGTGAAGTCGGTCAACCGGCGGAGCGCTCGCGCCGTGGCCTCACGGATCCTGGCTTGGGCGACACTGGGCGGCAACAACTCGGCCGAGAACTTGTCGATCCCCTTCTTCACCGCCACCGTCTCGACATCGCCCAGCAGCTCGCGCGCTTCCGCGCCGACGGCCTCGTCCCCGGTCACCAGCACGACCGGCACCCCGTGGAACCCGGCGCACGCCGCGACGAGCCGCGTCTCGCCGCACAGGTCGCCGTTGAGGTAGACGTTCTGGATCTCCTTGCCCATCCAGGTGTGGTTCAGGACGCCGTCCTGGACGCCCGCGCGGGCGTGGTACCCCACGAAGCACGCGGCCTGGAACGACCCGTCGAGCCCCTGAGCCATCCGCTGCGCCTTCCCGGGGCCGCGGATGAGGCTCGCCCGGGGATCCAGCAGCTCGATCCTGAGGTTCTTCGTGGACCCGTGGGCGTCGTTGACCAGCACGCCGGCCGCCCCTGCGTCGAACGCCCCCTCGATGGCGGCGTTGGCGTCGGCGGTCATCAGCTCGCAGCCGCGCTCGTAACCGCGCTTGCCGGCGTGCATCTCCTCGGGGTCGGTCAACCCCGTCACGCCCTCCATGTCCACCGACAGATAAACCTTCACGCGTCCTCGCTCCTCAACTACTGCCGGGTCCTTCGAACGGGGTCAGGAGCCCCATGTCTCCACCTGGCGGACCTGGTCCTCTGTCATCAGCCCGACGTGCTCGCCGACGAACGCCGTCGCCTCGCCGCGCCACTGATCGGGGATCTCCTCAAGGGCCCGCGGGTAGCAGCGGTCGAGCCAGCTCGTGGACTCCTCCGTGACGTCGAAGTAGTCGAGCGTCCCCGCGAAGAGCGTGTTCTCGATGCCGGGCACGCGCGCCAGCCCGTACTGGATCATCTCCATCCCCCCGTACGGCGGCTTCCTGAGCCACTTGCGGGCGACCGGGCGGTCGGCGGTGATGGGCGTGTCGAGCGGGCGGCGCTCGACGGCGGCCTGGATGAGCTCCTTGTAGAGGCACTTCCCGCAGGTACGGCAGGGGCCGTCGGCGCCGCGCAGGCACCAGCGCACGTAGTCCTTGAGGTCGGAGCCCAGGGCCAGGCGCATGGTGGTCGCCTCGCTCACCCCGCCGACGGGCAGCACGATGTGCACGCCGGCGGCGGCGAACAGCCTGCCCCACTTTCCGTGCGGCGACCACATCGGGTTGTCGGGGGTGTAGCGCAACAGATAGCGGTCTCCGCCGAGCCAGCGCGAACCGAGCTCGTAGCCGAAGCCCAGGCCGCCGAGGTCCAGCTGGTCGGCCAGCAGCAACGCGCCCGCCGCGACCGCGTGGTGCTCCGGGTAGCCGGGGCGGGGCTCGGCCAGCGTGAACTCGAGGTCGGAGCTGACCGTGCTCAGCTCGCGCCCCGTCTTCGCGGCGAGCTTGGCCAGGACGTCCGATCGGTAGTGGGACCAGCGGTTGGGGACGCGCGGATGGGGCATCCGCCGGAAATGCACGAAGGGCGCCTCGGGGTAGATCGTGGCCGCCGCCACGGAGTCCGCGCCGCCGCTGTACGAGATCGCCAGCCTGGCGCCGGTCTGGCGCGGCTCCGCCCCCACCGGGCCCGCCTCGACGCCCCAGCCGGCGTGCAGCGCCTCGGCCACCTGGGCCGAGATGGCGCGGTCGAAGGCGATCCGCTTCCTGGTCCACGGCGCCACGACCGTCCAGGCGGCCACGGCGAAGAGGTCGGGGTGGGCGTCGTCGGGGACGCCACCGATGGAGCAGGAGTTGGTGGCCAGCTTGACGGGGTGCTCGTCGGAGGCCTTGCCCGTGATCTCGTCCGCCGCGTCGAGGCGGAAGGTCAGGCCCGTGCCGGCCCAGGTCACGCGCACGACTGTGCTCCCTGTTCGCCGGCGGTACGGCCGGCGCGGAGGTCGTCGATGGCTTGCCAGACCAGGACCTCGTTCTGGAGCACGCCGTCCAGCGCCTTCGCCGTCTCCTGGGCCAGCCGGTGGGCGTCGTCGAGCTTCGCCTTGTCAGTCTTGTCAACCTTGTCGGTCGCCACCGGGCGGGCGTTCCTGAGGCGCTCGACCTCGCTCTGTAGGGTCGCCATCTCCCGCCGCAGCGTCTGGACCTCCCAGAGCGCGTCCCTGATGTCCTGACGATGGTCGGAAATGGAGATGTAGCGGGAGTCGAACCACGTGCGCACGGCCTTCCGGAGCCGGGCGGGGACCAGGACGCGCATCATGAAACGCCACCATAGTGGTAAACCCCCGCCCGAAAGGACGAGCTATCCGAATGGGCTGACTTTCTCGTTAACGACCTGTGAATTTGGGCTTGGCCCTCTCCGTGAACGCCCGCATGCCTGTCTTGGCGTCGTCCGTGGCGAAGAGGCCGGAGAACTGCAGGCGCTCCACCTCGAGGCCGGTGTCGAGGTCGACCTCCAGGCCCTGGTCGATGGCCTGCTTGGCGGCGCGGAGCGCGACCGTGGGGCCGCCGACGAACGTGGCGGCCCACTCCAGGGCGGCGGTGTATACCTGCTCGTCGGGCACCACCCGGTCCACCAGGCCCATCGCGAGCGCCTCGGCGGCGGGCACGTGGCGGCCCGTGAAGATCAGATCCTTGGCGCGGGCCGGGCCGATCAGGCGCGGCAGGCGCTGCGTGCCTCCGGCGCCGGGGATGATGCCGAGCAGGATCTCCGGCTGGCCCAGCTTGGCCGACTCCCCCGCGACCCGGAAGTCGGCGCAGAGGGCGAGCTCGCAGCCGCCGCCCAGGGCGTATCCGGCGATGGCGGCGATGACCGGCTTGCCGATCTGGGCGACCGCCGTGAAGCAGGCCTGGAGCGTACGGGAGTGGGTGGCCATGTCGGCGTAGGACATGTCGGCCATCTCTTTGATGTCGGCGCCGGCGGCGAAGACCTTCTCGCCGCCGTAGACGATCACCGCCTGCACCTGCGGGTCGGCGTCCACCTCGCGGGCGGCCTCGGCGATCTCCCGCTGGACCTGGCCGTTGAGGGCGTTCATCTTCGGACGGTCAAGACGGATCGTGGCGATCTGGTCGGCCACCTCGACGCTCACAAACTCACCCATGAACCCGAACCTAACAGAGCGCCCGCGTCCGGCCACGGCACCCACGACGGTTCGGGTGCGCGGTCAGTGGACGGCGGCCATCACCTCGTCCACCGTCTTCTTGCTGCGCGACACCCGTACGAGCGCCGCCGACAGCCGGGCCAGCTCGTCGTTCGAATGGGCCAGCCGGGCCAGCGGGCGTTCCTGGCGCGGCAGTCCGAGCTTCTCCGCGCCGTCCAGCACCCGCTTGTCCAGGTGCGGCGCGACCTGGGGCCACACCGCCTGGACCTCGCGCAGGAAGATGTCGGCCCCAGTCGGGCCGATGCCGGGGAACTCCGTCAGCAGCTGCGTGATCCTGCGGACATCGCCGCCGGCCTCCTCGCGCAGGCGGCGCAGGTCGCCCTTCCAGCGGTCCAGGAGCAGCTCGGCGGTCTTGCCCAGCATGGTCGAGGTGCGCTCGTCGTAGCGGCGGTAGTGGCCGCGGCCCAGCGCGTCCACGCGGTCCTGCCAGCTCGCGTCCCGCATGGCCTTGGGCGTGCCGTACCCCGCCTTGAACAACTCTTTGGCGGCCGCGACCGCGATCTCGGCCGAGATCCGGGCGCTGAGCAGATTGGCCAGGACGAGCAGCTGGTACAGCGGCTTGGGCTGGTCGGCGAGCTTGATGCCGGCCTCTTTGGCGAACGTCCGGCCGTAGCGGTCGAGCAGGACGTCGAGGACGGCTTTGTCGGTCTTACCCATGCCGCACCGCTACCCGGGAGCTGTCATGACATGCCGGGTTTGGGACGAGGGTCGTGGGGGAGGCGAAGGGTTCGTCGATGGCGAAGGAGCTCGCTGTGCTGACATTGACTGACAACGCCGTCGAGGCGATCCGTGATCTGATGGTGGGAGAGGACGTGCCTGCCGACGCGGGCCTGCGCATCTCCCCGAAGCCCGATGCGGCGGGGACGCTCGAGCTGTCGCTGGCCAGCACGCCGCACACTGGTGACCAGGTGGTCGAGAAGGAGGACGTACGCGTCTTCGTCGCGGAGGATGTGGTGCAGATCCTCGACGACAAGTCGCTCGACGCGCAGCCGGGCGTGCCCGGGCAACCCAACTTCCGGTTGAACCGGCGTTAGTCACCCCAGGTCGGACTCGGTTTCGGGCGAGCGCACGTCGCCCAGCCCGAACAGGCCCACCAGCCTGCCGTCCATCTGGGTGACGACGACGTGGTCCACTTTGGCACGGTCCATCCACTGGATCAGGGGTCCGAGCTGCTCGCTCGGCCGCACCGTGGTCACGCCGACGCGCATGACCCGCTCGGCGGTGCCGTTCAGGTCGGCGCCCTTGAGTTCACGTGATCCGACCACGCCCTGGACCACGTCGTCCTCGTCCACCACGACGGCGAGCCCGGCCGGGTCGGCGATGATGCGCTCGGTGAGCTCGTCCAGCGGGTCGTCGAGGGCGGCCGTCACGGGGTCGCGGCGCACGTTCCGCGACACCAGCTCGGCACTGCCCTCGTACGGCAGGTCCGCCGCGAGCCAGTCCATCTTGCCCAGCCGGTAGTCGTGCACCTCGCGGAACCCGAGGCGGTCGAGCCGGTGCGCGGCCCGCGGGCTCAGGTCGCAGAGCCAGTCGTGGCAGTAGACGATGACGGGCCGCTCCCGGTCGAGCTCGCCCGCCGACGTGCCCATCGCGGCCAGCGGCAGGTTCACGGCCTTGGGCAGGTGCGCCCACGCGTACTCCGCCTCGGGCAGCACCTCGACGAGCTGGGCCTGGCCGGTGGCGACCAGGTCCTGTACGGCTTCACGATCGATGATGTTCGTCATGGCCTCCCCGTACCCGCAGACGGCGATTCGTGTCACGATGACGACGCGTCCGATTCAGGGAGTGCCCGATGTGTGACGATCCGCTGTTTCCCCCCTCCGTCGCCCGTGCGCTGGCCGACTACCGCGAGCTGCGTGACTCCCATGGTCCTTGCTGGGGCGAGCCGCCCATCACGTATGTCGCCCAGGCCTGGGCCACCGTCTTCCTCGACCGCCGCTACAACTACTGGAACGCCGCGCGGCGGCAGCTGGCCGAGCTCTATCCCCCGGAGCAGATCGAAGACCACCTCGAGGAGGTCGATCCGGAGCGGGCCGTACGCGATGCGCTCGCGGGCGACGTGCTGGACAACCTGGCCGCGCTGCGCCTGACGCCCGAGGGGGTCGCGCTGGAGGCCGACACGCAGGTGGTGCTGGGCGGCCGTCCCTTCCGCACGTCGCTGCTGCTGGACTCCAGCATGGACGAGCCTGTCACGGTCGCCGTGGACGGCAGGCCGTACGAAGTGGTGCCCCACGGCGCCAGGGTGGTCCCATTGGAGCGGGAGGTCAGCGTGGGCGGGCGGCCCGTCGATGTGTCGCCGCTGTGCAGGCGGGCGGAGGCGGCCACGATCAGGGTGCGGGCGGGCTTCCCTTGCCGGTGGAGCGTGACGGGCGCGAACGGGCAGGGCTGGTATCCGGACGGCGCCCCGCCCAAGAGGGACGGCCACCGCAGGCCGTACTTCCACGGCGACGACCTCGCGATCACGGTGCCCGCCGAGCCGATCACGGTGACAGTGGCCAGGGGCATGGAGTACGCCTCGTCCGAGATCGTCGTCATCCCGGAGGCCGGCGCGGAAACGCTGGTCGAGCTGGCGCCCGAGCGACTGTACGACGCGGCCGCCCGCGGCTGGTACGGCGGCGACCTGCACGTGCACCTCAACTGGATGGGCGAGGAGCCCGCCGCGCCCGCGCTGGCCGCGGCGGCGCAGCACGGCGAGGACCTGCACGTGCTCAACCTCGTGGCGGGCAACGTGGCGAGCGCGCGTGTCTACGACGTCGAGGCCCTCGCGCACTGGGCGGGCGAGGACCTGCCGTGGTCGGACGACAGGCACCTGGCGAGGATCGGCGTGGAGTACCGCAACGACGTCGTGGGCCACGTCACCGCGTTCGGCCTGCGGGAGCCGCCGCGGCGTTACCACACGGGGTTCGAGGGCACGGCCGACTGGCCGACCAACGCGGTCGCCCTGGAGGAGCTGCGGGCGCTCGGCGGGGTGACCAGTTACGGGCACCCCTTCCACACCGCGTTCTCCGACGACGACCCGCCCGACGTGGTACTCAGCGATGGGCGCAACTGCGCGGCCAGGGAGATCGTCGCGGACGCCGCGCTCGGCCTGATCGACACCCTCGACGTGCTCAATCACTCCTCGGTCCAGGCCACCGCCGCCGTTTACCGCCGCCTGATCGGCGCGGGCAACAGGCTCACGGTCACCGCGGGCACGGACGCCGTGCTCTCCTTCTGCCGCCGCGGCACCGCGTCCAGCCCGCCGGGGTGGGAGCGGGTGTACGCGAACGTCGCCGGTCCGCTCACCGCCGAGTCCTTCACCGAGGCGATCCTGCTGGGCCGCACCTTCGCCACCACCGGGCCGTGGCTGGAGCTCACCGTGAACGGCCACGGGCCGGGCGACACGCTGGAGCTGGCGCCGGGGCAGCGGGTGGAGATCGTGGTCTCCTCGATCGGGCCCGAGGTCGAGTCCCTGGAGATCCGCACCGCGGCGGGCGTGCTCGCGCAGGGGCCGCCCGGTCGGCTGGTCGCGTCGATCGCGGTGAGCGAGCCCACGTACGTGGTCGCGATCGCCTCGGGCGGACCGCACCCACGCACCATGCACGGAGCCGGCGCGTACGCCCACACCAGCCCGGTGTACGTGGACGTCGCGGGCGAGCACGTGGCCAGGGAGGCGGACGTGCGCTGGTGCCTGGCCTGGCTGGACCGGCTGGAGGTGCTGCTGCGGGAGTACGGCACCTTCGAGAGCGCCGCGCAGCTGGACGACCACCTGGACCTCTACGAGCGCGCCAGGGCCGTCTACCGCGAGCGGCTCCCCTGAGCGCACCTCGTCCGTTACGACGGCCGGCCGGAGAGGCGTTCGACCACGCGCAGGAGCGCGGAGTGGTCGAGCGCGCCGTCGCCGGACGCGTCAGCCGCCGCCACGAGCTGGGCGACCAGCGCCCCGAGCGGCAGCACGACGCCGGCCTCGCGGGCGGCCGACGTGACGATGCCCATGTCCTTGTGGTGCAGGGCGATGCGGAAGCCCGGCTCGAAGGAGTGGCTCAGCAGGTTGGCGCGCTTCTGCGCCAGCACCGCGGAGCCGGCCAGGCCGCCGCCGAGCACCTCCAGCGCCGCCTCCAGGTCCACCCCGTACGCCCGCAGGAACACGACCGCCTCGGCCAGCGCCTCGATGTTCGCGGCGACGACGAGCTGGTTGGCCGCCTTGACCGTCTGGCCAGCGCCGCTGGGGCCGACGTGGACCACGGTCCTGCCGACCGCGTCGAAGATCGGCCTGGCGGCCTCGAACGCCTCGTTCTCGCCGCCGACCATGATCGACAGGGCCGCGTTCTTCGCGCCCGCCTCGCCGCCCGACACGGGGGCGTCGAGGTAGCGCAGGCCCCGGTGGGCCGCCTCGGCGGCCAGCTCGCGGGTGACGTCGGGGCGGATCGTGGAGAAGTCGATGACCAGCGTGCCGGGGGCGGCATGGGCGAACACGCCGCCGTCGCCGGTCAGCACGTCCTGGACGTCGGGCGAGTCGGGGACCATGAGAGCGACGATGGCGGCCATGCCGATGCCGCCCGCGTATCCGGTCAGGTCGTGCGCGACGGCGACCGCCCAGCTGACGGGGGCCGAGCCGGTCGTCCACACGCCGGTCGCGAGCAGAGCCGCGGGCAGCCTGCCGGCTATGGACACGCCGATGAAGATCAAGCTGATCCGGCGCAGCAACGGCAGGTGCCGCTCGGGCTCGTCGAGGATCCGGCGCCTGGCGGCCCAGAGGCCCACGAGCATGCCCGGCACCACCATGACGGTGGAGATCGCGGTCTCCACCGGCCAGGACGGGATGTTGGCGACGAGGTGCGCGCCGAGGGTGGGCTCCATGAACCCCGCCCCGGTGACGGGCCTCGCCTGGGCCGCCACGGTCTGCCAGGCCAGCAGGAGGGTCGCGGGAACGAGCGTCACCAGGCCCGTCCACCACAGCACCGAATCCCGTGCTCGCACGAGTGGAGTGAGCACCAGCAGGGTCAGCCCGTACACCGCGATGATGTCGATCGGCACGAGCACCACCGTGTTCACGAAGCCGATGACGATCAGCCAGAGCGCTCTGCGCCGCAGCAGTTTCCTGATCGAGGTCCAGTCGCCGCCCCTGGCCTGCTGACGGTGGGCCAACTGTCCGAGCCCGTAGCCGAACAGGAACACGAACATGTCGCGGGCCTGGTTGTCGGTGAGCAGGGACTTGATGAACTTCGCCGCGGCATTGAGCGCGGCGGGCCCGGCGTGCCAGTCGTCGATGAACGCGGGCGCGTGCGACAGGGCGATCAGCAGCAGCATGACGCCGCGTGCCAGATCCGGCGCCAGCGATCTCGCGGTCACGCTGGTGGGCGCCGTGAGGGTCATGTCCGTTCCTTTCTAGGCCACATTTCACGATAGTACGTGTTCAGATCAATCAAAAAGCTACGTTGCATTCAGTGAACTCTGTCAAAGCAGTCCTATGCTTAATATGGCCATCGATGCAGGTAGATCAGATAAAAAATTGCAACGACCGTACGAACGAATGCAACACATGCCCTGCACGCCTGTTGCAATGGGCTATGGTTGAACGCAATACTGAGCCACCGGATCCAGCAGGGAGGGAGGCGAGTGCCGATGCCAGGAGGCAGGCTGACCCAGCAGGACCGCCGTGACATCGCCACGGGCCTGTCGCAGGGGCTCGGCTACGCGGAGATCGCCCGGCGCCTGTCCAGGCCGACCTCGACCATCAGCCGGGAGGTCAGCCGCAACGGCGGCCCGGACGCGTACCGGGCCGACCGGGCGCACCAGGCGACCGAGCGACGCGCCCGCCGCCGCAAGCAGCCCTCACAGTCATCGCCGCCGACCGGCACCACGTCGTACGGGCGCGACCCCGAGGCGGTACGCGAATACACCGAGCGGCAGGTCGACCTGCTGATGCAGACGGGCCTGCCCCGGATGATGTCCAGGGTCCTGGCCTGCCTGCACACCACCGACACCGGCGCGCTCACGGCCAAGGAGCTCACCCGGCGCCTGCAGGTCAGTCCGGCCTCGATCTCCACCGCCGTCGCATACCTGGAGGAGCAGCAGCTGATCAGGCGCGTACGGGACCCGCGGTGGCGGCGCGAGCTCTACGTCGTCGACGACGACATCTGGTACCGGGCTTTCATGGCGAGCATTCAGCGAAATCTCGCACTGGCGGAATCGGCCCGCGAAGGAGTCAGGATATTCGGCCGCACCACGCCTGTCGGCGCGCGGCTTGAGCACGTGAGCGTATTCCTCGACCGCACCGCGCAGGACATGATCAAGACAGCCGAACGCTGGAGTCCGGTTCTGACCGGATCATCGCGCGACGACCACCAAGAACTTGATCAAGTTTGACATCAAGCTTGGTTGAGGTTGCAGGCTCGAAGTACAAGTTGACCGCCGTCTTCGGGAGAGCACCATGCATGCCGTCGTCCTGCACGCCTTCGGCCCCGCCGAGAACCTGCGTTACGAGACCGTCCCCGATCCCGTGCCCGGTCCGGGCCAGGTGCGCATCGCGGTCAAGGCGGCCGGTGTACACCTGGTCGAGACGATCTTGCGATCCGGACAGGCCAGTGAGTCGCTGCCGCCGCAGCCCGAGCTGCCGACGATCTTCGGCGGAGAGGTGGCGGGACGCGTGGATGAGGTGGGCCCGGGGGTCGATCCGTCCTGGATCGGGCGGGATGTGGTGACCGCGTACGGCCAGCCCGGCGGCTACGCGGAGCTGGCGGTGGCGGACGTGGCCGCCGTTCACCCGATCACCATCGGCTACGAGACCGCAGTGGCCATGATCGTCACCGGGGTGACGGCGCTGCAGTTCCTGGACGTGGCCGAGCTGACCTCGTCCGACGTGGTGCTGGTGACCTCGGCGGCCGGCGGGATCGGGCGCCTGCTCGTCCAGTACGCGCACGGGCTCGGCGCCAAGGTGATCGGCGCGGCCGGCGGCCCCGCCAAGGTGGCGGCCGTACGGGAGCTCGGCGCGGACATCGCCGTCGACTACGACCAGCCCTCCTGGGAAGAGAGCGTCGCCAAGGAGCTGGGTGGCCGCGCGGTCACGGCCCTGCTGGACGGGGTCGGCGGAGACAAGGCGCGCGCCGCGTTCGAACTGCTGGCCGACGGCGGCCGGTACGTGACCATCGGCAACGCCTCACAGCAGGACTTCCAGCCGGACCCCCAGACGGTCGAGGAGCGGGGCCTCACCGTCACCAACGCCCTGATGCTCCTGCTCAGCGGTCCGGACACGAGGCCGCAGTACGAGGTCCGCGCGCTGGCGGCGGCCACCGAGGGCACGCTGGCGCCTGCCGTGCAGACGTTCCCGCTCGCGCAGGCCGCGGCCGCCCACGCCGCCCTCGAAACCAGGGCGACAACCGGCAAGGTCGTGCTCGTCCCCTAACCCCTGGTCGCTGCGACCGCGTACCGCTGGGCGTCGTGGCGGTAGGAGGAGCCGGCGACGGCGAACCCGGCCTCGACGAGCCGCGCCTCCAGTTCGGCCGGCGTGAACGGGTGGAACTCCAGGGCGTGGCGCCGGTGGATGAGGCTGCCGTCCGGGTGCTCCGCCAAGAACAGGAGCTCCGCCAGGCACGGCTCGCCGAAGCTCTCGGGGAAGGTCCAGACGTACACGCACGTGCAGCGCACGCCGTCCCGCTCGCGCACCCGGTCGGCGGCCACGATCCGGGGCCGTTCCCGGTAGAGCAGCTCCCAGTTGCGGGAGTCGACGATCAGCGTGCCGGTGGGTGACACCATCTCACGCATGCCCGCCAGCGCGGCCACCATGGCCTTGTGCGACCCCGTGTGGACCAGGGAGTTGCCCAGGCACAGCACCAGCTCGAACCGCCCGGCCACAACGGCGGGCAGGTCCTCCCACCTGGAGGTGAGCACCTCCACCCCGGCGGGCAGGCGACGGCGCGCCTCCGCCGCCATCGCGGGGCTGCCGTCCGTGGCGGTCACCTGGAACCCGGCGTGCGCCAGCGCCATGGCGTCCGTACCGATGCCGCAGGCACAGTCCAGCACGGGGGCGCCCGGCGGCAGGGCCTCGACGACGGCCTCGATGAGCTCCCGGCTGTCGGCGGAGGTGCCGCCGATCACGCCGGGAGGGTTGACGATCTCGTCGGGGAAGATCCAGTGGTAGTCGGCGGACAGGTCTCGGTAGTAGTCGGGCATGGGGCGAGCGTCACACGGGCACCGCGTACGGTCCACCCGAAACCGCCGGCACACCGGGCACCGCGACCCGTCCGAGCTCACCGCGTCGGTCACCGTCGAGGGCACCGCCACGGGCGCCCCGATCGGCGGCAATCTCGACTCGATCCGCACGGAGATCGGAGCCGGACTGCAGGAAATTCCGCGTCCCCGTTGGGTACCCACATCAGCGTCACCTGCGACCCCCGAGCGCACCAGCAGCCCACGGTGAACCTCTACCTCGACGCAGACACCGCCTGGCGGCTGTGCACCCGTGGCATCACCCCCGCGCAAGCGGTCGAACGCACCCACATCGACGGTGACCGACAACTCGCGACAGCAGCGCTCCAGATCGTGTCGATCATCTGGTCGCCGCCAAAACCAGAGGCATGGGGAGAGTTCTGACATCCGCTGTCCCCGAGGCGGTCTTCGAGGAAGACGTCACCGGCATGTGACCGGCGCCTCAAGCGCCCTCGGTCCAATATCTCTGCAGCCGGGCAACGGCGTCCTCCTTGCTCATCGCTGCGACCTCGGCCTCCGCCAGACCTACTCTGGAGATCAGGAGGTGAACGAGGTCGGCGGGCAAGGCGTGCGACGGCGGCTGCGGCGTTCCGCGGTCAGGCAGGACCCCGTCCTTGACGCAGGCCCAGAACGTCGCCTCGTCCACCTGTAGCTGATCACGAAGAATGTGGCCCCACATGCTCCGGCCGTAGGTGCTTCGATCGGGCGGATGAGAGATCCGAGTCCTCAAGATCCGGCCATCGGGAAGATCCAGTTCGTAAGTGACATCGTGGGTTCCCGTTCCTCCACGAGCGTTCCGCACAGAACGCCAGCCTTCGGCCCGACAGAACCGTTCGTGATCTTCACGTGTGGGTGGGGGCCAGGTCACCGGGCCTTCCCAACCAGCCATTCATGCAACTGGTCGTCATCGCTAAGGCTGATCAACTGCACCAGCCCCCAGTTCTCACGGTGGTTCGGCGCATCGAGCAAGTGGTCCTGCCAGTCTTCGGCGTACTCACGCAGCGCACCTACCATTTCCGTGACGGCCTCATTGAAGGTCCGGCCGTCCGCAGCGATCGGTAGCCCAGGAATGAAGATGGACCAACCGCCGTCCTCCGGAACCGTCTGCGCACGAGACGGGGTGACGGCTGCGAGGTAGTGGCGCAGTCTCTCGACGTCCACGATGGCAGTCACGGCAGACTCACGACGCACCGTGGCCACACGGCCTCGTTCAGCCGCGTCCAAGAGTGCTTTCAGATGAGCGCGTGCCTCTGTGTAGCTGTCGAAGTGAACGGCGGTCATGGCGGCACCTCCATCGGAGCGTGCCTTCAGGATGCCTTCCCCATATAAGTACGTCAAGTACGTCACGTACTGATCGGGTCGGGGTCGCTAGCGAGCGAAGCGACGGGATGTGGTGTTTGCCCTGGTCCGGCTACCACAGTGTTAAGGGGTGAAGAATAGCTTCGCAAAGATCTCGCGCGAGAAGGAAAATGTTGAGACGCTGATCCCACTTATGTGGCCCCCCAGTCCAAGGAGTGGTTCATGCGCCGCCTATTGGCGATCTCCGTGGTCGCCCTCTTGCCCTTAACCGCCACCTCAGCGGTGCACGCCGAAGAGCCGGCCGGCCGCCAGGAGGCCTTCGCGGCCGCCGCCCAAGAGTTCAAGGTGCCCGAGAGCATCCTCCTTGGCGTGTCGTACCTCGAGTCGCGGTGGGACGCCCATGCCGGGCAGCCGTCCAACACCGCCGGGTTCGGCCCCATGCATCTGACCGACGCCGCCGCCTTCACCACGTCCAACCATCACGGCGAAGGCGCCGAGGATGCCCGAGGGGATGAGAGCCGGCCTCTGCCCAGCCCCGAGCCCTCCTCCACCGAGACCGTCATTCCCGCCTCCCTCCGCACCATGGAGCGGGCCGCCGAGCTCACCGGGGAGAGTCATGAGCGGCTGCGGAGCGACGATGCCGCCAACATCCGGGGTGGCGCCGCGCTGCTCGCCGACTACCAGAAGTCACTCGGCGCGCCGCTGAGCGAGAACCCGAGCGAGTGGTACGGCGCCGTCGCCAGGTACTCCGGGGCCGAGGAGGCCGGGGCGGCCAAGTTCTTCGCCGACGAGGTGTTCGCGACGATCAAGGAAGGCGCCGCGCGGACCACGGACGACGGGGAGAAGGTCGCGCTGCCCGCCGTGCCCGGCCTCGAGAAGATCGAGAAGTGGCTCGAGAAGCTCGGCCTCCGCCACGAGCGGACCGACGGCGTCGAGTGCCCGGCCTCCATCTCCTGCGAGTGGATCCCCTCCGCGTACCAGGAGCTGCCCCCCGACGACTACGGGCACTACGACCTGGCGAACCGGCCGTTCAGCCAGAAGATCGAATACATCATCATTCACGACATGGAGGGATATTTCGCCCCCTCCATCCGCCTCAACCAGGATCCCAAGTACGGCGCCAGCTGGCAGTACTCGGTGCGCTCCACCGACGGCCACATCGCCCAGCACATCAAGAGCAAGGACGTCGCCTGGCAGGCCGGCAACTGGTACATCAACGCCAAGTCCATCGGCATCGAGCACGAGGGCTTCCTGGCCGAGGGCAGCACCTGGTACACCGAGGCGATGTACCGGTCGAGCGCCCGGCTGGTCCGCTACCTGGCGCTCAAGCACGGCGTGCCGCTCGACCGCGCCCACATCATCGGCCACGACAACGTCCCCGGCACCCTGCCCACGACCGTGCGGGGGATGCACGAGGACCCGGGCCCGTTCTGGGACTGGGCACACTACTTCCAGCTGATCGGCGCCCCGCTGCACCAGTTCGGCGGCCCCAGGTCCGGCTCGATCATGATAAAGCCGGACTTCGCGACGAATAAGCCGTACTTCTACGGCTGCGACCGCAAGAACCCCAGCGCCGCCTGCCCGCCGCTCCCCGCGAGCACCGTCTGGCTGCGCACCGAGCCGCGGCAGGACGCGCCGCTGGTCAAGGACATCGGCAAGCACCCGACCGGCGACTCCCTCTACAGCGTGTACGACCACAGCGCCCGGGCCACCACCGGCCAGCGCTTCGCCGTGGCCGACCGCCAGGGCGACTGGACGGCGATCTGGTACCTCGGCCAGAAGGCCTGGTTCCACAACCCGGCCGGCGCCCCGACCGCGATCCCGTCAGCGGGCCTCGTGGTCACGCCGAAGCCCGGCAAGGCCACGGTCCCGGTGTACGGCAGGGCGTACCCCGAGCAGGAGGCGTACCCGGCCGACATCCCGTACCAGGCGGTGACCCCGCTGCAGTACACGTTCTCGGCCGGCGAGAAGTACACCCTCTCCGGACCGGCGGCCGCCGAGTACTACCGGGCGGTCACATTCACCATGGACCAGGACCACAAGGTGGTCCGGGGCAAGACGAAGTACCTGCAGATCCAGTTCGGCCACCGCGTGATGTTCGTCAAGGCTGACGACGTGCAGGTGTCGTTCTCCGGGTGAACTCCTTGACGGCGCGCCTGGTGCTCGCGAGCGCCTCCTGAGAGGAGTCGTACGTGCGCTGGGCGACGCCGACGAACACGCAGTCGACGACGAGGAGCTGGCTGATCCTGCTGGCCAGGGCGCCGGGGCGGAACTCCGTCTCGCGCCCGGCGGAGATCAGCACGTGTTCGGCCAGCTCCGCGATGGACGAGCGCGGGTTGTTCGTGATCGCAACCGTGGTGGCCCCGGCCTCCTTGGCCCGGGTCAGCGGCTCGATCACGTCGGGCGTCTCCCCCGACGTGCTGATGCCGATCGCCACGTCCCCTTCCTTGAGCAGCACCGCGCTGGTCAGCGCCAGGTGCGCGTCCTGGAAGGCGTGGCTGGACAGCCCGATGCGCAGCAGCTTCTGCGCGACGTCCTCGGCCACGAGCCCGGAGGCGCCCACCCCGTACGCGTCGATCCGCCGCGCGCCCACGATGGCGTCCACGACCAGCCCCAGCCGCTCGGAGGTCAGCTGGGCGACGGTGTCGTTGATCGCCTCGGACTCTGCCCTGGCCACCTTCTGGATGACCTCCGACAGCGGGTCGTCGGGCGCCAGATCTCCGGGCACGAGCCGGTCGGGCTGCGCGGCGGCCGCCGCTAAGGCCAGCCTGAGCTGCGGATATCCCGCGAACCCGAGCAGCCTGGCAGTGCGCACGATCGTGGCCTCGCTCGTGCCGGAGGCGGCGGAGAGCTCGGTGATGGTGCTCCTGGCCACCGTCGCCGGGTCCTCCAGGATGAGCCGGGCAACGGTTTGCGCGGCCGGCGTCAGGGACGGCAGCACACCGCGAACCGTGGCCACCAGAGTGTCGGCCCGCAGGCCGTTGCCGCTGTCGTCCACGTCCTGATTATGCCGTTCGTTTACCGCGATGTGCCGTTGACCCCACCTGCGTTTAACGCAATGTGCCGTTCGTCATGCCCACAGGTTCCTCCGGCACGGCGATGAGCCCGAGTTCCGCGGAAGTCGCCATGAGCGGGTGGTACGGCACGACCCGCACGGTGTAGCCGAACGCTCCCGTACGGTCGAGCGGGACCTCGCCCGTGTAGTGAGCCCGGCCGTCGTCGTCCATCGACGCGACGGCGAGCTTCGCGTACGCCGGATGCACCAGCTCGTCGTGCGGCCCGACCTTGCCGTAGGCCGCCTCGACCAGCACGTCGCCGGGCTCCAGGTCACCGAGCGCGACCGTGGCGCGCAGCTCGACGGAGGCGCCCACCTCCGGCGTGTCCCCCACGCCCGAGGCTTCGACGTGCTCGACGCGCACCCCCGGCCAGGCCTGGGCGACCCGGACCTTCCAGGCCGCGAACGCCTTCGCCGGCGCGTACGAGTCGGCCGACAGCGCGCGAGCCGAGGCGGCGGCCGGGCTGTACAGGTCGACCACGTAGTCCCGCAGCATCCGGCCGGCCAGCACCTTCGGCCCCAGCGAGGTGAGGGTGTGCTTGACCATCTCCATCCAGCGCCGCGGCAGCCCGTCGAGGGCGCGGTCGTAGAACCGGTCGGACACCTCATGCTCGATCAGGTCGTAAAGGGCGGCGGCCTCCAGCTCGTCCCGCCGGTCCGGGTCCGTCACGCCGTCGGCGGTCGGGATCGCCCAGCCGTTGGTGCCGTCGTACCACTCGTCCCACCAGCCGTCGCGGATCGACAGGTTGAGCCCGCCGTTCAGCGCGGACTTCATCCCCGAGGTGCCGGACGCCTCCAGCGGGCGCAGCGGGTTGTTCAGCCAGACGTCGCAGCCCTGGACCATGAGCTGGCCGAGCGCCATGTCGTAGTCGGGCAGGAAGACGATGCGGTGGCGGACGTCCGCCTGGTCGGCGAACTTGACGATCTGCTGGATCAGCTTCTTCCCGCCCTCGTCCGCGGGGTGCGCCTTGCCGGCGATCACGATCTGCACGGGCTTGTCCGGGTCGAGCAGCAGCTGGGTCAGCCGCTTGGGATCGCGCAGCATCAGCGTGAGCCGCTTGTACGACGGCACCCGCCGGGCGAAGCCGATGGTCAGCACCTCGGGGTCCAGCGCGTCGTCGATCCAGCCGAGCTCGGCGTCGGAGGCGCCCCGCCCGCGCCACGATTTGCGCAGGCGTGCCCGGGCGCCCTCGACCAGCCGCTTGCGCAGCGTGCCCCTGATCTGCCAGATGTCGGCGTCGGAGATCTTCTGGATGCCCTCCCAGCCGCGGGCCCGCTCGAGCAGCGAGGGCAGCTCCCGCCCGGCCAGCTCCATGAGCTCCCTGCCGACCCAGGTGGGCGCGTGCACGCCGTTCGTGATCGACCCGATCGGCACCTCGTCGAGGTCGAAGCCCGGCCAGAGGTCCTTGAACATCTCCCGGCTGACCTCGCCGTGCAGCTGGGACACGCCGTTGACACGCTGGGCCAGCCGCATGCCCATGACCGCCATGTTGAACCGGCCGGGATCGGCCTCGGCGCCCAGCGCCAGGATCCGCTCGACGGGCACGGTCGGCCAGGCGTTCGGGCCGCCGAAGTGGCGCTCGATCATGTCCACGGGAAACCTGTCGATGCCCGCGGGGACGGGCGTGTGCGTGGTGAACACCGTGCCCGCCCGAACGGCCTCCAGCGCCTCGTCGAACGAGAGCCGCGCCTCGGTCAGCTCGCGGATGCGCTCGAGGCCGAGGAATCCGGCGTGCCCCTCGTTCGTGTGGAACACCTCGGGCTCGGCGTGTGCGGTGATCTTGCAGTACGCCCTGATCGCGCGCACGCCGCCCACGCCCAGCAGCAGCTCCTGCATGAGCCGGTGGTCGGTGCCCCCGCCGTAGAGGCGGTCGGTGACGTCGCGGGCGGCGGTGTCGTTGTCGGCCACGTCGGAGTCGAGCAGCAGCAGCGGCACCCGTCCCACCTGCGCCACCCACACCTGGGCGTGCAGCTCACGCTCGCCGGGCAGCGCGATGCGGATCTTGACCGGCTCGCCCTCGGGGTCTTTCAGCAGGGTGAGCGGCAGGCCGCCCGCGTCGAGCGACGGGTAGTGCTCCAGCTGCCAGCCCTCGGGCGACAGCGACTGCGTGAAGTAGCCGTGGCGGTAGAGCAGGCCGACCGCGAGGATCGGCACGCCCAGGTCGCTGGCCGCTTTGAGGTGGTCTCCCGCGAGGATGCCCAGGCCGCCCGAATATTGCGGCAGCGCGGCCGCGATGCCGAACTCCGGGGAGAAGTACGCGATGGCACGTGCTCCCTCGGGCAGCGTCTGATACCAGCGCGGCGAGGTCATGTATTCGCGCAGGTCGTCGGCCGCGTCGGCGAGGCGGCGCAGGAAGCGGCGGTCGGCGGCCAGCTCGCTGAGCCGGGCGGGACTGACCGCGCCGAGCAGGGCCACGGGGTCGTGCCCGACCTGCTCCCAGAGGTCGGCGTCGACCTCCGCGAAGAGATCCATCGTCTCCGGGTGCCATGACCAACGGAGATTGTGCACGAGCTCGCCGAGGGCGGCCAGCTCCGCGGGCAGGACGGTGCGGACGGTAAACCGGCGGATAGCTCTCACGTTTCTGCACCCTACGGGCTAGGAGGGACCTCTGAGTCCTTCACCCTCATCAAGACCGTTCAAACCCCTTCCGGGACAAGGCATGAAGAGGGACTATTGGGGCAACTTTCCTCATTGTTGGCTCTCCCGCGGGCACACTCGGGAGGTCTATCCACTGCTGTCCACAATTTACATGCAAGGATCGTGCCTATGGCGGGAAGCGAACAGCAGCCCACCAGAGCTGCATCGACACGGAAAGCCTCCGGTGGCGCCGAGCGCGCCGCCGCAAACCCTTGAATGCGATGATCGGACGAATTCCCATCACGGACATCTCCCCCGTCGTCGACTGCGGGCAGTGGCCCGCAAAGGCGGTCGCCGGCGAGACCTTCCAGGTCTCGGCGACCGTGTTCAGAGAGGGCCATGACGCCGTGGCCGCGGGCGTGGTGATCACCTCGCCCGACGGTCAGCGCGGGCGTCTGAGACGGATGCGCGAGCTCGCCCCCGGCACCGACCGCTGGGGCGTGGACGTGTCCCTGGCCGCCGAGGGTGACTGGCTGTTCCGCGTCGAGGCGTGGAGCGACCCGATCAGCACGTGGCTGCATGACGCCGAGATCAAGATCCCGCGCGGCATGGACGTCGACCTCATGTGCGAGGAAGGCGCCCGGCTGTTCGAGCGGGCGGCCAGGGCCGTACGGGCCGCCGACTGCCCGAACGACCAGCCCAGGAACGGCGCCAAGAGCCAGAACGGCAACGGGTCCAAGGGCCAGAACGGCAACGGCAACGGTGACAGCGCCTGTGGGCACCGGGCGGCCCTGCTGGCGGTCTCCGCCACGCTGCGTGACGAGCAGCTGGACCCCAGGGCCCGGCTCTCGATCGCGCAGCTTCCTGAGACGGCCGCGCTGCTGGAGTCGCACCCGTTCCGGGAGCTGGTGACCAGATCCAAGTCCCACAAGATCAGGGTGGACCGGCGCAGGGCGCTGTACGGCTCGTGGTACGAGTTCTTCCCCAGGTCGGAAGGCTCGGTCGTCAACGAGCTCGGCATCTCCAAGTCCGGAAATTTCCAGACCGCCGCCAAGCGGCTCCCCGCCATCGCCAAGATGGGCTTCGACGTCGTCTACCTGCCGCCCATCCACCCGATCGGCACGACGTTCCGCAAGGGCCGCAACAACACGCTCAGCCCCGAGCCCGACGAGCCGGGCTCGCCGTGGGCCATCGGCTCCGAGGACGGCGGCCACGACGCCGTGCACCCCGATCTGGGCACGATCGAGGACTTCGACGCGTTCGTGGGCCGCACCAAGGAGCTGGGCATGGAGATCGCGCTCGACTTCGCGCTCCAGTGCTCGCCCGACCACCCGTGGGTGAAGGAGCACCCCGAGTGGTTCACGATCAGGGCGGACGGCTCCATCGCGTACGCCGAGAACCCGCCGAAGAAGTACCAGGACATCTACCCGATCAACTTCGACAAGGCTCCCGAGGGCATCTACGCCGAGGTCAAGCGGGTGCTGCGGCACTGGATGGACCACGGCGTGCGGATCTTCCGGGTGGACAACCCGCACACGAAGCCGGTCGGGTTCTGGGAGCGGCTGCTGGCCGACATCCACACGACCGATCCGGATGTGATCTTCCTCGCCGAGGCGTTCACCCGGCCGCCGATGCTCCGCACGCTGGCCAAGGTGGGCTACCACCAGTCATACACGTACTTCACGTGGCGGAACACGAAGGCGGAGGTGGAGACGTACCTCACGGAACTGGCCCATGAGACCTCCGCCTACCTGCGGCCGAACCTGTTCGTGAACACGCCCGACATCCTGCACGAGTTCCTGCAGCACGGCGGCGTGCCCGGCTTCAAGATCAGGGCGGTGCTGGCCGCGCTCGCCTCCCCCACGTGGGGGGTTTACTCCGGGTACGAAATCTTCGAGAACATCCCGGTACGCCCAGGTAGCGAGGAATACCTAGATAGCGAGAAATATCAGTACAAGCCTCGTGATTGGGTTACGGCCGAACGTGAGGGATGGAGCCTGGCCCCCTTCATCACCCATCTGAATTTGTTCCGAAGAGCGCATCCGGCACTGCAGGAATTGCGTAATCTACGGTTCCACAGGGTCGACCAAGGGGACATCGTCTGCTTCTCGAAGCGGCTTCCCGGCGCCTATGACCCGGCCACACGCAGGCACGGGCTGGGCGACGTGGTTCTGGCGGTCATCAACCTGGATCCGCACCACACTCACGAGGCGACTGTTGACCTTGACCTACCAGCCATCGGACTCGACTGGAACGCCGAGTTCGTCGTCGACGACGAGTTGTCGGGCGAGTCGTACCGCTGGCGGCAGAGCAACTACGTACGCCTCGACCCCCACATCCAGCCTGCCCACATTCTCACCGTACGAGCCGCGCCACGGTAGAACTGAATTCAGCGGGGAGTCTTCAACGTGTGTGAAAGCGCCTCCGTCATGAGCCCCTCGTGGGGTGGCTCATGAGCTCCACCACACCCATTCCCAACACCTTTGACGAGGAAAAGCCGCGCGACCCTTACTGGTACAAGCGCGCGGTTTTCTACGAGGTCCTGATCCGGGGTTTCGCCGACTCCAACGGCGACGGGACCGGCGACATCAGAGGGCTCATCAGCAAGCTCGACTATCTCCAGTGGCTCGGGGTCGACTGCCTCTGGCTGCTGCCGCTGTACGAGTCGCCGCTACGTGACGGCGGCTACGACATCGCTGACTTCATGAAGATCCTGCCCGAGTTCGGGGATCTTGGAGACTTCGTGAGGCTCGTGGACGAGGCGCACAAACGCGGCATGCGCGTCATAGCCGACCTCGTCATGAACCACACCAGCGACGCCCACCCGTGGTTCCAGGCGTCCCGGCACGACCCAGAAGGGCCGTTCGGCGACTTCTACGTGTGGTCCGAGACCGATGACAGATACCAGGACGCCCGGATCATCTTCATCGACACCGAGACGTCCAACTGGACCTACGACCCGGTGCGCGGCCAGTACTACTGGCACCGCTTCTTCCACCACCAGCCGGACCTCAACTACGAGAACCCGGACGTGCAGGAGGCCATGCTGGAGGTCCTGCGCTTCTGGCTGGACCTGGGCATCGACGGGTTCAGGCTGGACGCGGTGCCGTACCTCTTCGAGGAGGAGGGCACCAACTGCGAGAACCTGCCGAAGACCCACGAGTACCTCAAGCGGATCAGGGCCGAGGTGGACCGGATCTACCCTGACCGGGTGCTGCTCGCCGAGGCCAACCAGTGGCCGTCGGACGTGGTGGAGTACTTCGGTGATCCGGTGGGCGGCGGGGACGAATGCCACATGGCCTTCCATTTCCCGCTGATGCCCCGCATTTTCATGGCCGTACGCCGGGAGTCTCGCTACCCCATCTCCGAAATTTTGGCGCAAACGCCGAAAATTCCGGAACACTGCCAGTGGGGGATCTTCCTCCGCAACCACGACGAGCTGACGCTCGAGATGGTCACGGACGAGGAACGCGACTACATGTACACCGAGTACGCCAAGGACCCCCGCATGCGGGCGAACGTCGGCATCCGCCGCCGCCTGGCGCCCCTGCTGGAGAACGACCGCAACCAGATCGAGCTGTTCACCGCGCTGCTCCTGTCGCTGCCCGGCTCCCCCGTGCTCTACTACGGCGACGAGATCGGCATGGGCGACAACATCTGGCTCGGCGACCGCGACGGCGTGCGCACGCCCATGCAGTGGGACCCCGACCGCAACGCCGGCTTCTCCGACTGCGATCCCGGCCGGCTCTACCTGCCGGTCATCATGGACCCGATCTACGGCTACCAGGGCATCAACGTCGAGGCCCACCAGAAGAACGCCGGCTCACTGCTGCACTGGACCAGGCGCATGATCGAGATCCGCAAGCGCCACCCGGTGTTCGGCGTGGGCGGCTACGCCGAGCTCAACTCCTCCAACCCCAGCGTGCTCGCGTTCGTCAGGGAGCTGGGGGACGACCGGATGCTCTGCGTGAACAACCTGTCACGCTTCCCGCAGCCGGTCGAGCTCGACCTGCGGAGATTCGTCGGCGTCTCGCCTGTTGAAACGATGGGTGGAGTCCCATTCCCGGCAATTGGCGAACTTCCGTATCTTTTGACGCTTCCTGGGCATGGGTTCTATTGGTTCACTCTCCCGCCGGCGATCACCCAGGAGGAGTAGGACGTGCTTGATGAGCTCCTTGCCGCATGGATCGGACGCCAGCGTTGGTTCGGCGGCAAGGGGCGCCCGATCGACGAGTTGTCGATCGAATCGGACGTCGAGCTGACGCACGGGCTGAGACACCTGATCGTCGCCGTGTGGCAGGACGGCTCGCGCGACCGCTACCAGATCCTGCTCGGCGAGCGCACCGAGTTCCCCGACCGCCTGACGCACGCGCTCATCGGCACGCTGGGCGACGTCTACCTGTACGACGCCGTCCACGACCCCGACCGGACGAGCTGGCTGCTCGACGGCATGGCACGTGACGAGACCGACAACGGCCTGCGCATGCGCCACGTGCCCGGCGTAACCATCGACACCGCCCAGCGCAGCCTCGTGCTGGGGGCCGAGCAGTCCAACACCTCGCTCGTGTATGGGGACCTGTACATCTGCAAGCTCTTCCGCCGCCTCATCCCCGGCGTCAACCCGGAGCTGGAGATCATCACCGCGCTGGCGGCCAGGGGCGCGCCGCACATCGCGCAGCCGTACGGGTGGATCGAGACGGACCTCGACGGGACCGACACCACCCTCGCGATCGCGCAGGAGTTCCTGGCCACCGCGAACGACGGCTGGGATCTCGCCCTGACCAGCGTGCGCGACCTGTACGCGTCGCTGCCCGAGGTGCCCGCGGCCGAGGCGGGCGGGGACTTCGCGGCCGAGTCGCTGCGCCTCGGCGTCGCCACCGCGCAGGTGCACCACGAGCTGGCCGCGGCCTTCCCCACCGACATCATCGAGTCGCACGAGGTCAAGCGGATGGCCGAGGCCTTCAGGCGCAAGCTGGGGCGGGCGGTGGCGGAGGTGCCCGAGCTGCGCGGCCATGTGAGCGTTATCGAGGATGCCTACCACCAGGTGGAACTGCTCACCCACGAGGTTCCCGTGCAGCGGATCCACGGGGACTACCACCTGGGCCAGGTCATGCGCACGCCGACGGACTGGGTGGTGCTGGACTTCGAGGGCGAGCCGGGGCAGCCGTTGGCCGAGCGCAGGGCGCTGTACTCGCCGCTGCGTGACGTGGCGGGGATGCTGCGCTCGTTCGACTACGCGGCCAGGCACCTGCTGGCCGGCCACTCCGAGGCCGAGAACCTGGAGCCCCGGGCCGAGGAGTGGGCCGACCGCAACCGCGCCGCGTTCCTCGAGGGATACATGGAGGGGGGCGGCGTGATCACGCGCGGGGACGCGGCGCTGCTGCGGGCGTTCGAGCTGTCCAAGGCGGTGTACGAGGTCGTGTACGAGGCCCGCAACCGGCCCACCTGGATCTCGATCCCGCTGGCCGCCTTCCGCCCCCGCTGAGCTCCTCAGGCAGCTGCATCCGCTGCTATCGCCGCACTGACGCGGCAACGTTGACGGTGACCTTTTCTGCCCCGATCCGCCGCATGCGTTCGGTGCCCCACTTTCCCAAGGGGGCCAGGGCAGCGTTGAGTGAGACGCCGTGCTCCGTCAGGGAGTACTCGACCTTCGGCGGCACCTCGCGGTACACCTCACGATGCACGAGCCCGTCTTCTTCCATCTCCCGTAGATGTTGAATCAACATCTTCTCACTGACGCCCGGCAGACCGCGTCGGAGCTCGGCGAACCGGCGGGTCCCGTAGTGGTGCAGCTCCCAGAGGATCAGCGACTTCCACTTGCCGGCGACTACGTCCATCGCCGCGTCGATGCCGCAGAAGTAGGGACCGCGTCGTGCCGATGTTGCCATCCGCCCCCTCCAATCCGTACTTACCCACAGGTGAGTACCCGACTAATTAGTCCGTACTGGTCAACCTTACCGGCAGCCGAGAGGATTCAGCCGATCGATGAACACGAGGGGGAGCCCCAAAAATGACAACCAACGACAGCGTCCAGGTGAGCGTTCTCGGGCTGGGGGCGATGGGTAGCGCCCTCGCAGCCGCCCTGGTCAAGGCCGGATACGCGACAACCGTCTGGAACCGCTCACCGGGGAAGGCGGACGACCTCGTCGCGCAGGGCGCCAAGGCCGCTGCCACGGCCGGCGACGCCGTCCTGGCCGGCCAGCTGATGATCGTATGCCTGCTGGACCACGCGTCGGTCCACGAGGTGCTCGATCCGCTCTCCGATGAGCTGGCCGGACGAACCTTGATCAACGTAACCACGACGTCACCGGCTCAGTCACGGGAGTTGGCCGACTGGGCTGCCCATGCCGGGGTCGCGTATCTGGACGGCGGCATCATGGCCGTACCGCACATGATCGGCCAGCCTGGGGCATCGATCCTCTACAGCGGATCGGCAGAGGTCTTCAATCAGCACAAGCCGCTACTCGATCTGTGGGCAACCTCTACCTACTTCGGGGAGGATGCCGGGTTGGCGTCCCTGTACGACCTGGCCCTACTTGCGGGCATGTACGTCATGTTCGCCGGATTCATGCACGGCGCCGCCATGGTTGCGCCCGCCGGTGTGACGGCCGGCGAGTTCGCGGGCATGGCCGCACCTTGGCTGACCGCCATGACCGGCGCCTTCCATGGGTTCGCCGCAGTCATCGACGGTGGGGACTACACCGTCGAAGGACAGCAGAGCCTCGAGTTCTCCAACCTCAGCAACCTCCTGGCCGCCAGTTCCGACCAGGGCATCAGCACCGAGGTGGTCGCCATGGTCCAACGGCTCATCCAACGCCAGATTGACGCAGGCCACGGAGCGGAAGGCTTCGCCCGGATCATCGAGAGCATCAAGCAACCGGGCTGAGAGCCCACGCTCCCAGGGCGTCCCAGCACGCTTATCCGCACGACCTCTTTAAACCCAGGATTTCGCACTTTCGGTGATTGTCTCGGTGAAAGCGGGCAGTGCCTGGGATGGACGGTCATCATAGGGCAGGGTTGGGAGCATGCCGATGAGGACAGAGCTCGACCGCCTCGCGGGAGGGGCACACCACGATCCGCACTCCGTGCTGGGAGCGCACCCGGTCTCCGGTGGGATGGTCTTCCGCACCTTGCGCCCGCTGGCCGAGCGGGTGCGGGTGGTGCTGGACGACGGCACGGCCCACGACATGAAACACCAGGCCCACGGGGTGTTCGAGGTGACGCTCCCCGGCCTGGACAAGGTGCCCGACTACACGCTGAGCGTCAAGTACGCCGGCCACGACCCGTACGAGGTGCGCGACCCGTACCGGCACTGGCCCACGCTCGGCGAGGTGGACCTGCACCTCATCGGCGAGGGGCGGCACGAGCGGCTGTGGGAGGCGCTCGGCGCCCGCGTGCTGAAACACGAGGACGTCGAGGGCACGTCGTTCGCCGTCTGGGCGCCCAACGCGCGCGGCATCCGGGTCGTCGGCGACTTCAACCACTGGGACGGCACCGCCTACCCGATGCGCTCGCTGGGCCGCTCAGGCGTGTGGGAGCTGTTCATTCCCGGGATCGGGATGGGCGAGCGGTACAAGTTCCAGATCCTGGGCGCGGACGGCGTGTGGCGCGACAAGGCCGACCCGATGGCCAGGCGCACCGAGGTGCCGCCGCTGACGGCGTCCGTGGTCGACAAGTCGGCCTACGCCTGGGGGGACGACGCCTGGCGCGCCGACCGGGGCGAGCAGCGCGCGCTGGAAGGGCCGATGAGCGTCTACGAGGTGCACCTGGGGTCGTGGCGGCCCGGGCTGTCGTACGTGGAGCTGGCCGAGCAGCTCTCCTCGTACGTGTCCGACATGGGGTTCACGCACGTGGAGCTGCTGCCGGTGGCCGAGCACCCGTTCGGCGGGTCGTGGGGCTACCAGGTGACGTCCTACTACGCGCCGACGGCCAGGTTCGGCACGCCCGACGAGTTCCGCCACTTCGTGGACCTGATGCACCAGCGCGGCATCGGCGTGCTGCTGGACTGGGTGCCTGCGCACTTCCCGATGGACGACTGGGCGCTGGCGCGCTTCGACGGCACCCCGCTCTATGAGCACGCCGACCCGGCCAGGGGCGAGCACCCGGACTGGGGCACGTACGTGTTCGACTTCGGCCGCAGGGAGGTGCGCAACTTCCTGGTGGCCAACGCGCTCTACTGGCTGAAGGAGTTCCACATCGACGGGCTGCGGGTGGACGCGGTGGCGTCGATGCTCTACCTCGACTACTCGCGGCGCGAGGGCGAGTGGACGCCGAACGTCTACGGCGGCAGGGAGAACCTCGACGCGGTCGAGTTCCTCAAGGAGATGAACTCCGTCGTCTACCGGGAGGCGCCCGGCATCTCGACCGTCGCCGAGGAGTCGACGGCCTGGCCGGGGGTCTCGCGCCCGGTGCACCTGGGCGGGCTCGGGTTCGGGTTCAAGTGGAACATGGGCTGGATGCACGACACGCTCGAATATCTGCGCCACGAGCCGATCTTCCGCCAGTACCACCACCATCAGCTGACGTTCTCGCTGCTGTACGCGTACTCCGAGAACTACGTGCTGCCGCTGTCCCACGACGAGGTCGTGCACGGCAAGGGGTCGCTGCTCGGCAAGATGCCGGGCGACGAGTGGCAGCGCTTCGCGCAGCTGCGGGCGCTGCTGGCGTTCATGTGGGCGCATCCGGGCAAGCAGCTGCTGTTCATGGGCGGCGAGTTCGGCCAGGGGTCGGAGTGGTCGGAGGAGCGCGGGCTGGACTGGTGGGTGCTGGAGTTCGACGGGCATCAGGGCGTGCAACGGCTGGTGCGCGACCTGAACCGGATCTACCGCGAGACCGCCGCGCTGTGGGAGCAGGACTCCAGGCCCGAGGGGTTCCGGTGGATCGACGCCGACGACGCCTCCGGTAACACGTTCTCGTTCCTCCGCTACGCGAACGACGGGTCCGCGGTGGCGTGCGTGGTCAACTTCAGTGGCGCGCCGCACGAGAACTACCGGCTCGGCCTCCCGTACGCGGGCCAGTGGTCGGAGGTGGTCAACACCGACGCCTACGACTACTGGGGCAGCGGCGTGGGCAACCTGGGCACCGTCGAAGCCGATGGCGAGCCGTGGCACGGGCTGCCGCACTCGGCCACGCTCCGGGTGCCGCCGCTCGGCGCTGTGTGGCTCACTCACGAGGGAGACACCCTGAACGCTTAAGGCCACGATCGATTGAAGCCACGATCGATTGAAGCCAAGCGCACGCTGAAAGTTCGGTGAGAAACCGGCCAGGAGGTCTGTGCCTGTCCGATAAATCACCTTAAACTCCGAGATCATCCCCCTCGGAGGACGCGTGCGACTTCGCCCCCTGATCGTGAGCACGATCGCGCTGGCCCTGCTGCCGCTGTCTGGTCCGGCCTACGCCGAGGACCCGACACCCGCTCCCAGCGACTCCCCAGGCCAGACCAAGGTGGAGGAGGGGTTAGGCGTCGACGGCGGGACCGTACGGGCCATCGTCGAGCTGACCGAGCCCGCGCAGAACGCCCCCGTCGCGGCCCAGGCGGCGGCCGAGAGCGTGGATGTGCTGCTCCAGCCGCTGAGCCAGTCGTTCATGGTCGTGGAGGGCACCGCGGAGGAGCTGGCCGAGCTGGCCGAGGATCCGCGGGTCACGTCCATCCACCGGGACAGGACGTACTCGCCGGTGGACGTCGGCCCCAACCTCAAGCTGATCGGCGCCGACCAGGCGCAGGCCAGGGGCCACACCGGCAGCGGGCAGGCGGTGGCCGTGCTGGACACCGGCATCGACCGGGACCACCCGTGGTTCGGGAACAGGATCGTGGACGAAGCCTGCTTCTCCGCCGTGGAGCCCGGTGTCGAGTCGCTCTGCCCGAACGGCCAGACGTCCCAGACGGGCGCGGGCTCGGCCGCCGCCACGACGGCGAAGTGCCTGGCGGACGGCGTGAACCTGTGCGAGCACGGCAGCCACGTCGCGGGCATCGCGGCCGGCACCGGAGGGGTGGCGCCGGGCGCGAACATCGTGGCCGTGCAGGTGTTCAGCCGGGTCAACGACGAGGACGTCTGCGGCGAGCCCTCGTGCCTGCTGGCGTTCGAGTCGTCGCTGCGGCAGGCCATGGACTACGTGGCGACCCTGAACCAGCCGATCGCCGCGGTGAACCTCAGCCTGGGCGGCGAGCTCTCGGAGACCGGCTGCGACGCCAGCGAGGAAGGCGCGATCTTCAAACCGAAGATCGACGCCCTGCTGACCAAGGGCATCGCGACCGTGGTGGCCGCGGGGAACGAGTACTTCGAAGGGGCGTCGTACCCGGCCTGCATCTCCTCCGCGGTGGCCGTCGGGGCGAACGACAACAACGACGCCATCGCGGACTTCTCCAACCGCGGCGCCATCGTGGACCTGTTCGCGCCGGGCGTGGACGTCGAGTCGTCCGTCCCGGACAACCGGACGGCCGTGTTCAGCGGCACCTCGATGGCGACCCCGCACGTGGCCGGCGCGCTTGCGCTGATGAAGGCGGCCTCGCCGAACACGCCGATGGCCGATCTGATCAACACGCTGAAAACCACTGGCAGGCCGTACGCGTACCAGGCCAACGGTACGCAGGTCACCACGCCGCGCCTGGACCTGGCGGCGGCCCTGGCCGGGGCGTCGCCGCAGCCGACCATCACGCAGTCGCCGCCGGCCGAGGACGCCCCCGTGCCGGACCCGTCGGACAGCAGCGGCCCCAGCCCCGAGCCCGACGAGCCGAGTGACCCGGCGCCGGAGCAGCCCTCGGCCTCCAGCTCGCCGGTCCCGCTGCCCACGGTCACCGTGACCGTGACGGTCACGCCGACCCCGAAGGCCACCGCGCAGGTCTGCACGCGGGGCACCGCCGCGACGAAGCTGACGGCCGCCAATTGGGCCGCGGAGATCCACCGCAGCAGCGGCACGATCCCGGACGCCACGCTCACCTGCTACCTGAAGCTGATCGGCAAGTCGAGCAAGGTGTTCCCCGAGGTGACGAAGGCGTCCTCGCTCGGCAAGGCGTACCGGGTGCTGAAGAACACCAGGACCAGCAAGGCCAAGCTGGACAGCGCGCTGCTCACGACCTGGCTGAACTGGGCCCACGGCACGAACGGCACCACGAAGCTGACCGCCGCCGAGAAGGTGCGGCTGAGCGGCAAGTCGTCCGCTGCGGCGCTGAGGAAGGCGGCGAAAAACATTAAGTAGCGGGCTCTGAGCCCGCATGAAGCAAAAATGCCTCCAACGTTTCTCCGGTCCACATACGCCACTGACATCACTGTTGTCGCAGGTGGGGAAGTATGCGGCTGTACACGAGCCGGGATCCTGGAGGAACACGTGAGGCTACGATCTCTGCTGGGCGGCGCCCTGGCGCTGGTCGCGACGTCCGCCGTGCTCTGTGCCGCCCCGGCGCTCCTGGCCGAGACCGAGCCTCCGGCGCCCCGGTCCGGCGCGGGCAACGGGCCGCTCATCAGCCCCGCGCTCGTCGCGGAGGTACGGACGACGTCCAGGGTGCGCTCCATCATCCAGGTCAAGCCCGGGCAGAGCGTCGAAGCCGTCGCCAAGGACCTCGAGCAGGCCTCCTCGACCAGCCGGGTCCTGGAGGCCACGTCCTCGCCGCACTTCTTCGTCGCCGAGGTGGACAGCGCGACGCTCGCGAAGCTCGAGCAGGACGAGCGGGTCCAGGCCGTCTACAAGGACGAGCTGCGCACGCCCGCACTCGCCACCAGCACCGCCCTCATCCACTCGGATCGGGCGAACCAGGCGGGCTGGACCGGAAAGGGCACCACGGTCGCCATTCTGGACACGGGGATCGACCGGGACCATCCATTCCTCGCCGGCCGGATCGCTGACGAGGCGTGCTTCTCCTCCTCCGACCCCCGCGACGGCACCGTCTCGCTCTGCCCGAACAACCAGCACACTCAGACCGGCCCCGGCGCGGCCGACGCCGAGACGGCCCAGTGCATCGTCAGGGGCGCGAACGCCTGTTCCCACGGCACGCACGTGGCCGGCATCGCCGCCGGCCGGATGACCCCGGGCGCGCCCGCCAGCGGCGTCGCCCCCGAGGCGCGCATCCTGCCGATCCAGGTCTTCACCCGCATCGACAACGCGGCGACCTGCCTCATCGGCAACACTCCCCCGCCGTGCTTCCTCAGCTACATCTCCGACGAGAAGCTGGCGCTCGAGTACGTCGCGCGGGCGGTCACGACCCACAACATCGCCGCGGTGAACCTGAGCCTCGGCGGCGGCGGCCCGTTCACTCAGGCATGTGACGCGGACGCGGTCGCCGCCGCGGTCAAGCCCGAGTTCGACACGCTGGTGAGCCTGGGCGTGGCTCCCGTGGTGGCGGCGGGCAACAACGGCTTCGCGGACGGCATCGTCGCCCCCGCCTGCCTCTCCAGCGCCATCGCGGTGGGCGCCACCGACGACTACGACCGCCTGGCCGGCTTCACCAACCGGGGTTCGCTGCTCGACCTGTTCGCGCCGGGCGTGGGCATCACCTCCTCTGCGCCCGACGACACGTACGCGGTGCACAGCGGCACCTCGATGGCCGCGCCGCACGTGACGGGGATGTTCGCGCTGATGAAGCAGGCGTACCCCGGCTTCACGGTCGCGCAGAGCCTGCAGCACCTGCAGGGGACGGGCGCGGCGATCCGGTACTTCGCCGCAGGCGCCCCCGTGACCACGGCCAGGATCGACGCGGAGCACGCCACCGCGGCCGCCCACGCGTGATGCTCTGACATCAGTTGCCCCATTAACTACACTTCTGCAACAAACACCCCCGATCCCCCCGGAGGAACAGTTGAGACTCCCGTCTCTACTGGCCGGTGCCATCGCGTTAGCCGCTACCTCGGCCGCGCTGGTCGCCACACCCGCCCTCGCCGACCCCGACTCCAAGATCGACCCCGCGATCAACGCGAGCGGCGAGCACCGCGCCATCGTCCGCGTGCAACAACCCGCACAGGTGGCGTCCGTGCAATCCACCGCGGAGGCGGTCAAGCGGGACAAGAAGAACGTCTACGCGGAGCCACCCGCCGAGGTGGCGGGCAAGCTGGACTTCTTCGTCTACCGCGGCACCCGCGCCGAACTCGAGAAGATCGCCGAGCAGTCCGACGTCGTCTCCATCCGCAAGGACCGGCTCAACGAGCCCTCGCTGGTGGAGAGCATCCCGCTGATCGGCGCGGACCGTGCCCACCGGCAGGGCTTCACGGGCAGGGGCACGGCCGTCGCGATCCTCGACTCCGGCATCGACAACGACCACCCCGCCTTCGGCAACCGCATCGTCGCCCAGGCCTGCTTCTCGGCCGCCGACCCGGCCGACAACTCCACGCCGCTGTGCCCGAACGGCAGCCAGTTCCAGATCGGTGACGGCGCGGCCGACGCCGAGACGGCCGCGTGCATGACGGGCGCCCCGCAGCCCCAGTACGGCCTGTGCTACCACGGCACGCACGTCGCGGGCATCACGGCCGGCCAGGCCACCGCCGACTTCCCGGCCGCCGGCGTGGCGCCCAAGGCCAAGATCGTCCCGGTGCAGGTGTTCAGCCGCTTCGACGGCTCCCCGTACTGCGCCGGCCGCCCGGTCTGCATCCTGGCGTACGACTCCTCGATCCTGACCGGCATGGCGTACGCGGACCTGCTGGCCGACCAGTACGACATCGCCTCCGTCAACCTGAGCCTGGGCGGCGGCCAGTACACCGAGGCCTGCGACGAGGGCGACGGGGCCGACTTCAAGGCCGAGGTCGACAAGCTCCTCGCCAAGGGCACCGCCACGGTGGTCGCGTCGGGCAACAACGGCTGGGACGCGGCGGTGTCGTGGCCCGCGTGCGTCTCGAACACGATCGCGGTGGGCGCCACGGACAAGAAGGACGCGATCGCCTCCTTCTCGAACCGGGGGGCGCTGCTCGACGTGTTCGCGCCCGGGGTGGCGATCAAGGCGGCGATCACGGGGAACACGTACGCGACGCTGAACGGCACGTCCATGGCCGCCCCGCACGTGACGGGCGCCCTGGCCCTGCTCCACCAGAAGCGGCGCCACGTGGGGGTGGACCAGCTGGTCGACCTGTTGAAGCGCACGGGCAAGCCGATCACGTACACGAGCGCGGGGACGGAGGTCACGACGCCCCGCATCAACGTGTACGCGGCCCTGCACAGCCGCTAGGTCCGCACCGGGGCGACGGGCGGGTGATGCGCCCGTCGCCCCGGAAAACCGCTAGATCACTTCCCGGAGCACGTCGTCGACCGGGGTGGCGCTCACGCCGAGGATCTTCTCGGTCTCGGAGAAGTCGATGACGAAGGGGTGGCCGGGCTTCTCGAGCACTTCGTGCATTTCCGCCCAGAACGGCTCGGTGAACTCGAGCAGGGTCAGGTCGCGTTCGGTCATCGCCTCCATCCGCGGCTTCGGCGCCCCCGCGAGCTCGGCGAGTCGCCCCGCCAGTTCCCGCACCGACAGGGTCGAGGTGGGTACGTGCCAGGCCCGGCCGAACGCCTGCTCCCTGCGGCTCGCGGCGACCAGCGTACGCGCGGTGTCGCCGATCGCCGAGTAACTGTGCGGCACGTCGAGTTCCTGCGGCACCAGGGCAAGCCTGCCTTCAAGGACCTGCCGCTGCACCATGAGGCTGAACACCGAGAAGGCGCCGGCGCCGTAGAACTGGGCGGCCCGCACCTCGGTGACCTTCACCCCTGAGGCGGCGGCTTCCTCCCACACCAGCGCCCTGGCCCGCCCCTTGGGCCCGGTCGCGGTCAGCGGGAAGTCCGGCCTGATCGGCCCCTGCACCGGCCCGTAGGCGTAGAGGTTGCCGAGCATGACGTAGTCGGCCCCGGTCCGCCGCACCGCGCTGAGCAGCGACGCCGACAGGATCGGAAATTGCTCGGGCCAGGTGTGGTACGGCGGCGCGGCGGTGGTGAACAGCGTGTCCGCGCCCTCGGCCAGCTCGGTGAGCCGATCGGTGTCGGTCGCGTCCGCGGCTACCTTCTCGACGAGCGGGTGGTCGGGCCCGCCGCCGGCGCGGCTGATCATCCGTACCCGCTCGCCGTCCTCGGCCAGCAGCAGAGCGGTCCTCGACGCGGCGGCCCCGCGACCCACGATCACATGAAATTTCATGATTACAACGGTGCCGACCTGCGGCCTCGTAGCATAGAGGCCTGAATGCCAAGTATCCGGAGGATCTGGCCATGCACCGCATCGCCGCCGTCATCGTGCCCCCTGTGCTGAGCTTCGACATCTCGATCCCGCTCATGGTGTTCGACAACGGCTCCCACTACGACGTGCGCGTCTGTACGGCGCGGCCCGGCCGGGTGCCGACCGTCGGCGGTCCCGACGTGGTGGTGACGGACGGCCTGGAGGCGATGGAGGGCGCCGACACCGTGATCGCCGTCGGCAGCGGCGGCGAGCAGGCTCCCACGGAGGTCCTCGACGCCTTGCGGAAGGCCGCGGCCCGCGGAGCCCGGATCGCCTCGCTGTGCACGGGCGCATTCGTGCTGGCCCAGGCCGGCCTGCTCGACAGGCGCCGCGCCACCACCCACTGGGGGCTGGCCGGCGACCTCGCCGCCCGCTTCCCGTCGATCGATGTCCGGCCCGACGTCCTGTTCGTCGAGGACGGCGGCATCTTCACCTCGGCGGGCGCCGCGGCCGCCATTGACCTGTGCCTGCATCTGATCAGGCTCGACTACGGAGCGGCGGTGGCCAACGTGGCGGCGCGGCTCGCGGTCGTCTCCCCCGTACGGCCCGGTGGCCAGGCCCAGTTCATCGAGACGCCGCTGCCTCCCGAGCGCGGCACCTCACTCGCCCCCACCCGGGCGTGGGCGCTCGAGCACCTCGACCGCCCGCTCGCCCTGGCCGACCTGGCCGGTCACGCCAAGGTGAGCGTGCGGACGCTGACCAGGCGCTTCCACGCGGAGACCGGGCTGAGCCCGCTCCAGTGGCTGCTGCACCGGCGCGTGGACCGGGCCAGGGAACTGCTGGAGACCACCGAGCTGCCCATGGATCAGGTCGCCGGGAAGAGCGGTCTGGGCAGCGCGGACTCCCTCCGCAAGCACCTGGTCAGCCGGGTCGGGCTCACTCCCACGGCCTACCGTGCGAGCTTCACCCGGGTGGGGTGAGCGCGGGGTGAGCCGGCGGTGAGCCCTCCCGAGCAGGCTCTGCGTCATGAAGAACAGCAACATCCTGATCTCCGGCGCCTCCGTCGCCGGCCCCGCGCTCGCCTACTGGCTCCGCCGCCACGGCTTCAACCCCACGATCGTGGAGCGCGCCCCCGCGCTGCGCGACGGCGGCTACGCCGTCGACTTCCGCGGCGAGGCGCACCTGTCGATCCTGCGCCGCATGGGCATACTGACCGACCTCGAACGCGCCCGCACCGGCATGGGCTCCATGTCGTACGTCAACAGCGCGGGCAAGCCACAGGGCGAAATGCCCGCCGACCTCTTCGCCGGGGACATCGAGATCCTCCGGGGCGACCTGGCACGCATTCTCTACGACGCCACCAAGGAGCACACCGAGTACATCTTCGGCGACTCCATCACCTCGCTCGCCGAGGACGACCACGGCGTGACCGTCGCCTTCGAACGCACCCCGCCCCGCAGGTTCGACCTGGTGATCGGCGCCGACGGGCTGCACTCCAACACCCGCCGCCTGACGTTCGGGCCGGAGGAGCGGTTCGTCAAGCACCTCGGCGTCTACTGCGCGATCTTCACCACGGCCAACCACCTCGGGCTCGACCACACCGGGCACGCCTACCGCACCGCGGGCAGGCTGGTCGCGATGTACAGCTCCCGCCACAACACCGAGGCCAAGGCCGTCTTCTACTTCGGCTCCCCGCTGCTGGACCTCGACCGCCGCGACGTGGCCAGGCAGCAGGCCGTTCTCGCGGAGCACTTCACGGGCAACGGCTGGCAGAGCGACCGCCTGCTGCAGGACATGCGGCACGCGCCCGACTTCTACTTCGACTCGGTCGGCCAGGTCCGCATGGACTCCTGGACGCGAGGCCGGGTCGCCCTGGTCGGCGACGCCGCCTACTGCCCCTCTTCCCTGTCGGGCATGGGCACGGGGCTCGCCGTGGTCGGCGCGTACGTCCTGGCGGGCGAGCTGGCCGCCGCGCACGGCGACCACCATGTCGCGTTCGCCCGCTACGAGGAGGAGGTGCGTGAGTACGCGGCCGGCTGCCAGAAGATGGGCGACGGCGTCGCCAACCTCATGGTTCCGTCAAGCCGTTTCATGGCCGGGCTGCTCAACCGCTACTACAGGCTCATGCCCTACCTGCCGGGGAAGAACATGGTCTCCAAGATCGCCCGCAGGACCGCCGAGAACATCACGCTACGCGACTACAGGGACGTCGCCCGGCGATAGCGGTCACCGGGGCCCCACTTCCAAACAGCTGAGCGCATCTCAAATCGTGTCGCTTAGGGTGGCATCTATGGAGGCAGGCAAGGCGATCTTCGAAACCGTGGAAAAACTTCGCCAGCGGCGCACCGCCCCGCTGGTGCTGGAGCTCGATCTCACAGAGGGTCTCACCGAGGGCCCGCCGACGGACCCGCTCTCCGCGGTGCTGTCCATGCGCAAGACGCGCCTGTCCGACGTCCTGTCCGGCCTCAAGCGGGCCAGGCAGGACTCCAGGGTCAAGGCCCTGGTGGTGAAGATCGGCAGCAACCCGCTGGGCCTGGCCATGGTGCAGGAGCTGCGCCAGGCGGTGATCCACTTCAGAGCCTCGGGCAAGCTGACCGTCGCCTTCGCCGAGACGTTCGGGGAGTTCGGCGGCGGCACGGTGCCCTACTACCTGGCCTCCGCCTTCGAACGCGTCTACCTGCAGCCCAGCGGCGACGTCGGGCTGACCGGGGTGGCGCTGGAGCAGCGCTTCGTCAAGGGGGCGCTGACCAAGCTGGGAGTGGGGTACGAGGCGGGGCAGCGGCACGAGTACAAGACCGCCGTCAACACCTTCACCCAGGACCACATGACCGACCCGCACCGCGAGTCCATGAGCCGCATCGTCGAGTCGGTCACCGAGAGCCTCATCACGGGTATCGCCGACGGGCGCCGGCTCGACCCAGGCAAGGTCCGCGAGCTGATCGACCGCGGCCCGTTCACCGCCGGCGAGGCGGAGGAGGCCGGGCTGGTCGACCGGCTCGCGTACCGGGACGAGGTGTACGACGAGGTCAAGCAGGCGGCGGGCGACGACGCGCACCTCCTGTACGTGTCCCGGTACACCAGGGGCGCGGCCGTGAAGAAGCTGCCGCACCCGACGGCGGACGGGATCGCGCTCATCCACGGCACCGGCATGATCAGGACCGGCCGCAGCGGGCGCAGCCCGCTCGGCGGTGGCGGGGCGATGGGCTCCGACACGATCAGCGCCGCCTTCCGCGCGGCCAGGCGGGACCAGCACGTCAAGGCCGTCGTGTTCCGGGTGGACAGCCCCGGCGGCTCGTACGTGGCCTCCGACACGGTGTGGCGCGAGGTGATCCTGACGCGCAAGGTCAAGCCGGTGATCGTCTCCATGGGCGACCTGGCTGCCTCCGGCGGCTACTTCATCGCGATGGCCGCCGACGTGATCGTGGCCCAGCCCGGCACGCTGACGGGCTCGATCGGCGTGTACGGCGGCAAGCCGGTCCTTTCCGAAATGCTCGAAAAAATCGGGATAAATTCGGAAATGGTCGCCGAGGGGACCAACGCCGGCATGTTCTCCACCTCCCGCGGCTTCTCCCCCGAACAGTGGGAACGCGTGAACGCCTGGCTCGACCGGATCTACTACGACTTCGTGGGCAAGGTGGCTCAGAGCCGGGACCTCACCCGGGAGCGCGCGCACGAGCTGGCCCGCGGCCGCGTGTGGACCGGCGCCGACGCGCACGCCGGCGGGCTCGTGGACGAGCTGGGCGGCCTGGAGGACGCGCTGGCCCTGGCCAGGAAGCGCACCGGCCTCGCCGACGACGCCCCCGTCCGCACCTATCCTCGGCTCAACCCGCTGGAGCGGCTGCGCGGACCCGAGTCCAGCGAGGACAAGTCCGCCGCCCTGGCCCGGATCCGGCTCGACGCGTGGGGACCACTCGCCCGCCTCTCCGCAGAGCTCGGCCTCCCGGCCGCGGGTCCCCTTCTCCTGCCTGACTGGTACGTGCTCCGCTGACGCCTCGACCTGGGCGGATGTTGCGCATCACGTCCCTGCCGCACGGTAGCGGCCGCGGAGCCGTACCAGGGGTTGGAGCGATGGGTTGACGTAGGCGACGGAGACGACGGTGGCGACGAAGAGCGTGTGATCTCCGGCCGGGACCACCTTGGTGGTCTCGGCCTCCAGGGCGGCCACCCCGCCCTCCACCACCAGCGCGTCCGTGTGCTCGCCCCGATGGTGCGGAGTGCCCGCCAGCAGCAGCCGGGCGCTGGGCCGGCCGGCGGTGGCGAAACGGCTGGCGATGGCCGCCTGGCCGGACGACAGGAGGGAGGCCGCCCAGCGGTCCTGGCGGAGCAGGACCTCGTTGAGATAGCCGCCGCTGGCCAGGCTCACCAGCACGAGCGGGGGCTCCAGCGAGACCGACATCAGCGCCGACACCGTGGCGCCCAGGTCGTCGCGCCCGTCGCGTACGGTCACCACCGCCACCCCGGCCGCGAGCTGCGCCATCGCCTCCGTGAACTCGCTCACAGAGACAGTCTCCGCGAAGTCGCAGCGCAACCGGAACGTGAGGGCCCCCGACGAGCGGGAACCCTCACCGGCGTCAGCCGAGGCCGTTGGAGGTCAGCCATTCCTTGGCCACCGTGGCGGGCTCGTCCTTGTTGACGGAGATCTTCTGCATCATGTCCAGGAGGGACTGCGTCGACAGCTTCGCCGAGACGGCGTTCAGCGTGGTCTTGATCGTGTCGGTCGCGCCCGCCTTGAAGAGCAGCGGCGTCACGTTCTGGGCGGGGAAGATGTTCTTGGGGTCCTGCAGCGGCACGAGGTTGTTCGCCGTCATCTTGGGGTCGGTGGTGAACACGTTGCCGACCTGGATCGTGCCGTCCTTGATCGCGTCAGCGGTGGTCGGGCCCGTGGGCTTCCACTCCTTGAACTCGATCCCGTAGACCTCCTTGAAGCGCGCCTCCCACCGCTTCTTGAACTCGGGCGGGCCGCCCACGATGAAGTTCTTGGAGACCTTGGCCAGGTCCTCCATGGTGTTCAGCGACTGCTTGGTCTGGGTGTCCTTGGTGATCGACAGGCTGTCCTTGTCCTCGGCCGGCGAGGAGTCGAGGACCTCCAGCTCGGCCGGCAGCTTCTCCTTCAGCGCGGCGTTGACCTCGTCGGTGGTCGCGGCCGTGTTCTTCAGGTCGACGAAGGCCAGCAGGTTGCCGTTGTACTCGGGCACGATCGTCAGGCCGCCGCTCTTGACCTGGTCGTACACGGCCTCGCGGCTGCCGATGCGCACCTTCTCCTCGACCTGCACGCCCTTGGCCTCAAGCGCCTGGGCGTAGATGGAACTGAGCAGCGCGCTCTCGTCGAAGTCGAACGACCCGATGACGGCCTTGCCCCCGCCCGCGCCCGAAGCCGAACCACTGGGCGCCGCGCTCGAGGTGTCGAGCGGATTGCCTCCAGTGCTACCGCCGCCGCCACCGCAGGCGGCCAGCCCGAGCATCGCTGACATGAGCACCGCAGCGATGCCGTACTTGCGTCCCATTTCGATTTTCCCTTCTAAAGCGGGAGGTAATAGGGGAGACTATCGAACCTTCAGCCTCCGGCTCACCCCCGGGGAGACCGTCATTCTCTGGGCGAGCGTGAACAGTACCTGCACTACGAGGGCGAACAGCACAATCAGTACTGAACCCCCGACAACGCTCGCGTAATCCTTCGTCGCGAAACCGTCGATCACGTACCTTCCGAGGCCGCCGAGTCCCGTGTACGCGGCCACGGTGGTGGTGGCCACGACCTGGATCGCCGACAACCGGCAGCCCAGCAGGATCAGCGGCAGCGCGACCGGCACGAGCACCCGTCCGAGCACCTGCCCGCCGCGCAGCCCCATCCCGTACGCGGCGTCCCGCAGCTCGGGATCGACCCCCTTGATGCCCTCGAACGTGTTGACGAGGATCGGCGGGATCGAGAGCAGCACCAGCGGGATGATCACCGGCCAGATCGAGGCCGTGCCCAGCAGCAGCACGAACATCACCAGCAGGCCGAGCGTGGGCAGCGCCCTGGCCAGGTTCGCGGAGACGACGATGATCACCTCGCCCCGGCCCGTGTGGCCGATCACCAGCCCCAGCGGCACCGCGATCAGCGCGGCCAGCACCAGCGCCAGCGCCGAGAACTCGAAATGCTCCAGCAGGCGCATGGGGATGCCGGAAGAGCCCGACCAGTTGTCGCCGTTCCCGAAGAAGTCGGCCAGCCAGCCGAAGAACGCGGTCAGCCAGCTCACGAACCCGTCCCCTTTCGTGCCCGTACCCATGGAGTGAGCAGCCGCTGCGCCAGCACCAGCAGCCCGTCGGCGATCAGCGCCAGTGCCACGATCAGCACGATGCCGACGATCACGGGCGGCATGAACGGGTTCTGGTACGCCCGCGTGAACAGCCCGCCGAGCCCTCCTTGCCCGATCAGCGCACCCACGCTGACCAGGCTGATGCTGGAGACCGCCACCACCCGCAGCCCCGCCAGCACCACGGGGACGGCGATCGGCAGCTCCACCGCGATCAGCCTGCGCAATGGCGTGAACCCCATCGCGACGGCCGACTGCCGCACGTGGTCGGGCACCGAGCCCAGCCCGTCCACGACGGCCGGGATGAGCACGGCCATGCCGTAGAAGGTCAGCGGGATGATCACAGTGGTCTGCGACAACCCGGTCACCGAGATCAGCAGCATGAAGACGGGGAGCGAGGGAAGCGCGTAGACGACGTTCATGAAGCCGGAAGTGGGCTGGTAGAGCCAGCGCCAGCGCACGCAGGCGAGCCCCAGCGGCAGCGCGACGACCAGCGCGACCAGGATCGGCACCAGGGACATGGTCAGGTGGTCGATGAGCAGGTTCTTGATGCTGTCGACCCGGCCGGTGTCCCAGTTGCGCCCGATCCACTCCCAGATGGAAGGGGGACCGTCAGCCATCTGCCGCCTCCGCGAGCGCCTCGTCGAGCGCCTCCCTCGTGGCCACACCGACGACCTTGCCCTGGTCGTCCACGGCCACGGCGCAGCCGGACGGCGACAGCAGCGCCGCGTCGAGCGCCGTGCGCATCGAGTCACGCCCGTGCACGAAGGTCCCGTACGGCTCCAGCTCGTCGGGCCGCGACGCGGAGACCCACCCGGTCGGCCGGCCGTCCGCGTCCATGACGAGCCGCCACGGCTCGTCCTCGGTGCCGGTCAGGTCGGTACGCAACCGCAGCCCCTCCGTCGAGACGAACTGCAGCCGCCTGATCCCCCTGTCATGCCCGAGGAACTCCCGCACGAAGTCGTCGGCCGGTTCGGACAGCAGCGTCTTGGGGCTGGCGATCTGCGCCAGCTTGCCGCCCACCCGCAGCACCGCCACGCGGTCGCCCAGCTTGATGGCCTCGTCGATGTCGTGGGTGACGAACACGATGGTCTTGTTCAGCTCGGACTGGAGCCTGAGCAGCTCGTCCTGCAGGCTCGTGCGCACCACCGGGTCCACCGCGCTGAACGGCTCGTCCATGAGCAGCACGGGCGGGTCCGCGGCCAGCGCCCTGGCCACGCCCACGCGCTGCTGCTGACCGCCCGAGAGCTGGAACGGGTAGCGCCCGGCGAGCGCGGGGTCGAGGCCGACGCGTTCGAGCAGCTCCATGGCCCTGGCGCGGGCCTTCTTCTTGTCCCAGCCGAGCAGGTAGGGGACAGTGGCGATGTTGTCGACGATCTTCCGGTGCGGGAACAGCCCGGCCTGCTGGATGACGTACCCGATGCCGCGCCGCAGCGTCGGCGGGTCGATGCCCTGCACGGGCGTGCCGTCGAGGAGGATCTGGCCCTCGGAGGCGTCGATCATGCGATTGATCATCCGGAGCGAGGTCGTTTTCCCGCAGCCCGAGGGGCCGACGAGCACGGTGATCTCACCCGTGGGCGCCTCGAGGTCGAGGCGGTCCACGGCGACCGTTCCGTCCGGATAGCGTTTGGTGACAGCGTCGAATGTGATCACGCGCGAACTCTCGCTTCAGGCTCCTGTGGCAGGGGTCGCAGCCCCCTGCCACGACCGCCGCATGATCTCTTGGATGCACAGACTACGGCGGTCTGAAGCGCCCTGTCGTCCCCGGTACCGCCTGAAGCGTTTCAGTTGACCTGGATATTTACCCCAAATCCGGAACTGATAGTGCGCCGGACCATGGTGTGTTGGCATGATTACCTCCACGAACTTCTGACGCATACCTCCACAAAGTCCTGACGCGCATCCCTCACCCTCAGCGTCCGCCCAAAGCAAGAGGATCGGCCCGTGTCCCAGCCGCTCACCGATCAGCATCAACGCGCCGAGTTGATCGCAGAGCTCTACGACCGCCATGCCGCCGGGCTGTTCGCGTACTGCGCCGACCAGCTGGGCGACCTCGGCTCCGCGTCCGACGTCCTGGTGTCCCTGTTCTCCAGCGTCGCCGGGTTCCCCTCCCCCGCGGAGCCGCCCCGCGCCGCTCTCTACGCGTTCGCCCGCCGCGAGATCCACCGGCGGGACATCGTCTACGCGCCGCCCGCCGTCGACCCCCTGATCGACCCGGCCACCGCGCTGGTCGAGCGCACCCTGCGCGAGCTGCGTCCGCATCAGCGCGAGGTGCTGGTGTTGTGCGCGGTGTGCGGGCTGAGCAAGGCGGAGCTGGCGTGGGTGCTCGAGGTCGCGCCGGACACCGCCGAGGAGCTGGCGGTGGGCGCCGGCCAGCACTTCAGGCAGGCCCTGGGGGCGGCGCTCGCCTCGACGGGGGTCCGCATCCCCAAGCCGGTCGCCGACGTGTACGGCGCGCTGCAGGTCGCCCCGCTCCGCGACGTCCTCGGCCGCCTCCCCTGGCCCCAGCCGCCGGGCGCGCTCCGCATCCATTTCCTCGGCTCCCGTACGGCAGCCCCGGGCCCGCTGTTCGTCAAGCCCCGCTGGCCCAGCCCTCCGGTCTGGCCCCAGCCCCCCGTGACCGACCCGGACCCGGCGACCAGCACGGTCCTTTTCCCGGCGGAGCTCCTGACGCCACCCTCGGCTTCGCGGCCCACCGAACACGAGGCCACCACGGCCCCCATGCCCAAGCTCCGCGATTCCGCGGACTCGTCCCTGCCCCTCAGGGACCCGTTGGGTTCTGCCCCGCCCCTCAGGGATCCTCTGGCAGCCTTCGACGACACGCGGCCCTACCCGCGGAGCCCGCGGGGCTCTGTGCCGCCTGACGAGCGCCCGTTCTTCCTGGATCCGCCCGAGCCCGCCGGCGGCCTGGAGCCTTTCGCCACCGGCGACGTGATCTTACCCAAGGACGCCCCTGAGCCCTTCGCGACCGGCGACGTGCTCTTACCCAGAGACGTCCCGAAGCCGTTCGCGGCGGACGACGGTGACATCCTCGCCCCCAGAGACGTCCTGGTGCACAAGGGCCCGGCCCGACCGCTCCCGCAACCGCCGCGGACAGACGAGCCCACCCGCGATGCGGCACCGCTGTTCCGCCCCCGCACGAAGCCCTCCAGACGCACCGATCCGGCCACCCCGGCCAGGCCCACCGAGCCGATCTACCGGCTACCTCCGCACGACGAGGAACCCCCAACCGCCCCGCGCGAAGAAACCTCAGTAACCTTCACCTCGCGCACCTCGCGCGAGAAGCCCTCGACCGCGCACGGCTCCCGCGAAAAGCCCTCGACCGCCGGCACCTCACGCCAGAAGGCGCCCCAGAGCACCCCCGCTCCGTCCACTCCATCGGCCCTGTCCGCTCCCTCGGCTCCTTCTGCCCTGTCCGCTCCTTCGGCTCCTTCGGCTCCTTTGGCTCCTTCGGCTTCGCCGGCTCCACAGCCTTCTCTCCTGGCCCCGCGCCCGGTCCGTGCCCGGCCGATGCCCAAGAAGCGGCCGGAGTACCGGGCCCGGCCCGAGAAGGTACGGCGCCGCAAGGACCGGCATCTGGACTGGGCCTGGGAGGCCGTCGGGTTCCTGATCTGCGTGGCGATCGCAATGATCGTCTTCTTCTCCGTGCCCATGTTCGTGCATCCATGAGGACCTACCGCGCAGTACGTCTGAAGCGCAGACCACCGTGCCACCGCGCGATCTTCGCTATCAGGTGTAGCGATCACGCTGATCCACGACGACGAGCAGGCGGTGGGCGGCCGTCACTGCCGTGGCCGCCAGCCAGTCATACGCTCGCTGCTACGCGACCTTGATCGAGTGAGGTCCGACGCTGACGGTAATGTCCACCTAGTGCGGTGGCGTAAGCGCGGAGGGTCTCCAACTCCATGGCCGCGAGGTCACCGTTCTCGATCTGTGCTCCTTGAGGTGATGGCCGGCTACGTAGGCATTCAGTTCCGCCCTAGCCTGGGCCTGGCGTTCGGGGTCGGCAAGTTCAGGGTGGCGGCGGTGCGCCTCGGCGTTCCCCCGAGAGTCAGGACCACTTCGGCGACGGCGGCCTCATCCTGCTGCCCACGTCCGGCCACTCTCCGGGCCACGTGTGCGTGCTGCTGCGCCTGGATACCGGCAGCGTGCTGTTCATGGAAGACACTCTCTACACGCCGCCCCATCTGGCCACAGAGCAGGTAAGGCAGAGGACGATCGGCGGCGCCGACACCGCCCACGAGCTCGAGGCCGCCCGGCGCATCCAGCAGCTGCTGGCCTCGGATCCCAGGATCGTGCCGCTGTTCGCGCACGACAACAACCGCTACCAGTTCGACCTGGGTCGCCTCCGTGTTCGCTCAAGGGGTGCCGGGCGCGGCCGGGGCAGCCAGGTAGGAGCGGTCGAAGGCCGCCTGAGTACCGGCCCATGCGGTGTTGTCGGCTTGGTAGGCCGCTATGACGTCGCTGACCGTGGTGCCGGTCATGGTCGCGACGTGGTCCACCACGTCAGGTGAGAGGCCTTCGGTGCGGGCCAGGAACCCGATCGCCTCGGTGAGGTCGTCGTGGTCCTCGCGCAGGAGACGTTGTTCGATCCATCGGGTGAATCCGCTGTGGAAGCGGGTCACCGCAGCAGCTCGTTCGCACGTCATAGCTCCCTCTATGGGCCGATATGTCGGAAAGTATCCTTCCCTTTCGACACTGGTTAACGGAGGAACGTGACATGGACGAACAGCATTGGCTGGCAGACCGGTTCGCCGAGCATCGCTCGCATCTGCGCGCTGTGGCATTTCGGATGCTCGGCTCGCTGAGTGAGGCCGACGACGCGCTGCAGGAGGCCTGGCTGCGTGCCAGCCGCGCCGATGTCAGCCAGGTGGAGAACATGGCCGGATGGCTGACCACGGTAGTGGCTCGGGTGTGCTTGAACATGCTGCGCTCACGCGGTCAGCGCCACGAGGAACTGCTGGACATCCAGGCGGCCGATCCGCTGCTCGGCCCCGCGTCGGCGGGTATTCCCGAACAAGAGGTGGTGATGGCCGACTCGGTGGGGGTGGCGCTGCTGGTGGTGCTTGACACCCTGAGTCCGGCCGAGCGGCTCGCCTTCGTGTTGCACGATCTGTTCGCCGTGCCGTTTGAGGAGATCGCCCCCATGCTGGAGCGATCACCGGAGGCGACCCGGCAACTGGCCAGCCGTGCGCGTCGCCGTGTCAAGGGTGCCGCACCCGTGCCGCACGTCGATCTGACCCGTCAGCGGGAGATCGTCGAGGCCTTCCTGTCGGCCACTCGCGGCCAGGATTTCCGAGCGCTGATCACACTGCTCCACCCCGAGGTCACGCTCCGAGCGGACAGGGTCGTCATGCTGACCGCCGAACCCGTGGTGGTGGCTGGAGCCGAGCCCGTCGCCAAGGGCGCGATGGCCGCCATGCAGCGGGCCCAGTTCACCGGACCCGCCCTCCTCGACGGCGCCGTTGGCCTGGTGATGGCTCCCCACGGCCACCTGCGGGTGGCACTCACCTTCACGATCGTCGACGGCCTCATCACCGCCATCGACGTCATCGCGGAACCCGATCGTCTCGATCGACTCAATCTGGCAGTCCTCGACTGACAGAGGTGGGGAGGCGGATCGCTGCGATCCACCTCCTCACCGCCATGCATATGACGCACATCACAGCCACCGTCGGTCACATCGCCGAACGGCGGCGGGTCAAGGCAGTGACGGACTCACCGATCACCGCCGCTGCGGCCCTGCCCAGCGTCATCCAAGCAAGGAGCACCCATGGTTCACATCATCGTCACCGTTCTGGCCGCCGCCTGGGTGGGTTTCTCCGCCTACGCCATCCTCACCCGCGCCGCGTGGGTCGTCCAACCGCTGGAATCGTACGGTGTCCCCGCCTCATGGTGGCCCTGGCTCGGCGCCGCCAAGGCCGCAGGGGCAGCGGGCCTGCTGGTCGGCCTGTTCGTGCCTGTGATCGGCACCCTGGCCGGGATCGGCCTGGTGGTGTACTTCGTCGGGGCCGTTATTACGGTGCTCCGCGCCCGCTCCTACAAGACTGTCGTTTACCCGATCCTGTACCTCGTCCCGGTGGTCGCCGCCCTCCTGCTGGGAGCCGCCGCCTGAGCCCACAGCCAGAGCCCAGGCCGACTGTCCACCCAGAACCACCCCGGTTGTCCTCGCCGCGCGGGGGAAACCGGGGTTTCAGTTTTCATGACAGTGACCATCTGTCGCGAGCGGCGGGAAGTGATCACGTCCGATCCGGTCGGGTAGCCGGGAGGGATCTCACCTCCCGGCTCCCACAGATCCGTACGTAAACCTCTCGGTTTATACGGCTCTTGTCACCCTGGTCACCAGACGGCGGGCATGGTGGTGATCCAGCGCCAGTGCGCGTACAGCCTCGGGTACTGCTTGGTGACCCTCAGCCACGCCTGGTGGGCCTTCTTCCTCGCCCGCAACCGTTTGTACTTCGAGCGGACCCAGCGCATCAGATAGGCGTTGATGCGCGTCAGGAGCCGATACAGCTTCGACCGGTAAAACCGACCGTAGTACCGCATCCAACCCGCCACGATCGGATTGATCGCCTTGGCGAGTTCTTGCTCAGTGAGATTGACCCGCTGGTGCAGCCGCCATCCACGGACGACGGCACCGAGCCTTTTGAGGGCGTCATTGCTGATCGCAGGCAGGAAGCTGAGAAACCGCCTCCCGTACTTGTCCTGCGCCTGCCTCGGCTGGAACGTGAACCCCAGGAACGTGAACGCGACATGTTCGTACGAGCCACGCCGTGATTGGTCCTTGCAGTACACGATCCGGGTCTTGTCGGGATGCAGTCGCAGCCCAACGTCCTCCATCCTGTTCCCAAGCGCTGCCAGAACCCTGCGGGCCTGATCCTCGCTGCCGGCAGCGCTCCACCGCGTCCAGGGCCGATTTCCCGGGCCGGTAGCCGTAGGAGTCCTCATGGAAAACAGGATCCACGCGAATTCCCAGATGCCTGGCTACCACGGTCTGGGCAACCCGGTCGGCGACCGTGGGAATACCGAGCATTCTCATGCCGCCACCGTGCTGTTTCGGAATCTCCACCGCACGCACCGGAGGGGGAAAGTATGTCCCCGATGACATCCGATTCCAGATCTTGTACAGGTTTCCCTGAAGATCAGCCTCGAAGTCGTCGATGGACTGCCCGTCCACCCCCGGCGCACCCCTATTCGCCTTCACCTCACACCAGGACTCCCAGACCTCCCGCTTCGAGATATCGAACGGCTTGCCTTGCGCTTTCAGCTCGTCCACCCAGTTCCTCCCGGATATCCCGGTTGACCGACCGAACAACAGCCACGGATGACCCGGCCCCTTTGCTCCGCCCTCATTACAGGGGCATCGCCGCTACTACGAGCCGGTCCGCCGACGTGCCCCGCGACGGTACTCAAGGCCCTACAGGGCGCACCTGACTCGGGCACTCCCTCTCGCCACCCAGGAGGGTGATCAGTGTCGGGGCACGCCTTCTCACGTTCCACGCGGGAGCAGCAGACCGGACTCGCGTCGCCTCCATGCCGGGCACCGCCTGGCCAATAAACGGGCGCCCGCCAGACTTATCCCGGATCCGCTTCCACGCCCCAGTTTCGATGCCATCTGTAGATTTTCGACACGTCAGCAGCGATTCGCTTGCGCTCGCCTTTCCGGTCCCCACCTGACGCCTCGCAGGCGCCTTTTCCTCGATCGCTCACCACGACGGTCTTCAGCCAACGCAGCACGAGGCGGTTTGGAATCTCCCCCCGCAGGGCGACTCCGAAGGGCCATGACCTTCATCTCCCACGCAGCATTGCAATCAGAGATGTCTGCCTACATAACACTCCTCCTGCATTCGTGACACACGGAAGCGATCTTCCGGCACCTGTCGTCGATGCTGCTCAGCCGTACTCGTGAACACTCCCGGTTTGGCAGAGCGCGGAGGGGTTCCCCCGATGGGGGTCGCGATCCCCTTCCGCCCGGGCGGCTGAGGCCAGCTCCTCACGCGTGCACCGACGTCCGCCGTTCTTGACGGCGCGCTCGGATGGGCCGACGGGCTCGCCCATGGCCATGGGACACGGCCCAGCCGTTCGCCAAGCCGAAGATCCGGCAATCCTTGGGAGAGTGATGACGAGTCTTGCCAGTCTGGGGCTGACCGCCGAACAGGAACGTCTCTACCGGTATCTGCTGCGTCACCCGCATCCCGACCCGGACACCATCGACCTGGTCATGCCCGAGGCTCGCCGCGTGCTCGCCGAACTCGAAACGCTCGGCCTGATCGACGGGTCGATGACCTCGCTCGCCCCGGCCACCGCCATCGATCTGCTGGTACGGCGGCGCGTGGAGCAGGCCCAGTGTGACCTCGCTCAGCTGGCTGTGGCGTGGGACGTGCTCACCGAACTGACCGAGGAGCACCGCAGCGGCCGCCCCATCCATCTGGCCGAGCACATCCCGGACGGGCCGGCCGTCGTCCGGCGCATCTTCGGGCTCCTGGCCGCCGAGGCCGGCGACCTCGCACACCTGAAAGGGCGCGCGTTCTACGACGGAGCCGGTGACCTGCTGGCTCCTTTCGAGCGCCTCCTGCTGCGCGGGCTGCGCAGCCGTACCCTGTTCCCCGTCCAGGCGCTGGAAGATCCCGCCCAGGAGCCGTACGCCCGCAAGTGGCACGCCGTGGGCGACCTGCACCGGGTCACCCCCGAGCCGATCTGGGACCTGGCGATCGTCAACCGGTCGGTCGCCTTCGTCCAGGCCGACCCCGCGGACCCTGAGGCGGGCGCGCTGCAGATCCGCCAGCCCGGCGTGGTGGCCATGCTCGCCGACGTCTTCGACGGCATGTGGGAACGCGCCCGCGACCTGGACGACCTGCCCCTGTCCTCGATCGAGCAGCAGGTCCTGCACACGCTCACCCGCCACGACACCGACGAGGCCGCCGCCCGCTCACTCAACATCTCCGTCCGCAAGTTCCGCTCCCACGTCGCCGACCTCATGGCCCGTCTGGGCGCCTCCACCCGCTTCCAGGCCGCCCTGCTGGCCAAGGAACACGGCTGGCTATGACGCTCAAGTTCGTTGGGGCCGTGCTGGGCATGGACCGGGGCGGCTGATCTCCCGCAGCCAGCTCTGCCGGATCATCGAGATGTCCGGATCGCCGGGCCTGGCGGTGGGTTTGCCTCGCTTGCCCCGGGCGCCGAGATCGGCCAGGTCCAGCGTCAGCAGGCTTGCCGGCTCCACCCCGCGGAACCGGTCGAACGCCGCCACCACCCGGAACGTCTCGCGCAGCAGCGCATCGACGTTGGCCGTGGCCCGCCGCGGCGACGCCTCCAGCGACAACGCCGGGCACGGTAGCCGCAAACACTTCGCGCGCCTGTCCGGCGGCGATCTCTTCGGCGGACAGGGCGGCGAATGCCGCGCGGAACGCGCCGCAGAGCACGGTGATCGGGGCGCCTGGCGGCTGGGAGGCCAGTGCCTCGATGAGAGGCGGGAAGTTGTAGCCGCGCTCGCGGAAGAGCCTGAACGCTTCACGCAGGATCGTCCCCTGGTCCTGGCCTTCTTGCGTTTGCGCAGTCCGATCCCAGCCACGTAGAAAATCCTACCGCACACACAAATGACGGTATGCTCTCATAAAATAGCAAGCTCTCATATTCGTCGGATCAGGGAACTCGGAGGTGCCCGTCATGGGCCATGACATCAACGGCCTGCACCACGTCGGCCACATCGTGCAAGACATGGACCAGGCGATGGAGCGGTACCGACAGCTCGGCTTCACCGTGGCTGCCCCCGCCTATCCCGTCATGTCAGCCACACCGGAAGGCCCCGCGGAGCCGTTTGGCGTAGCCAACGCCCACGTGCACTTCCCGTGCAGTTTCGTCGAACTGGTGGCCGTCATCGATGACACCGGTCGCATGCCCGGCAACGCGCGCCCGATCCCGTTGCAGGTACCCGACGACAAGGTGCCGGGGCTGAGGGCCGCCATCCGCGCCACCGCAGCCAACATCACATCCTTTCTGCAACGCTTCCAAGGCGTACACATCGTGATCGCCGACACGCCCGACATCGACTGCGTGGCCGCACGGCTGACGGCCGATGGCGTCAGCCACGGTGGCGTGCATGACATCCAGCGGCCCGTCGAGACCCCCACGGGGACCACGATGGAGCCTGCTCGCTACCTGGAGATCTCCGACCCCGATCTGTCACCAGGACGCGTGCCGGAAGGCAGGATCGGGTTCGCCGAGAACAGGCCGGTCAAGGCGCCCCAGGACCAGCAGCACACCAACCATCCCAACGGCGCGACCGGGCTGGTCGAATGCGTGCTGTGCGTGGCCGACACGGCACTGCCCGAGTTGGAGCGCCGCTACGGAAGCTACTTCGGTCGGGCGCGACATGGTCGGGTAACGCGTTTCGACCGGGCGAACGTCACCGTCGTGGCCGCATCGGCGCTCGCCGACCTGCTGCCCGGTGAGCACCCGGCGGCCCTGCCGGCGTTTGTCGCCTACGCGGTAGCCGTACGCGACCTTTCCGCCGCCGAAAAGCTTCTGCGCGACAACGACGTCCCGGTCACCCGAACCGGCCCCGCGGAGATGTTCGTGCCCACCAGCGCCGCCCTGGGTGTCGCGATCATCTTCCGCCAGGACGGCTGAGGCCGCCGACTCACCCTCTGAACCCTCGTCATACGCGACGTGTCGGCCGGCATCGACCCCGGCCGACACGTCGCGCATGATGGGCGGGGCTGAATCGGTACTTTGCGCCCCTGCACCGGCATCCCGCTCTACCTGCTCATCCTGCTCGACGAGAAGTACGAGATCATCGAGGTGAAGGAGTTCCATCTCGATGCCGTAGCCTCCGAATACAGGCTTCATCGGGTACGCCAGTCAGACCTCGAACTGGAACTCCCTATCAGGATGACTATCCCGTTTCTCGCACTGACCGCTCCCTAAACGTTGCCCTGTGCCCGTTGCGTGCTCGTACGGTCGGTGACCGACGGGGACTCATGACCACTCGATCGGCATGTGCTCAGGCCGGCAGGCCACGGCCGCCCGAACGTTGTCATGCCCCCACCAGCGTCATGAGGTCCTTGAGGCCGGTTTCAGACTCGGCGGCCGGTATCAGGTTTCAACGAGCCCGGCGCACCGCCCGAATCGCTCATGTCAGGTCAGCGTGTGATCGTGTCGTTTCTCTGCCGTCGAAGACGGTCCGACACTCGGATAGCCGCTATGAGCCCAAAGTCTGCCGGAGCGGCTGGACTCGTTAAGAGTGATTAGTAGCGCTGAGGTCCGGGGTCAGGCACCTGATCTCTTCTGCGTGAGCGGAGTCGGCTGCAGACGTCAGAGACGAGCGTCAGGCGTTGATCGAGCTGCCGAGGGCGCTGCCCGCCAGCCAGTCCTCCCACGACTTGTCCCACGGCGTCGGACCGTTGCCGAACTGGAGCTTGCGCGACGTCCCCGTGACCTTGATGATGTCCCCGCGCTGCGTGAACTCGTAGAACCAGCGGGCGTTGGCGGGGCTGGCGTTCACGCAGCCGTGGCTGACGTTGCGGTTGCCCTGCGCGCCGGTCGACCAGGGTGCCGCGTGGAAGAACATGCCGCTGTAGGTCATCCTGACGTTCCACTTGGTGTGCGCGAAGTACTCGCCCGGCCTGCCGATGGTGGCCGAGTCCATGAGCATGTCCGCGGCCTTCTCCTGGGCGATCATGACGCCGGAGTAGCTCTCGTCGCCCGGCTTCCCCAGGCTGACCGGGATGGTCTTGACGACCTCGCCGTTCTCCCGCACGACCGCCTTGTGGGTCGAGTTGCGGATCTTGGTGATGTGCTCGGGCCCGACGGTGAAGGTCAAGCTGCGGTCCTTGGTGCCCCACAGGTTCCGTCCGACCCGCAGGCCGGCCAGGTGGGCTACCACTGTGACCTGCTCGCCGACCGGCCAGTACTCCCGCGGCCTGAACTGGACCTCCCGGTCGCTCACCCAGCTCCACGCACCCTCGACCGGCTTGGACATCCGCACCACCAGCGACCGCTCGACCGCGGCCCGGTCCTCGCGCGCGGCGACCGGCTGCGACAACAGGAGCTGCACAGGCATCCCGACGCCGACCTTCTCGCCGTCCAGCGGCGACATACCGCTCTCAAGCACCCGCTTCGGCTTGAGCGTGGTGAACTCGGCCTGCGCCGTGACCGGCTTTCCGTCCGTGCCGGTGGCCCGCACGCTCACCGTGTACGCCGTTGACGGCTTCAACGGCCACCTGGGCCGCCACGTCCCGTCCGCGCCCGTGCTCCCGCTCACCTCACGTCCCTTGGCGTCCGCGACGGTCACCTTGGCGACCCTGCCGTCGGTGATCTTGACGCCGATCCCGGTATCCGGAGGGACCTTCTCCGCGCCGTCAGCGGGCGTGATCGCCAGCTTGGCCGCCAGGCCCTGCTCCTGCTGCTTCTCGGGTGACGTGTTGGAGCCGCCCCAGGTGCAGCCTGAGGTCAGGAGCAGCACCACCGTGAACGTGCTGACGAATATGGTCCCGCCATTCCGCATCGCCGACGCCTCCAGACCCCCGACAAATAGGCATATTTCAGACTAGACAGTCTGTTAATGACACGGAGCGCATTATGCCCATAACTTTAGGTAATCATGCGGAGATGCCTCACCGAATGGTGACTCGATGCGAGATCCACCCTGAACGTGGCGTGCCGCCGGACGTTCCGGAGCTGGCCGACGCCGTCAGGTGGCGGCGCCGGCGCCGCGATGACTGCTTCGTCGCCGGCATACTGTGGCGCTGGCGGGATCACCGACGCAGATGCGTGGCAGCTATGCGGTACTTCTGCTCTGCCTGGGACAGCAGTCCGGCGCGATCCACGAACCTCCGAGCTGATCGGGGCGTTCGTAGCGCAGCTCGCCACTATTACTGAGGCACTTCCCTGCTGGTCAGCGGTCGCCTGGGACGGAGACCAGCTCCTCACTAGGATCACGGGACATGGAACCCCTGCAAGGGACCCGCGGCATCCTCTACGTGATCGCGTGCGGCGCGCCTGCCGCCGGCGATGTCCATCACCTGGTACCCCTTGCCCAGGCGGCTGGGTGGCGGGTGCATGTGGTCACCACGCCGATGGGCGAACGCTTCGTCAATGTTCCGGAATTGGAGCTCCTGACTGGGGACCTGGTCCGCAGCACGTATCGCATGCCGCAGGACCCCAAGGGCCTGCCTCCCGCCGACGCCGTGATCGTCGCTCCGGCCACCTTCAACACGATCAACAAGTGGGCGAACGGCATCGCCGACACCTTCGCCGTCGGGCTGCTGTGCGAGGTGATGGGGTTTGACGTCCCGATCCTGGCCGTTCCGCTGCTGAAGGACGCTCTCGCCCGGCACATCGCGTTCGAGCGGAGCCTGGACACGCTTCGGGAGATGGGCGTGCAAGTCCTGTTCGATCCGTCCACCCCGCCGCAGTCCCGCATGCCATCCTGGGAACGCATCATGCAGGAGCTGCACGCCGTTGTCGGGGAGCGACAGATGCAGGGGTGATGGCATGGACGCGCGCAGGGAGATCGGTCAGCGGATCGCCCGGGCACGCCGTCGCCGTGGACTGTCCCAAGCAGTCCTGTCCGGCCTCGTCGGCCGTTCCGAGAGCTGGCTGAGCCAGGTGGAGCGCGGGCAGCGCGCCGTGGACAACCACACCGTGCTCAACACTATCGCTGACATCCTCGGCCTGCCCGTAGACGAACTCACCGTGAAGAAGACGAACGCGATGACGCGCTACCAGGCAGCATCGGCCATCCGGCAGGCGATGATGAGCTACGACGGCCTCTCCTCCCTCATCGATCCCCAGCACGCCCAAGGCTCCCCCCGAGAGCATCGTGTGGCTGCGGCACGAGATCCGCCGCGTGAACCGCCTCTACCAGGCCACCCATTACGACGAGGCCGGCAGGCGGTTGCCTGGTCTGATCGTGGCCACCGAACTGGGGAGCCGCCATGCCCCCGCCGCCCAGCGCCAGGCGTACCAGACCCTTCGCTCGCTGACCTACCACTCCGCAACCACGACCCTGCGCCGCGTGGGAGAGGCGGAACTCGCCTGGGTAGCTGCTGACCGCTCGCTGGCCGCCGCGCAAGAAGCGGACAGGCCCCTCCTCGCCGCCGTGAGCGCCTACCGGCTCGGCTACGTCCTGGTACGGCTTCGTGAGACGGAACGCGCACTGCACCTGGTTCTCCAGGCGGCCGACGCGTTGCAGCGTGCCACCAGGCGCCCCACTCCGCGCACACTGCCCATCGTCGGCGCGCTCTACCTGGTCGCCGTAACCGCCGCCGCTGCCGCGTACGACCAAGCCTCGGTGCGCGCCTTCCTCGCCCAGGCTCGACAGGTCGCCGACACTCTCGGCGAAGACCGCAACGACTTCTGGACCGCCTTCGGCACGACCAACGTGACCATTCACGAGATCTCGGCGGCTGTCGAGTTCGGCGACACCCGGCGAGCGATCGACAGAGGCGAAACCCTCAACCTGGCACACCTATCTGGCGGCCTGGTCGGACGCCGCGCCCAAGTGCACCTGGACCTCGCCCCGCGCCTACGCCTTGCAGCGCAAGGACGCCGCGTCGGTCAACATGCTCCTCGAAGCCGAACGGCTCTCGCCCGAACTCGTTCGCTACGGCGGCCGTCCCCGCGAGTTGCTGACCCAACTGCTCAAGCGGGAGCACCGTGCCAGCACCCCGCAGCTTCGCGGGCTGGCTCGCCGGGTGGGCATCGTCTGACCCGCACTTTTGTGCGGCTTCTTGACCTTCACCGACGTGCGGGTTCCCCGTTGACCCGCGCCTACGGTTCCTCCTGCGTGGCGTGACCAGAGGCCACGTCCCCCGACAGGAGGGAACATCACATGCGGCACGAACAGAGAAACGCGCGGAATCGGTGCGCCTGCTGCCCCGAGCCGCGTCAACCGGTAGGCCTCGATCCCGCACGCGCGACAGTTCGGCCCCTCTCGGCGCTGGAAACCGCCGACAAACTCCGCGCGGCCTTGGCGCGCATGGAGATCTCCGCCGACGTCCACGAAGGGCGCGGGCTCGCGCTCGTGTCGGTGTGGACCGGGCTCGTGGTCTGGACGGATGGCTTCTGGTACCGGTGGTGGACCGGACGTCGCTCCAGGATGGGCCGCTGGTTGTACGCACATCATTCCGCCTTCGAGCCGGAGCGGGCCGCGCGCAGGATCGCTGCTCGGTATGCCGAACTCCGCCGAGTGGCCGTGGGTGTGTCATGACGGTTGGCGAAGGCTGCCTGAGTCCGCATGTACCCATGGCCCGACGTGATCACGTCCGCCTCACGTGGCTGGATCCATGTGGCGCCTTGGATCGCATCCGCGTCGTGGCATGGACGTGCACCTGCCGGGCCGTGTTCTACGAGCTGTGCGAGGGCGGCGGTCGGACACTCATCCGCCGCATCCTCCAGGCCGAAACCGGAGACGTGGTTCACGAGACCCACCAGTGCTCGATCGTTGAAGCTCGCGCGATCTGGGCGGCACTGCTGTCAGGAGAGGCCCGGTAGACAGGCACGGCGGCTGGGATTGCTCCGAGTGCCGTCCGGGTCGTACGTCAGCTCGTCTTCGACTTGCTGTCGATGCAGGATCCCGCCTCGGCTGACAGTGATGATCTACATGAGCGCTTCCCGCCAGAGTCTGACCCATCGTCTGACAGTGTGCTCATCGGCCAGCGAGTGGCCCACGGGCGTCTGTTCCAGGGTGGGCATCAGGCGCATCCCGGGACGAGCGCGAAGGCGATGCCCACCCGGAGTGGGGTCCAGCAGGCCGACCATCCCAGACAGGCGACGGGCGGGCGAGCCCCCACCTGCCCCAGTCTTCTCGCGTGTGCGTGAAGGATGTCACCCTCCCTCTGTAATCTCTAGGGGACAGGAAGGGAGCTGGCATGACTGCACAACCGCAGGATTTCGACTCCGTCGGTGCACCTCTGCCTGAGAAGAACCTGCGGACCATCCGTGCTGCGCTGGTCGTCCCAGAAGATCGTGAGGCTTTTGACGCCGGGCTCAAGGCCGTGCTCGACGAGGTCAGGGTGAGCCTGGATCTCGGAGCGCTGAACACCTTCGTGCACCGCTGGTGGATTTCCGCATGTGACACCGCCAAGGATCCCGAGGGGCGCCGACAGATGCACATCCGAGCCCAGCAGGCGCTGGCCGGCGAACCTGTGCCGCAGGGAAGGCCATGGCGGGAGATCCTTGCTGCTCGTGGGATCGATGTCTAGGTGTTCAAGCTCATCATCGATCCCGTAGCCGAGAAACAGATCGCCGCACTACCCGATCATGCACTACGTCCGCTCGCGGAGCTGTTCGCGCTGCTGGAGACTGCTCCTTGGAGCGGAGACCCGTACAACTCCAAGAACCCCAGAGCGAACATGCTTACCCATCCGTTCGGGGAACGTGGGCTCGCCACCTATGTGGTCCTGGACCGGCAGCGCGAGGTCTATCTCGTCCGCATCGAATGGCCGTAGGCCCGCGTCCGCTGCGTGCCCGTTCTCGTAGCGATCAGCGGGGACCCACGGATTCTCGGCCAGCGTCCGCCCAGATCAGCAATCCCTTGCGCAGAGGGCTTGATATCGCAAGAATTCCCAAGCTGACAGCACGGGTTCGATTTTCTCGTCGCCCGCGCTCAGAGCGAAGAGCCGGGGGCAGGGATTGATTTCCTACCTGGCTTTGTTTGTGGCAAGGGATCGTCTTCGACTTTCACAGGTGATCGTCGCCCCCAACGATGGGCCACTCGCTCCCAGGCCGATGTCGCCGCCGGCCAGGCTCCCGATGGTACGGTGGCCGTGATCGGTGCGGTTCCGAGCCGTGCTTGAGACCCGCTTCAGAGCTTGGTGTTCTTCCCGAGTCTCCCTCGGGCCTGAGTCATTACATCGGGATGAGGATCCTCAGCGAGAACCTGTAAGACGGTTTCCGGGGTGGTGGGCCATGCGGCCAGCCACCACCGTACGTTGACCGAGCGATCACGGGTCAGGCGTAGCAGTTCGCCATGAGGGAGCTTCCCTGATTGCACCGCGGCCGCGCGCACGGCTGCGGACCTGTCGTTGACGAGAAGGCGGTGCCAATCCATCGTGGTGAGCGGGTTCCGAGTCGCGCCGGCGCGGACCTTGGGATCGGCGTCAGCTATCAGAGTGGCGAGGATGGCCGGGTCATCGGTGTGCGCTGCCAGGCCCGCGCGGACATTTGGGGAGCGGTCTCCGGCGAGTGCCGCGTTCGTCTCCTCATCCAGTCCTCGGCTCTCGGCGAGCAACCGGCGCAGATCCTCGTCCGGGGACCGGCAGATGGCACGGTGGACCTCGACATCGGCGGCAGGATGGTCCGGCAGCGACCATCGGACCGACCCGTGAGGATCTTCCACCAAGGCGACCAGAACAACGGGTGGACAGGCGGGATTCTCAACAAGGATCTGACGGGTCTTCAGATCCGGGTCCCCGGCCAGTGCGCCAAACAATCCGTCCGGCGCGTCACGTCGAGCCGCCAGGGCACGCCTGACCGTGCGGGAGGGGTCCGCGGCCATGGCTTCGAGAATCTCTGGGGGTGTGGCGGGATCGCCTGCCACGGCCAGCCGGACCTCGACCTTCTTGTGGCGGGCGCGTACGTCCAGGTCAGCCTTGCCGATTGCGCTATCCGCTTCGGAAGCCATTGAGCCTAGCTGCACTGTTGAGTCCTTCCTTGAATTGAGCCGCATCATCGCAGCCGTCACTGACAGCGGGAGCGCCAGAAGGTGACAGCGTGAGAACCGCACAGCCCAGATCGGAAAGGTGTCAGTCCCTACTGCGAAGATCGCCCGGAGTTTGATCCTCCAGGAAAGGCGAGTCGATGAGCGACGCGACGGCAGCAGAGTACGAATGGCTTCATCAGGAGTTCACTGACGGTGCCGGCGACATCTGGCTCTGCATCAGCTTCGTGCAAGGCTTACTTCCCCGCGAGGTTCTGCGTCGGATCGATGTCATCCCCGGAACCGTCGGCGAATTCGGGGTCGAGGCTTATGCGGCGGATGGCGGAACGGCCCTGATCGACTACGGATGGGGCACGTCGGTGAACGCGGCACCAAGGCTGCTGTCGTCGGGCACGACCATGGCCACGGTGGTCGCCAACATCAAGAGCGACGACCTCAGCCTCCTCGTCGACGGGGGCTTGATCACCAAGCTTTGCCTGTACGCCTACTCCTTTCGCCACGGAGAAGTTCCCGAGCACCTCCTTCGTCACCTTCAGGAACTGGGCCTCGACAGGGATGATCTGACCGAAGACCCCATCCCCAGTGCTCTCGCCTTCGCGTCCCGCGCCACCGGTGTGCGTTTCACGCGCCGGCACTTCGCCCAAGACGCGCTGACCGGCGCAAGCGACCACCTCCAGTGACACCCGTACCGTTGCCACGTTTCCTCGCCGCCTACGTCGTGATCTTTATCATGTGCCAGATCCCTGCCGGAAAAGACGGGGAACCACGGTCACTCACGCTAAACGAGCAGCCGCGTCTACCTCGACCTGACGACGGGCAAGCTCTGGAGACGCAAGACGTGAATCCCGAGCTTTCCGCGGTGGTTAGAGAAGGTTGCCGTCCGCGCGGTCCATCGCCGACGCCTGCCGGAACCTGCTCGCGGTATCCAATTCAAGACACGAGCAGGAACGCCATGCGTCCACAGCGAAGCGTCTCGGGCTCAGACGGGTTCCCGGGGAGATTATCGGGCAACAGCGCTGATGACAGATGTCGCCGGCGATTATGCAACCTAAGTTGCCTTAATTTATGCAACCTCGGTAGCCTACACTGATGATGAGGAAGCGGGATCTGGAGCGGCGGATGCGCAAGCTCGCCAAGGAGTATGGCGTACCCGTTCACTCCACCGAAGGCGGCAGCCACACCAAGTGGCATGCCGGTTCGGAGGCGATGCCTGTGCCTCGCCACTCGGAGGTCAACGAGCGCACGGCGAAAGGAATCTTGGAGAACTGGGAGAGCATCCTCGCTGAGGTCGCGAAGGAGCAGGAGGAGCAGTGAGCAAGCGCGACGCCTACACCATCACCGCCAGTAGGAGCGACGGCTGGTGGGCTTTGACCGTCTCCGGACCGGGCCTCAAGCGCAGCTACCACACACAGGTGAAGCGCTTGGAGCAAGCTGAGGAGATGGCGCGTGACCTGGTGGCCACGATGCTGGATGTGGACGTCTCCGAGATTGACGCCGGCTTCGAATTGACTGTGGCCGACGATGAAGTGGCTACAGAACTGGAGGCCACGCTGGTGACCCGCCTCGCGGCGACTCTCGTCAAACAAAAGGCTGCAGAAGCGACGCAAGCTACGGCAGCTGATCTGGCGCGAAGAGGTTACGTCCACCGCGACATTGGTTACCTGCTTGGCATGTCACATCAGGCCGTTGGGAAGCTGCTGAACGAGGTGGAGAGGGGGACGGCCGCTTCTGCCGACGATGCCGGCACACGTTCCCAAGCGCTTTCCTCCCTTAAGGACATGTTCGATCGGCTTGCCATGACGCATGACACGGAAGCGCTGTTGAAGTCTTATCTGCTCGATGCGGCCGAAGGCGATCCAATGGATCTCAAGCTGGACAGGCTCAGGGCATTGGGAGAGCGGCTGCGCCATCGCAGACGGCGGAGGTTGACAGGCGCCTGAGCACGCAACTTATCAGCAGGTACATGGTCGGCTATAAGGCTTGTAGTTGCCGTCAATCCCCCAAAGGCTCAACGTCCGCGAGGAGATTCAGATGCCAACCCCAGAAACGACGCGGTATCAGAGGCGGGAGTACGGACCTCGGTGCCGCGAAGCTGGTTGGATGGGGCCCGGATCCAGCAGGCCAACCCGGTAACTGGGTAAGGGGTGGGCGATGGCGCCGCAAGGCGCGGGGGGTGCGCCGACAGGCGCCTCAATATGAAACGCCTGACCCCCCGAGCGCGGAGCGCCCCCTGGCGAAGACCTTTGCGCGCCGGCAGGCGCGGCCCGGGACGAGCGAAAGCGAGGCCCGTCCGGGGTGGGGTCCAGCAGGCCGACCACCCGGACGGGCAACGGGTGGGCGCTCGTCGGCCCACCTACCCGTTGGTTACTCGGCTGAGAGGATCAGGCCGCTTGTCGGTACGCCTGTGCCCGCCGTGACCAGTACGTTCCGCACGTTCGTGAGCTGGTTGGCCGCCGTTCCCCTGATCTGGCGTACCGCCTCCGCTATGCCGTTCATGCCGTGAATGTAGGCCTCCCCCAGCTGGCCCCCATGTGGGTTGACCGGGAGCTTGCCGGCCAGCTCTATGGTCCCCTCCCTGAGGAAGTCCGGGGCCTCTCCTCGGTCGCAGAAGCCCAGTTCCTCGAGTTGGGCCAGGACGAACGGGGTGAAGTGGTCGTACAGGATGGCCGTTTGGATGTCTTTGGGGGATAAGTCGGACATGTTCCAGAGTTGGCGGCCTACCAAAGACATTTCGGGGAGGCCTGTCATGTCGTCTCTGTAATAGCTGGTCATCATCATCTGGCCGGCGGCCGAGCCCTGCGCCGCTGCCGCGATGAGGGCGGGTGATCTGCGTAGGTCGCGGGCCCGCTCTGCCGACGTGACGACCAGGGCCACCGCGCCATCGCTCTCCTGGCAGCAGTCGAGCAGGTGCAGCGGCTCCACGATCCACCTGGACGCCTGGTGCTCCTCCAGCGTGATGGGGCGCTGGTAGAACCAGGCGGCCGGATTGGTGGCCGCGTGCCGGCGCATGGCCACCGCCACCCGGCCGAAGTCCTCCGAGGTCGCGCCGTACGCATGCATGTAGCGGCGCGCGAACATCGCCACCCACGCCGCGGGCGTCATCAGGCCGAACGGCACGTGCCAGCTCATCTCCAGGCCCTGCGAGGTGGGCTCGCCGGTCAGGCGGCTGTTGGGCTGGCCGAAGCGGCGGCCCGAGCGCTCGTTGAAGGCGCGGTAGCAGACGACCGTCCGCGCCGTTCCCGTGGCCACCGCCATGGCGGCGTGTGCCACGGTCCCGCAGGCCGCGCCGCCGCCGTACTCGACCCGCGAGAAGAACGTCAGGTCCCCGATCCCCGTCTCCCTGGCCACGGCGATCTCCTGGTTGGAGTCCTGGGTGTACGTCACCATGCCGTCCACGTCACCAGGTGACAGGCCCGCGTCGTCCAGTGCCGACAGCACGGCCTCGGCGGCGAGCCGCAGCTCCGAACGCCCCGACTGTTTGCTGAACTCGGTGGCGCCGATGCCGGCTATCGCTGTACGGCCGCTCAACACCGCGTACCCTCCTCGACCAGGGTGACGGTTCCTGTGGCGTGGTCCCCCAGGCTCACCTTGCCCCGTACCTCCACCGTGAGCCGGCCGTCCGCGCGTGACACGACCGTCCCGTTGAAGGACAAGCGGTCCCCCGCGTACGCCGGCACGCCCAGCTTGACCGCGATGCGCTCGATGACGGCCTCGGGACCCGCCCAGTCGGTGACGTACCGCTCGACCAGGCCCATGGTGGTCAGGATGTTGAGGAAGATGTCCTTCGAGCCCTGGGCCCGGGCGCCCTCGACGTCATGGTGGACCGGCGTGAAGTCCATGGTGGCCAGGGCCGTGGAGATGACCACGGTGGGCGTGAGGTCGATGGTCAGCTCCGGCAGGGCCGCTCCGATCTCCATCACGCCTCCCCTGTCGTCCACATCGGGAGGACGAGCTGGTCGTCCATCCGCCGGTACGTCACGCGTAACGGCATGCCGACCACCACTTCCTCGATCGGGCAGTCCACGACGTTTCCGACAATCCGTACGCCCTCCGGCAGCTCCACCACGCCCACCACGAACGGCGTCTCCCTGCCCGGCACCGGGGGGTGATGGTGGACGACGTAGCTGTAGAGGGTTCCCCGACCGCTCACGACCGTGTGGGAGCGGTTGGCCGAGCGGCAGCGGGGGCACATCGGGCCGGGCGGGTGGCGGAGCTCGCCGCAGTCGGCGCAGGTCTGGATGCGGAGCTCGCCCTGCTTCACGCCTTCCCAGAAGAACGCGGTGTCCTGGTTGATGGCGGGTTGGAGAGGGTACGTCCCGCCGCGTTCCCCGGCCCGTGGGCGAAATTTCAGGACCCGGAAGAGCATTTCGGCGACCGGCTCGTCGTCCTCGCTGCTGTACCAGGTGACCGTCCAGGTGGCGAAGAACCCCACCCCCAGAGCCGTCCGCTTGGGCCCGGCCAGGTCCGTGAACCGGGTGGCCGGGATCAGCCGCTCCCCGATCCGCGCGTACCGGTGGTAGGTCTGCTCGCAGTTCGTCGCCACCACGCCCGGGTAGCCGCTCGCGTCGAGCGCGGCCATCATGTCGTCCACCGGCGAACGGTCCTTGGCCGAACGCCGCACGCCCGGCATCGTCCACACCTGGGCCATCGCGGGTGGAGCGACCCCCTTCTCCAGGTACGCGGGGTTCTCGTCCCCCATGGCGTCCAGCCAGTGCCTGATCATGGGGGCGTTCACGGGGTCGCGCGCCGGCGTGCCGCGTACCTCCCCCAGCGCCGCCTGCTTGCCGGCCAGCTCGTGCAGCTCCTCGTCGCCCATGGGAAGAGTCATCGCGGCGGCCTCGGCAGGCTCAGGCCGAGCATGGCGATCAGCTCCCGCTGCACCTCGTTCACCCCGCCGCCGAACGTCAGCACCACCGCCCCCTTCACCCCGTGGTCCATGCGTTCGAGCAGCTCGGCCGTCTCCGGGTCGGACGGGTCTCCGTACCTGGACAGGATGTCGCCGACGAGCCTGCCGATCTCCTGCATGCGTTCGGAGCCGTAGATCTTGGTGGCCGAGGCGTCGGGCGCGCCCAGCCAGCCGAGGTCCATGTTCGCGGCGACCTGCCAGTTCAGCAGCTCGTTGGTGCGGAAGGCCGCCCACACTCTGGCCAGCGCCCGCCGTACGTCCGGATTCGCCGCCAGCCCCGTGCGGCGGGCCCAGGTGAGGAAGCGGTCATAGGTCTGCCCGAGGTTGCCTGCCGGGCCGAGCGTGACGCGTTCGTGGTTGAGCTGGTTGACGATCAGGTCCCAGCCCCGGTCCACCTCGCCGACCACCATGTTCACGGGGACGCGTACGTCGCTGTAGTAGGTGGCGTTGGTGTGGTGGCGGCCGTCCATGGTGACGATCGGCGTCCACGAGAAGCCGGGATCGTCCGTGGAGGCGATCATCATGGTGATGCCCTTGTGCTTCTTGGCCTCGGGGTTCGTGCGGGCGGCCAGCCAGATGTACTGGGCGTAGTGCGCGCCGCTGGTGAAGACCTTCTGGCCGTTGACGACGTAGTGCTCGCCGTCCAGCACCGCCGTGGTACGCAGGGAGGCCAGGTCGGTGCCGGCCTCGGGCTCGCTGTAGCCGATGGCGAAGTGGCACTCCCCGGCGAGGATGCGCGGCAGGAAGAGGTCCTTCTGCTCCTGCGTGCCGTACTGCATGAGTGTCGGCCCCACGGTCTGCACCGTGATGATCGGGTACGGGACGCCCGCCCGGGCTATCTCGTTGGCGAAGATCTGCTGCTCGAGGGGGCCGTAACCGCCTCCGCCGTACTCCTTGGGCCAGCCGAGACCCAGCTTGCCGTCGCGGCCGAGGCGGCGGCAGTGCTCCATGTACGCCTCGCCGAACGGGTCCTCGGCGATCTTCCTGCGGTCATCGGCGGTGAGGCAGCCCTGAAAGTACTCGCGGAGCTCGTCCCGCAGTGCGCGCTGGGCGGGGGTCAGGTCGATCAGCATCAGACGAGCGCTCCGATCAGGTCGAGCTGGGCGTCTGCGCCGCCGAGCAGGTGGGACAGGTGCTTGGCCTGGGCGAAGTAGCGATGCAGCGGGTACGTCACGTCCAGCCCCAGGCCGCCGTGCAGGTGCTGGCAGGTGTAGAGGGCCCTGAACGCCTCGCTGACGTGGTACGCGGCAAGCGCCAGGTCCTGGTCGGCCGGCAGGCCCTCCCCCAGGCGCCAGACCGCCGACCACATGGCCACGTCCAGGGCCCGCGCCGCGATGTAGACGTCGGCGATCTGCATGGTCACGGCCTGGAACTCGGCCAGCGCCCGGCCGAACTGCTTCCTCGTCCTGACGTATCCGGTGGTCAGCTCCAGGGCGCCGGCCAGCACGCCACTGGCCTGGGCGGCCACGGCCGCCATGAACAGCCGCCTGGCTCCGGTGACCGCCTCGGGGCCCGCGACCCGCTCGGCCGGGGTGCCGTCCAGCACGATTGTGGCGGCGGGCTCGCCGGTGGAGGTGTACTCCGGGGTGGCGGACGGCGACCCGACCAGGAACAAGCCCTCGTCGGCGCCGATCAGCACCGGGGCCTCGGGGTAGGGCACCGAGACCTTGCGGCCGGTCAACGCCCAGCCGCCGTCAACAGTCCTGGCGGCGGTCAGGGGCGGGTCGGCCAGTGCCCTCCCGGGCTCGCGAAGCGCGACAGTGGCCCCAGAGCTCAAGCGGCGCTGCTGGTCAAGGGTGCCGAAGTGGGCCAGGGTCAGCGTGCTCACCAACGTGGGCAGCGCGGGCACCGGGGCCGCGCGCGCACCCACCTCCCGCAGCACCACGGCCATCTCAACCGGCCCGAGCCCGGCTCCGCCCGCCTCCTCCGGCACGCACACGCTCATGAGCCCGGCCTGCCGCAATCGCTCGCCGTCCTCTTTGGCCAGCACCTCGGCCGCCAACTTCCGCAGGTCCTGTTGGGTTTCGTCCAGGTTGAAGTCCATTCACGTCTCCAAGAGGTGTTGCCTGCCGTGCCGTACGAACTCCTCCTCGATCCCCTTGACGTCCGCGTGGGTCAGCGGCCGGAGCCCCGAACCCGTGCGCCGCCAGACCGGGTCGGCGGTGCGCCAGCCCTCGCGGGCGAGGACCCGTTTGAGGACCTTGTGCGAGGGCGTCTGGGGCAGATCCCCAGAAAGGCGGATAAATCGAGGCAAGGACTTTGCACCCAGATCGCGGCGCGAAGCGAGGAACGCCGTGAACGCGTCCGGGTCGAAGCCGCCCTCCAGCACGAGCGCCGCCATGACCTGGTCGCCGGCCGCCGGGTCGGGCACCGGATAGACCGCCGCCTCCACCACCCCGGCGAACTCCCTCAGCGCCGCCTCGATGGGCGCGACGGCCAGGTTCTCGCCGTCCACGCGCAGGCGTTCGGTGCCGCGCCCGGCGAAGAACACGTAGCCGTCCTCGTCCGCGTACGCCAGGTCGCCCGACCAGAACGCGCCGTCCTTGATGCGCTCGGCGTCCGCCTCCGGGTCGTTGTAGTAGCCCTCGAACAATCCCGGCCCGGCGACGTTGACCAGCTCGCCGACGGCCTCCTCCGCGTTGAGCAGGCGGCCGTCCTCGATGCGGCCCGGCAGGCACGGGCTCCCGGTCACGGGGTTGAGTATCCGGACGCCTGCCGGCAGCCGCCCGAGGCATCCTGGCGGCCCGGACGGGTCGGGGCTGAGCGAGATGGCCGTCTCCGTGGAACCGAAGGCGTCGATCACCCGGCACCCGAACCGCTCCCCGAACCTCCTGGTCGCCACCGCGCTGCCCTCGTTCCCGAACGCGAGCCGCAGCGGATTGTCGGCGTCGTCCGCGCGTTCCGGAGTGGCCAGGACATAGGAGAGCGCTTTGCCGACATAGTGCAGGTACGTGCAGCCGTACCGTCTGATGTCCGGCAGCAGGCCCGACGCGGAGAACCGGCGCCGCAGCACCAGCGCCGCCCCCGACGCCACGGCCGGGGCGTAGGCGGCCATCAGGGCGCCGGAGTGGAACAGCGGCATCGAGCAGTACACGACGTCGGCAGGCGTGAGCCGCGCCCCCAGGCTCATCCCGGGCAGGGCGAGCTTGCGCTGTGTGATCCGCACGGCGCGGGGGCGGCCCGAGGTGCCGGAGGTGAAGATCAGCATCACGAGGTCCCCGGGCGCATCCTCCGGCGTGGCAGGCGGCTCGAGCCCGGCCGCGGACAGGGGCATCGCGTCCACCCCCAGCGCCTCGGACACCTGACCGGCCGCCGACGCATAGGGGTCGTCGGCCAGGAGCAGGTCCACATCGGTGGCGCGGGCGTCGCGGATCAGCTCATCGACCGACCGCGTCGGGTTCAGCGCGACGACCACGTGCCCGGACAGCGCCGCCCCGCCCACGAGGAACACCAGCTCCGGGACGTTCTCGCTGAGCACCCCGACGTGCAACCGGGCCCCATGCCCGGACAGCCAGGCCCCGGCAGCCCGGCAGGCGGCCACATGCTCGCGCCACGACCACGCCTTGTCCTCGAACATCAGCCCAGGTCGATCGTCCCCGGCCCGTGCGAGGAGCAGGGCCGCCAGCGTGTCCGCGGTCATCCAGGGCCTCCACCAAGCGCTCGGCCAACCGATCGCAAACTAGAACAGATTCTAATATCTGTCCAGTGCCACCCCATGCCGATAAGTCGGGACATATGCCTGTAACGCCGAAGACATGGGGCTATACGGCCACTTTGTGACCCGCGAGTAACAAGCCGCGATATCAAGAAATCAGATAACGTGTTCTTATGCGTACCACGCACGCGACGATCGCCGCGCCCTCCAGCGACACCGAGGGGACCATGGAGAGCCACCCCACGACGGGCGGGCACAGCGTCCGTACGCGCAGCCAGCACCAACGCCGCAAGCGCATCGTCCAGGCGGCCGCCGCACTCGCCTCGCGCGGCGGGGTCGAGGCCATGCAGATGCGCACGGTGGCCGAGCGCGCGGGCGTGGCGCTCGGCACCCTCTACCGCTACTTCCCCTCCAAGATGGACCTGGTGGTGGCGGTGGTCGGCGAGGAGATCGACCTGCTGGAAAGCAGCATCGAGCGCAGGCCGCCCGGGGCCGCCACCCCGTCGAGCCGCGCGGTGGACGTGCTGATGAGAGCGACGCGCGGGCTCATGCGCGAGCCGGAGCTGGCCGACGCGCTCATCCGCTCGCTGATCATGGCAGAGGTGCAGACGCCGTTCGGCGAGCGCATGACGGGGCTGCTGCTACGCGTCTCGGCCGACGGCCTGAGCCTCGAAGACGCGAGCGAGGAGCAGCTCGACCTCGCGGGCTCCCTGGCCAGCGTGTGGGTGCAGGAGCTCCTCGAGATGCTGCGCGGCCGCCGCACCTACGACCAGATCCAGCGCCGCATCGAAACCGCCGCGGCAAGGCTGCTCGCCGGCATCTGAGAGCGTCATTTCCCGCTGTGGGTAGTCGTCGCGAACGTACGGCGGTACGCATGTGGTGAGACCCCCACCGCGGCCTGCAGATGTTGCCTGAGGGAGGCCGGTGTTCCGAAACCGGCTCGGTCCGCGATGCGGTCCACCGGGAGATCGCTGGTCTCCAGTAGCTGTCTGGCCAGGGCGACGCGCTGCTGGATCAGCCACTGGCCCGGGCTCATCCCCACCTCCTGCCGGAAATGCCGGGTGAACGTGCGCCTGCTCATCCCGGCATGGCTCGCCAGGTCGTCCAACTGGAGCGGGGTGCCGAGCCGTTCCATGGCCCAGGCCCTGGTGGGGGCGGTGCCGACGCTGGACGGCTCGGGCACCGGGTGCTCGATGTACTGCGCCTGGCCGCCGTCCCGCCACGGCGGCACCACGCACATCCTGGCCACCTGGTTGGCGACCCGGCTGCCGTGGTCGCGGCGGACGAGGTGGAGGCAGAGGTCGACCCCGGCCGATGCGCCGGCCGAGGTCAGCACGTCGCCGTCGTCCACGAAGAGCACGTCCGCGTCCACCCGGACCTTCGGGAACGCGGCGGCGAACCGCCTGGCATCACGCCAGTGCGTGGTCGCCGGACGTCCGTCGAGCAGGCCCGCGGCCGCCAGCACGAACGTACCGAGACAGATGGAGACGATCCTGGCGCCGGGCCGGATCCTGGCGAGCGCTCCAGCGAGCGGGGCGGGCAGCGCGTCCTTGGTCGTGACCTCGGAGTACCATCCCGCGGCGGGCAGCACCACCGTGTCCGCACTCTCCAGCGCGCTCGCGTCGTGCTCGACCAGGACCGAGTAGTCGGCGGCGGTGGCGACGGGCCTGCCGTCGGGCGTGCAGGTGACCACCTCGTAGAGCGGCTCGCCGCCGGCGCCCTGCGCGACGCCGAAAATCCGGGAGGGAACGCTCAACTCGAACGGGATGATCCCGTCAACGGCGAGAACGACGACTCGATGCATGGCCCGATCTTTACACAGAATGGCCTTTGGGCCACTCGCGAGCTTGGCGCCTCTCTTAGCAGGCTGGTCCCATGAAGATGAAAGCGATCAGCCAGGACACCCTGGGTGGCCCAGAAGTGCTGAAGATGGTCGAGGTGGAAAAGCCGGTGCCCGGCCCGACCGAGGTGCTGGTGCGAGTCGAGGCGGCCGGGCTGAACCCGACCGACTGGAAGACCCGCGCGGGCGGCGGCTCCCTGACGGACGGGCCACCGTTCGTGCTCGGGTGGGAGGTCTCGGGCGTGGTCGAGGACTCCGGCGTCGGGCAGGCGCTCTACAAGCCGGGCGACGAGGTGTTCGGCATGCTGAAGTACCCGGACGCGCACGGTGCCTTCGCCGAGTACGTGACCGCGCCGTCCCGGCATTTCGCGCGCAAGCCCGCCAACATCGACCATGTCCATGCGGCGGGGATCCCGCTCGCGGGGCTGACCGCGTACCAGGCGCTCGTGGACGTCGCCGGGCTGAAGGGCGGGCAGCGCGTGCTGATTCACGCCGCCGCGGGCGGGGTGGGGCATCTCGCGGTCCAGATCGCCAAGGCGCGTGGCGCGTACGTCATCGGGACGGCCAGCGCGGCGAAGCACGAGTTCCTGCGCGATCTGGGCGCCGACGAGCTGGTCGACTACCGGAACGAGGACTTCGCCGAGGTCGTGCGGGACGTGGACGTGGTGCTCGACGCCATCGGCGGCGACTACGGCGCGCGCTCGCTGCGCACCATGCGGGCGGGTGGCACGCTCGTCTCGATCGTGCTCAGCAAGCTTGACGCGAGCGACCGGGCGAAGGCCGACGAGCTGGGCATCCGCTCGGCGACCATGCTGGTTGAGCCGGACCAGGCCGCGATGCGCGCGCTCGCGGCCCTGGTGGAGGCGGGCCGGCTGCGGGTGGAGATCGCCGCCGCCCTCCCGCTGGCCGAGGCCGCCAAGGCCCACGAGCTCGGCGAGACGAACCGCACCACCGGCAAGATCGTCCTCACTGTCGTCCACTGACCTCTGGGGGTCAGCGGCCCGCGTGGAGTGGGAGCTCGTCGTGGGCCTCCTCAGCAGGCTCAGGGCGTTCCGGCTTGAGCACCGTGAGCGCGATGACGAAGGACACCGCGACGAGGGCCGTCCCGATCAGGAACGCGAGCTGGTACCCGCCGGTCAGCGCCTCCGCCTCGGACCGGCCCTCGGCGGCGAGCCGGCCGGTCCGGGTGGCCGACAGCGTGGCCAGCACGGCCAGCCCCATCGCGGCGCCCACCTGCGTGGTCGTGTTCACCAGGCCCGAGGCCAGCCCGGCGTCGTCCCGCGTGGCGCCGGACATGGCCAGCGCGGCCAGCGCCGGGAACGCGCCGCTGATTCCCACACCGAGCAGCAGCGTCGCGGGCAGCACGGCCACCAGGTAACTCCCGCCCACCGGGACCCGGGCGAACAGCGCCAGCCCGGCGGCGATCAGCGCCAGCCCGCCCAGCAGGGTGGTCCTGGCGCCGAACCGGGTGACCAGCCGCTCGGAGTAACGCAGCGACAACACCCCCATCAGGACACTCTGCGGCAGGAACGCCAGGCCCGTGGCGAGCGAGTCGTACCCGAGCACCCGCTGCAGATACAGCGTCCCCAGGAAGAACATCCCGAACATGCCGGCCACGGTCAGCGCCTGGATGGCGTTCGCGCCGGAGACGTTCGCGGAGCGGAAGATCCGCAGCGGGACCAGCGGCTCGCGGGCCGTGGCCTCGCGCAGCACGAACAGCAGGAGCAGCAGAACGGAGGCGCCCCCGAGCGACAGCGTCTGCGCCGAGCCCCAGCCCAGCTCGGCGGCGGGCTTGACGATCGTGTAGACCCCCAGCATCAGGGCCGCGGTGATCAGTACGGCGCCCAGCAGGTCGGCGCCCCGGCCGAGGCCGACGCCCCGGTCCCTGGGCAGCAGCTGCATCGACGCCACCCCGGTGGCCAGCCCGATGGGGATGTTGACGAAGAAGATCCAGTGCCAGTTGATGCCCTGCGTGAGCACGCCACCGGCCAGCAGTCCGATCGAGCCGCCCGCGGAGGCGACGAAGCTGTAGAAGCCGAGGGCCTTGGCACGCTCGCGCGGCTCGGGGAACATGGTGACGATCACGCCCAGGATGACGGCCGAGGTCATCGCGCCGCCGACGCCCTGCACGAACCGCGCGGCGATCAGCACCTCCTGGCTGCCCGCCAGCCCGCACGCCAGCGAGGCCAGCACGAACACCGCCAGCCCGGCGAGGAAGACGCCCCTGCGCGAGGTCAGGTCCCCCAGCCGGCCCGCCAGGAGCAGCAGGCCCCCGAAGGCGATCAGGTACGCGTTCACGACCCAGGCGAGGCTGGACTGGGTGAAGCCCAGGTCGTTCTGGATCGCGGGCAGCGCCACGTTCACCACGGTGACGTCGAGGACGATCATCAGCATTCCGGTGCACAGCACGGCCAGCGCCATCCAGCGCGAAACGTTCGAAATCATGGTCATTCCCTTGGCCCGCAAATGGTTCGCCTTAATGGACCGGCCGTGCGGTGGAAACTCATCGGCTTGTCAGTGGCGAGGTCTATACAGAGAGGTATGACCGACAAGCCGACAACCGAGGAGTTCCTCCAGCAGGCTGATCCGATGCGGCGCGAGCTGCTCGCGCACTGCTACCGGATGATGGGCTCGGTGCACGACGCGGAGGACCTCGTCCAGGAGACGTACCTGCGCGCGTGGCGGGCCTACGACGGCTTCGAGGGGCGCTCCTCGCTGCGTACGTGGCTCTATCGCATCGCCACCAGCGCCTGCCTGACCGCGCTCGACAGCCGCGGCAGGCGGCCGCTCCCCACCGGTCTCGGCGCCCCCAGCACCGAACCGGCCGCTCCCCTGGTGCAGAACAACGAGGTGCCGTGGCTGGAGCCCGTGCCCGACGCGCTGGCGGGCGCGGCCGGCGACGACCCCGCCTCGATCGTGACCTCGCGCGAGAGCATCAGGCTCGCCCTCATCGCCGCGCTGCAGCACCTGCCGCCCCGGCAGCGCGCGGTGCTGGTCCTGCGCGACGTGCTCAAGTGGAAGGCCGCCGAGGTGGCCGAGGCGCTTGAGACGTCCACCGCGGCCGTCAACAGCATCCTCCAGCGGGCCCGCGCCCAGCTCAACCAGGTGCAGCCGAGCCCCGACGACCCGGTCGAGCCGCTGTCGCCCGAGCAGCGGGCCCAGCTCGAGCGTTACGTGGCGGCATTCGAGAACTACGACTTCGACAACCTGGTCTCCCAGTTCACCAAGGACGCGATCTGGGAGATGCCGCCCTTCGTCGGCTGGTACCAGGGGACGGAGACGATCGTGGAGCTCATGAAGACGCGGTGCCCCGCCAAGGGCCCCGGCGATCTCAAGCTGGTGCCGGCCGCCGCCAACGGGCAGCCGGCCTTCGCCATGTACTTGCGCGAGGACGGCGTCTACCGGCAGTTCTCGCTCATGGTGGTGACGTTCTCCGGGGAGCGGATCAGCCACGGCGTCATGTTCTTCGAGAAGAAACTGTTCGAGACGTTCGGCCTGCCGGAGGTGCTGGAGGGTTCCGCGACAAAGTAGAACGCGTTACAGTCGGTGCCAGAGCATCGTTCTGGAGGCGACTGTGGGCACACCTGTGATCGTCGAGGCCGTTCGCACTCCCATCGGCAAGCAGGCGGGCTGGCTGGCCGGGCTCAAGCCACAACAGGTCCTGGCCACCGCGATGAACGGGCTCGTCCAGCGCTCGGGGATCGATCCTGCGGTCGTCGGCCAGGTCTTCGCCGGGTGCGTGACGCAGGCGGGCGAGCAGGGCGGGCACGTCGGGCGATACTCGTGGCTGTATGCCGGGCTGCCGTACACGGCCGGGGTGACGACCGTGGACGCGCAGTGCGGGTCGTCGCAGCAGGCGGTGCACCTCGCGGCGGCGTTGGTGAGCTCGGGCGTGATCGAGGCGGGCATCGGGTGCGGCGTCGAGGTGATGAGCCGGGCCCCGCTCGGCAGCAACGTGGCGCCGGCCAGGGCCAAGCCGGACGACTGGAGCGTCGACCTGCCCGACCAGTTCACCGCCGCCGAGCGGATCGCGCGGCGGCGCGGGCTGACGCGGGAGCGGCTCGACTGGTTCGGGGCGCGCTCGCAGCGGCTGGCGGCCAAGGCATGGGCCGACGGGCGGTTCGAGCGGGAGATCGTACCCGTCGGGGACGTACGCAGGGACCAGGGACTACGCGAGACCACGGTCGAGACACTGGCCAAGCTCAAGCCCGTCGCCGAGGGCGCGCTGCACACCGCGGGCACCTCGTCGCAGATCTCCGACGGCGCCGCGGCCGTGCTGGTGATGAGCGAGGAGGCGGCCGCACGGAACGGGCTGCGGCCCAGGGCGCGGATCCTGGCGCAGGCGCTCGTGGGCGCGGAGCCGCACTACCATCTGGACGGGCCGGTGGAGGCCACGGCCAAGGTGCTGGCGGCGGCCGGGATGACGATCGGCGACATCGACAGGTTCGAGGTGAACGAGGCGTTCGCGTCGGTTGTGCTGTCGTGGGCGAGCGTGCACGAGCCCGACTTCGACCGCGTCAACGTCAACGGAGGCGCCATCGCTCTCGGGCATCCGGTCGGCGCCACGGGCGCGCGGCTGATCACCACGGCGCTGCACGAGCTGGAGCGCTCCGATTCGGCCACCGCCCTGGTCACGATGTGCGCCGGCGGTGCGCTGGCCACGGCCACCGTCCTGGAGCGGGTCGGTTAGCACAACGAGATGGGGCGCATGAAGAGCAGACGCAGGCCGTACTCCGAGCAGCGGCCGCAGGACCTCGGCGGCGGGGTGTGGAGCGTGCCGGTGCCGATCCCGGGCAATCCGCTCGGCTACACCCTCGTCTACGCCCTCGAGTCGCCCAAGGGGCCGGTGCTGGTCGACGCCGGGTGGAACCATCCGGACGCCTGGGAGGCGCTCAGCGGCGGGCTCGCGGCGCTCGGGCTCGACGTGAGCACGGTACGCGGGGTGGTCGTCACCCATTTCCATCCCGACCACGCCGGGCTCGCCGGGCGGGTCAAAGAGCGGTCCGGGGCGTGGATCGCCATGCACGAGAATGACGCGGCGCTGGTCAGGCTCATGCACGAGTATCCGCCCGACGAGCACGAGAGCTTCCAGTCCGACATGCTCAGGCGGGCGGGCGCCGACCCCCGCGAGGTGCGGCAGGCGGTGAGCCGCCCGACGCCGCCCGCCCTGCCCGACCGCGAGCTGCGCGACGGCGACCTGGTGGACCTGCCGGGGCGCAAGCTGCGGGCCGTGCACACGCCCGGCCACACCCCCGGGCACATCTGCCTGCACCTGGAGGACGCTGACCGGCTGTTCACCGGCGACCACGTCCTCCCCGACATCACTCCCCACGTCGGGATATATCCGTACGACCGGGACGATGTCGATCCATTGGGTGACTTCCTGGACTCCTTGGCCCGGGTCGGCGAGCTGGGGCCGCTCGACGCCCTCCCCGCACATGAGTGGATATTTCCGGATGTGGCCGCGCGAGCCGCCGAGATCCGCCACCATCACGAGGAGAAGCTCGAACGGCTGCGCGCCCTCCTGGCCCAGCGGCCGGAGCCGCAGACCATCTGGGAGGTCGCCGCGATGATGACGTGGAACAGGCCATGGGACGACCTGTCCCCCATGCTGAGAGGCATGGCGGCCGGAGAGGCGGCGGCGCACCTGCGCGCCCTGGAGGCCAGGGGTGAGGTTCGCCGGGTCCCCGGTGTCGATCCGGTCCGCTTCCAGGCTCTAGACTCCTAGACATCCGATGTCTAGGGAGAGAAGCGTGGCGGTCACCGACGCGGCCATCGACAAGATCAAGCAGATGATCGTCTCCGGCGAGCTGGCTCCAGGCGACCGGCTGCCCAAGGAGGCCGACCTCGCCGAGCGCCTCGGCCTGTCACGCAACTCGCTGCGTGAGGCCGTACGCGCACTGTCCCTGATCAACGTGCTCGACGTACGTCAGGGCGATGGCACGTACGTCACCAGCCTGGAGCCGCGCCTGCTGCTCGACACCATGTCGTTCGTGCTCGATCTGCACCGCGACGACACGGTGATCCAGTTCTTCGAGGTCAGGCGCATCCTGGAGCCGGCCGCCACGGCGATGGCGACCGAGCTGATGACCGATGAGGACATCGCGGAGCTGCGCATGATCCTCGAGTCGCTGCCCGCCGAGCCCACGGTCGAGGAGCTGGTGGCCAACGACCTCCAGTTCCACCACCGGATCGCGCGGGGATCGGGCAACAGCGTGCTCTGCTCGTTCATCGAGAGCCTGTCAGGTCCGACCACTCGGGCCCGGATCTGGCGCGGGCTCACGCAGGAGGGCGCGATGGAGAAGACGCGGGAGCAGCACTCCGCGATCTACGAGGCCATCGCCGCCCGCCAGGCCGACGTCGCCCGCTCCTGGGCGACCGTGCACGTGGCGGGCGTGGAGTCGTGGCTGCGCAAGGCGCTGGAGCTGGACTGATCACCGGGCACATGCCGTCGTACGGCGCTGTGGCTGCTCAAGGACCTCGAAACCCGTTCACGAGGCTTTCACGACGTTGAACGAGATGGGCGGGAGCACCACGTTCAGCCGGTCCCCGTCGATCGTCGCGCCGACGACCGCGGCGGCGGCCACGTCGTACTCCTCCTCGATGATGCGCGGCGCGTGCGCCCAGTCGAGGCTGCCCTCGCCGCCGAACAGGCTGTGCGACCAGACGTTCCACTCGTCGAAGGAGACCTTGAGCCGCTTGCGGCTGCCGAGCTTGGCCGCCACGTGGTCGGCCGTCGCCACCACGCCCTGGATCTGCTGCTCCATCTCCACCGCCGAGGCCAGGTTGGCCCATCTTTACATCGTTGTATTCAACGTTGTAAAGAACCGCATACACTTTCTGCCCATGGACAAAGCTCGCGTCGGCCTCAAGGACGTGGCCCGCCTGGCCGGCGTCTCGGTGAAGACCGTTTCCAACGTGGTGAACGGCTACGTGCACGTCACACCGGCTACCAGGACCCGGGTCGAGGCGGCCATCAAGGAGCTCGACTACCGGCCCAACCTGTCGGCCAGGAACCTGCGGCAGGGCCGCACCGGGATCATCGCCCTGGCCGTGCCCGAGCTGGACACCCCGTACTTCGCGGAGCTGGCCAGGTTCGTGGTGGCGGCGGCGGAGGAGCGGGGGCTGACGGTGCTGATCGACCATACGGGCGCCTCCCGCGAGCGGGAGCAGCTCGTCGCCGAGGGCTTCCGCGCCCGCCTGATCGACGGCCTGATCTTCAGCCCGCTGGCCCTGACGCCCGAGGACCTGGCCGCCCGCATGGACGACACGCCGATGGTGCTGTTGGGCGAGCGGATCTACGAAGGTCCGGCCGACCACATCGTGGTGGACAACGTGGCGGCGGCCAAGGAGGCGACCCTGCACCTGGTCTCGCTCGGCCGCCGCCGCATCGCCGCCATCGGGGCCAAGGACGACGAGGCGGCGGAGACGTCCCGGCTGCGCCTCGAGGGCTACCGCCGGGCACTGGAGGAGGCGGGGCTGCCGCAGGACGACCGGCTGGTGGTCCCCGTGGAGGCGTACCACCGGGCGGACGGGGCCCGCGCGATGGCCGAGCTGCTCGACTCCGGCGCGGCGCCCGACGCGGTCTTCTGCTTCAGCGACCTCCTGGCCCTGGGCGCCCTGAGGACCTTGCTCGAGCGCGGCCTCGCGGTGCCGGGTGACGTGGCGCTGGCCGGCTTCGACGACATCGAGGACGGCCGGTACGGCACCCCCACCCTGACCACGATCTCCCCCGACAAGCAGGCGATCGCCGGCCAGGCGGTGGACCTGCTGGCCGAGCGCATGGCCGACGTATCCAGAGAGGCACGTGAGATCCGGGTGCCGTACCGGTTGATGATCCGGGAAAGCACGGGCGGGTAGTACCCCTGTCGTGTCCGACAAACTGGAGCGATACCGGAGTAAACGCGACGCCAGCCGCACCCCCGAGCCCATCCCCTCGTCGCCGCCCTCCACCGGAGCCGGCAACGCGTTCGTCATCCAGGAGCACCACGCCCGCTCCCTCCACTGGGACCTGCGCCTGGAGCGCGACGGCGTCCTCGTCTCCTGGGCCGTCCCGAAGGGCCTGCCTGCCGACCCCGGCACGAACCACCTGGCCGTGCGGACGGAGGACCACCCGATGGAGTACCTCACGTTCCACGGCGAGATCCCCAAGGGCGAGTACGGCGGCGGCACGATGACCATCTGGGACACCGGCACGTACGAGACGGAGAAGTGGTCGGACCGCGAGGTCAAGTTCGTCCTGCACGGGAAACGAGCCTCCGGGCGTTTCGTGCTCTTCCAGACGCGGGGGAAGAACTGGATGATCCACCGCATGGACGCCCTGGCCCGGGACCCGTTCCCGCAGGTCGGGCCCATGCTTCCCACGGAACGCGCCAAACCGCCGAAAGACGTCTCTGCCTACGCGTTCGAGTTCGCGTGGGGCGGGCGGCGCCTGCTCGTGCCCATCGAGGGCGGGCGCACCACGGCCGCGCGCGAGCATCCGTGGCTGCGGGAGCTGGCGAGGTCGTTCGGCAGCCGCACGGCGATGCTGGACGGGGAACTGGCCACGCTGGGGGGCGCCGAGATCCTGGTGTTCTACGACCTGCTGTACGACGACGGCCATTCGCTGGTCGGCCAGCCGTACACGGTCCGGCGGGCGGCGCTGGAGGCGCTGGAGCTGGCGGGCGGCCACTGGCAGACCGCCCCGTCGTGGCCGGGCGAGGCGGACCCCGTACGCCGGGCCGCCCGCGAGCAGGGCCTGCCCGGGATCGTGGCCAAGCGCCTCGACTCCCCGTACGAGCCCGGGCCGTCGAAGTCCTGGCTGTTCCTCCCCTCCTGACCCCGACCCGGGCGGACCGGGGCGCGGTGCGTGGCGACCCCTCCGCTGTCGAGCCGCGGTAACGACCTTGACCTCAGCGCCACGGCCGCCGCTCGCGAGGGACGGCCGCACGCCCGCCCGCCGATGGGACAGCGAGCCGCCCCACTCCGGAGCAGCCGCGGCGTCCGGCGGCAGCGCCGTCGCCGGGCCTGGCCAGGGACGGCCCTACCGTCCGGCGGCCGTAAAGCCCTGCGGCCTCAGCCGGCCCCTTCCGACGACAGCAGGCCCTCCGACTTCAGCTCCTCCCACACCTCGTCCGGGACCGGGCGGGACCACAGGGCTGCGTTCGTGGTGACCTCCTCGGGCGAGCGGGCGCCCAGGACGACCGAGGCGACGGCCGGGTGGCACAGGGGGAAGGCCATGGCCGCCTGGGGCAGCGTGACGCCGTGGCGCTCGCAGACCTCCGCGATCCTCGTCGCCTTCTCCAGCAGCGGCGCCGGAGCGGGCTGGTAGTTGTACGTGCCCGACGGCCGCGGCGTGGCCAGGATGCCGCTGTTGAAGACGCCCGCCGCCAGCACCCTGACCCCGCGCCGGACGCACTCCTCAAGGAGCGGCAGGCCGGACTGGTCGAGCAGGGTGTAGCGGCCCGCGAGCATGACGACGTCGATGGAGGTCTCCTGGACGAAGCGCAGCGGCGCCTGCCACTGGTTCATCCCGACGCCGATCGCCTTCACCACGCCCTGCGCCCGCAGCTCGGCCAGCGCCGGGTACGCCTCCGCGAGCGCCTGCTCGAGGTGGTCATCGGGGTCATGGATGAGTGCGATGTCGACGGACGGGAGCCCGAGGCGGGCCAGGGACTCCTCCAGTGACCTGCGTACGCCGTCGCCGGAGAAGTCCCACACCCGTTGGAGCTCGGCGGACACGTCGAAGCCCTCGTCGTCGCGGCCGCCCTGCGATGGCGCGGGCACCAGCAGGCGCCCGACCTTCGTGGAAAGGACGTAGCCCGAGCGGCCTTCGAGAGCGGCGCCGAGGCGGCGCTCCGAGAGGCCGAGCCCGTAGTGGGGCGCGGTGTCGAACAGGCGCACCCCGCTGTCCCACGCCGCGTCGATCGTGGCGCGCGCCTGCTCCTCCGGCACCTCCTGGAACAGGTTGCCGATCGGAGCCCCGCCGAAGCCGTGACGCGACAACTCGAGCCCGCCGGCCCGAGACCCACCTTCGGAGCCGGTCCGAGGCTCATCGATCCCGCTCAATCCTGTGCCTTTCCGCCCGCGATCCGGCTGATCATCAGTGCAACGAGGATGATCCCGCCGTAGATCACCGGCTGCCAGAAGCCCGAGACGCCGATGAGGGTCAAGATGTTCTGGACAAGACCGATCACCAGCACGCCGGTGAGCGCCCCCAGGATCGTGCCCTTGCCGCCGTCCATGCTCACGCCGCCGATGACCGCCGCCGCGAACACCATGAAGATCCATCCGACACCCTGGTTGTTGCCGATCGCCCCGAGGCGGCCGGTCTCCAGGATCCCGGCCAGCGCCGCCAGCGTGCCGCCCAGGATGAACACCCCGTACAGCACCCGATCCACCCGGATGCCGGCGGCGCGGGCAGCGTCGGCGTTGCCGCCGATCGCGTAGAGCGCGCGGCCGAGCCTCAGGTAGCCCAGGCCGAAGATGCCCGCCGCGAACAGCGCCCCGGCGATCCAGATGGCGGCGGGCAGGCCGAGCCACACGGCGCTGCCCAGGTAGAGGATCGAGTCGGGGAGCTGGAAGAGCGTCTTGCCCTCCGTCGGCCCCTGCAGGAAGCCGTGCAGGATGATCAGCATCGCCAGCGTGACGATGAACGCCGACAGCTGGAACCTGATGATCAGGAAGCCGTTGAACGCCCCGATGGCCGCGCCGATCAGCAGGGCCAGCGGGATCACCAGCGCGCCCGGCAGCCCGATGCCGAAGCCGCCGGCCGCCGCCGGGATCACCAGCATCACCGCGATGGCCGGCGCGGTGCCGACCGTCGACTCCAGCGAGAGGTCGAACTTGCCGGCGATGAGGATCATCGCCTCCGCCAGCACGAGGAGCGAGATCGCCGCCTGCTGCTGGAGCACGTTCGTGAGGTTGCCCGCCGTCAGGAAGGTCGGGTCGAGGAACGCGCCCACGACGAGCAGGATCACGATCACCGGCACCAGCGTCAGGTCACGGAACCTGGCCAGGCGCACCCGAGGGGCCGGCGCAGTCAAAGTGGTCAATCTTCTATGCCTTCCATCACGGCCACGAGCTCGTGGTCCGTCCAGCCACGCGGCACGTCCTTCACGACCCTGCCGTGGAACATCACCAGCACCCTGTCGCAAATGCGCAGGTCGTCGAGCTCATCGGAGACCACCACGGCCCCGGCTCCGCGCTCGACTGCGTCCTCGACGGCGCCGAGCAGGGCCTGTTTGGCCTTGACGTCGACGCCGGCGGTCGGGTTGATCACGACCAGTACGGTCGGGTCGTCCACGAGCGCCCGCGCGAACACCACTTTCTGCGCGTTACCTCCGGACAGATCGCCGACCGGCTGGTCGGGCCCTTCCGTCTTGATGTCGAGGTTTTTGATCAGCTCGCCGGCCTTGGCCCGGCGGCGCGCCGGCGACACGATCCCATACCGGCCCAGCTTGCGGGCGATCGGGAACGTGGCGTTCTCCCCCACCGAGAGCAGCGGGACGAAGCCCTCGTGGTGGCGGTCCTCCGGCACGAACCCGAGGCCGGCCCTCATGGCGGCGGGCACGTCACCCGGCTTGACCTGGGTGCCGTTGACCGTGACCGTGCCGGAGTCGGCTTTGCGCAGCCCGACCAGGGTCTCGGCCAGGCCGACCTTGCCGCTGCTCGCGGATCCGGCCAGGCCGACGACCTCACCCGATTTAACGGAAATATCAACATCTGCGTAGCGGCCGCCGAGCGAGAGGCCCTCGCCCGACAGCACCACCGTGGCGCCGGGCGTGCGGGCGCGCGACTCGTACGCCACCGTGGCCTCGCCCGTCATCGCGGCGACCAGCTCGTCGTGCGGGAGGCCGGCCACCGGCCTGGTCACGATGTGCCGCGCGTCGCGGAAGACCGTGACGCTCTGGCAGATCTCGTAGACCTCGTCGAGGTGGTGGGAGATGTACATCATCGTGACGCCCTGCTCGCGCAGCGAGCGCATGCGGGCGAACAGCCGCTCGATGGCCGGCCCGTCGAGCCTGGCGGTCGGCTCGTCGAGGATGATGAACCTGGCGCCGAACGACAGCGCGCGGGCGATCTCCACGAGCTGGCGCTGCTCGACGGTCAGGTCGCCGGCCAGCGCCTGCGCGTCGACGTCCACCTCGTACGTCTCCAGCAGCTCGCGAGCCCTGGTCCGCAGCGCCCGCCAGTTGATCTTGGCGCCCATGGTCGCCTGGCGGTTGAGGAAGAGGTTCTCCGCGACCGTGAGCGCAGGGATGATCGTGGACTTCTGGTAGACGCAGGCGACGCGCTGCCGCCAGGCGTCACGGTCGGCGAGGGCGGGCGCCGGCTCTCCCGAGAACAGCACCTCGCCCTCATCGGCCGGCTGGAGCCCGGTGAGGATCGACACCAGGGTGGACTTCCCCGCGCCGTTCCTGCCGACGAGCGCATGGGTCTCGCCCTCGGCGATCGCGATCCCCGCGCCGTTGAGCGCGACGGTCGGGCCGAAGCGCTTGACGACATTTCGAGCTTCAACGTGATTTTTCATCACTTGACCTGATTACCCCAAAGGCTCTTGTCGTCCACGTTGTCCTTTGTCACGAGCGGCGCGGCGAGCTGGTCCTCCAGGCCGTTCGGGAGCTGGATGATCGTGCTGTCGTGGTCGGTCGGGCCGGGCTTGAACGTCTTGCCCTCCAACGCGGCCTTGGCGTAGAAGAGCGCGTACTTGGCATACAGGTCGGCCGGCTGCGACACCGTGGCGTCGATGTCGCCCCTGCGGATCGCCTCGTACTCCTGGGGGATGCCGTCGTTCGACACCACGAAGATGTGCTTGGGGTCGCTCGGCGGGAAGAGCAGACCCTTCTGCTTCAGCGTCTGCAGGGTCGGGGCCAGGTGGGCGCCGCCGGCGTGCATATAGATGCCCTTGATGTCAGGGTTCTGCTCGAGGCGGGTCTGCAACATGGACGCGGCCTTGCTGCCCTCCCACTCGGTGGGCTCGCTGAACACCGTGATGCCGGGGAACTTGGTCTTCATGCACTCGAGGAACGCCTCCGACCTGTCACGGCCGTTGATCGAGCTGAGCGCGCCCTGGAGCTGCACGACCTTGCCCTTGCCGCCCAGCTTCTGTCCGAGGAACTCGCAGGCCTTCGTCCCGTACGCGCGGTTGTCGGCGCGTACGACCATGTAGACCTTGCCCTTGTCCGGACGGGTGTCGACGGTCACGACGGGGATCTTCTTGTTCTCCAGCTGCTGCAGGAGGTTGGCGACTGCGCCGGTGTCCTGCGGGGCCATGACGATCGTCTTGGCGCCCTGACCGATCAGCGCCTGCACGTTGTTGACCAGCTTGGCCACGTCGTTCTGCGAGTTGGTGGGGGTCATGAGGTCCACCTTGAGCTCGCCGGCCATTTGAGGGACGTACTTGATGTAGGAGTTCCAGAAGTCGGAGTCGGCCCGCGGGTGGTCAATGCCGATCTTCCCGCCGCCGCCACCTCCTCCCGTCGTTGCGCCGGAGCCACACGCGGTGACGACCGCCAAGAGGGCCGCCGCCGCGACCGCCGATCCGAACTTCATGGGGGGTTACCTTTCTTAGTGGTTTGCCCTGATCCGGAGCCCCTGCATGCCGCCGTCGACCGCGAGCGCGGTCCCGGTGGTCGCGCCGGCTTCTGGGCTGGCGAGGTAGGCGATCGCCGCGGCGACCTCCTCCGCGCTGACCAGGCGGCCCATTGGCTGCCTGGCGTTGAGTGCGGCCCGCTCCGCCTCGGGGTCGTCGGCCGTGTCGAGCAGCCTGCCGACCCACGGGGTGTCCGCGGTGCCCGGGTTGACGCAGTTGACCCGAATGCCCTCATGGATGTAGTCCGCGGCCATCGCGAGCGTCAGCGACAGCACCGCGCCCTTGGTCGCGCTGTAGAGCGCCCGCTGCGGCAGCCCGGCGGTGGCCGCGACCGAGCAGGTGTTGACGATCGAGGCGTGCTCGGACCTCCTGAGGTACGGCAGCGCCGCCCGCGCGACCCGGACCATGCCGAGCACGTTGACGTCGAACACCTTCTGCCACTCGCTGTCCGGGTTGTCCTCGATGGTGCCCTGCGCGCCGATGCCCGCGTTGTTGACGAGCACATCGATGCCGCCCAGGCGGTCGGCGGCCTCCGCCACCGCGGCGCGCACCCCCGCGTCATCCGTCACGTCGACCTTGATCCCGATGAACGGCTCGCCGGGCGGGTTGACGTCGAGGCAGGCGACCTTCATGCCGCGCTCGGTGAGCAGGGTGGCCGCGGCCAGGCCGATGCCCGAACCGCCGCCGGTCACGATCGCTTTCAGGCTCACACGTCCCTCCAGACCTCGCCGCCGGGGAACGTGTGGGCGGCAATCGACTCCGCGTGCATCTCCGCGCTGAAGCCGGGCTTGGACGGTGCCACGTACCTGCCGTTGCGAATGACGACCGGGTCCACGAAGTGCTCGTGGAGGTGGTCGACGTACTCGATCACGCGGTTGTCCATGGAGCCGGTGACGGCCGCGTAGTCGAACATCGACAGGTGCTGCACCAGCTCGCACAGCCCGACACCGCCCGCGTGCGGGCACACCGGCACGCCGAACTTGGCCGCCAGCAGCAGGATCGCGAGGTTCTCGTTGACGCCGCCGACCCTGGCCGAGTCGATCTGCAGGTAGGAGATGGCGTTGGCCTGCAGGAGCTGCTTGAACACGATGCGGTTCTGGACGTGCTCGCCGGTGGCCACCGGGATGGGCTCGATGCCCCTGGCGATGGCGGCGTGGCCGAGCACGTCGTCGGGGCTGGTCGGCTCCTCGACCCAGTGGGGGTTGAACTCGCGCAGCGCGTTGATCCACTCGATGCCGGAGCCGACGTCCCAGCGCTGGTTGGCGTCGACCGCGATCGGGAAGTCGGGGCCGCAGACCTCGCGGGCCACCCTGAAGCGGCGCCGGTCGTCGTCGAGGTCGGCGCCGACCTTGAGCTTGATCTGCTTGAAGCCCTGGCTGAGCGCCTCCTTGCACAGCTTGCGCAGCTTCTCGTCGCCGTAGCCCAGCCACCCGGGGGACGTCGTGTAGGCGGGGTAGCCGTCCTCGATGAGCCGGCTTATCCGCTCTTCCTTCCCCTCCTCCGCGTCTCTCAGAATCTGAAGGGCTTCGTCGCGCGTCAGGGCGTCGCTCAGGTAGCGGAAGTCGACGAGATCGACGATCTCCTCGGGGGACATCTCGGACAGCAGCCGCCACAACGGCTTGCCCGCCCGCTTGGCCTTGAGGTCCCACAGGGCGTTGACCACGGCGGAGATCGCCATGTGCATGACGCCTTTCTCCGGGCCCAGCCAGCGCAGCTGCGAGTCGTTGACCATGTCCTTGTAGAGGGTGCCGAGGTCTTCGACGTCCCTGCCGAGCACGTAAGGCCGGAGCGCGCTGATGGCCGCGGTCTGGATGTCGTTGCCGCGCCCGATCGTGAACGCGAACCCGTGCCCCTCGAACCCGTCGTCGGTCTTGAGCACGACATAGGCCGCGGAGTAGTCGGGATCGGGATTCATCGCATCCGAGCCGTCGAGCTCGCGCGAGGTCGGGAAGCGCACGTCGTGCGTGTCCATCCCGATGATCCGGTACGAGCCTGGAGTCGTCATGCCTGCCCCACCGTCTGGCGCTGCCGCCCGAGCCCTTCGATCTCCAGCTCCATCACGTCACCCGCACGCAGGTACGGCTGCCCCGGCATGCCCATCGCCACGCCGGCGGGCGTGCCCGTGTTGATCACGTCGCCCGGCTCCAGGACCATGAACTGGCTCAGATAGCGCACGATCTCGGCCACATCGAAGATCATGTTCTTCGTGTCGCCATCCTGGCGCGTCTCGCCGTTCACCCAGAGCCGCAGGGCCAGGCTCTGCGGGTCGGCCACCTCGTCCGCCGGCACCAGCCAGGGGCCGAGCGGGTTGAACGTCTCGCACGACTTGCCCTTGTCCCACTGGCCGCCGCGTTCGAGCTGGAACTCGCGCTCGGAGACGTCATTGGAGATCGCGTACCCGGCGATCACACCGAGCGCCTCCTCCCGGCTGCCCAGGTAGCGGGCCTCCTGCCCGATGACGATCGCCAGCTCCACCTCCCAGTCGGTCTTCACGCTGCCCCGGGGGACGAGCACCTCGTCGTACGGACCGATGACGGTGTTGGGCGCCTTCATGAACACGACCGGCTCGGCCGGCACATCCAGCCCGGACTCGGCGGCGTGGTCGCTGTAGTTCAGGCCGATACAGACGACCTTGCCTGGACGCGCGACCGGGGCGCCGATGCGCAGCTCCTCGGCGTCTACGACGGGCAGGGCACCGCGCTCGAGCGCGTCCCGGACGCGCGCCACTCCCCCGGAAGCGAGGAAAGCCCCATCGATCTCGGGCTCTCCGATGTCGCGCAGGTTACCGGCATCGTCCATGACCACCGGACGTTCCTGACCGACAGGTCCTACTCGCAGCAGCTTCACACCGCATCCTTCACATATACATCGGATGTCTCGTTTCATGATGCTCGTGCGACCAGCCGGAGGATGTCAAGGGTGCCGAGTGGGATACATCCGATCCGTGACCTCGAAAGACATCCCCAAGAGCCGGTCAACGCCTGTGAATCGACTTAACCGCTCCGATGGCTGCGTTCACATACACGAATGTACGCCCTCCAAAACATCGGAGGTAAAACCCGCCCCAAGGCGCGCCGCCGGAGCGGTTGCGCGCAGGTCACGGCTGCGACCAGTACACCTACCCGCAATCAAAACGGCACACCCACGCCCCTACCCCGCGATCCGGCTTTCGAAGATCGCCAAGCCGCCGATCGACCCGAACAGACACCACGCCGCACCCACCTCAGACGACGTCAGGTCACCAGAGACCCACAAAGCCCTGTCGGCGCCCGCAACTCATTGCCGCCGCCACATGCAGCCATCACGCAACTACATTCCTCCTTGACGACCGTACAGGGACGTAATAGAACACGTTTCAATAGGCATTTAACCAAGCGCTTGATCAAGAGGGTGAATCGGGTGCACATCGACCTCGTCGACAGGGACATTTACGCGACAACCGGACCACCACTCGAACAGCTAGCCTGGCTTCGCGCGAACTCCCCCGTTCACTGGCACGAGGGCGCGCCCGGCTTCTGGGCCGTCACCCGATACGAGGACGTGGTCCACGTATCGCGGCACTCGGACATGTTCTCCTCGCACAGGAAGCTCGCCCTGTTCGAAGAGCTGACCCAGGAGCAGATCGATCTTCAGCGTCACATGATGCTCAACCAGGACCCGCCCGAGCACACGAAACGGCGTTCCCTGGTCAACCGGGGCTTCACCCCGCGCACGATCGGAGCTCTCGAAGAGCACATCCGTGACATCTGCGACGACCTCCTCGACAAGTGCACCGGCGAGATCGACTTCGTCACCGAAGTCGCCGCGCCGCTGCCTCTGTATGTGATCTGCGAGCTGCTCGGCGCGCCCGTGGCCGACCGCGACAAGCTCTTCACCTGGTCCAACCGCATGATCGGCAGCCAGGACCCCGACTACTCGGAGAGCCCCGAGGAGGCGTCGGCCGCCGCCATGGAGGTCTACGCCTACGCCAACGAGCTCGCGACGCGGCGCAGGGACACCCCGAAGAACGACATCGTCACCAAGCTGCTCCAGCCCGACGAGCATGGCGAGACGCTCGACCAGAACGACTTCAACCTCTTCATCCTCCTGCTGGCGGTGGCCGGCAACGAGACCACCCGCAACGCGGCCTCTGGCGGCATGCTCGCCCTCTTCGAGCACCCGGACCAGTGGGACCGCCTGGTCGCCGACCCCACCCTCGCCAAGACCGCCTCCGACGAGATCGTCCGCTGGATCTCCCCGGTCAATCTCTTCCGCCGCACCTCCACCACCGACCAGGTGCTGGGCGGGCAGGAGATCAAGGCCAACGACAAGGTCGTCGTCTTCTACGCCTCCGCCAACCGCGACGCCACGGTCTTCCCCCACCCCGAGGTCTTCGACATCACCCGCGACCCGAACCCGCACATCGGCTTCGGCGGCGGCGGCGCCCACTTCTGCCTCGGCAACCACCTGGCCAAACTCGAACTCCGCATCCTCTTCGAACAACTGGCCCGCCGCCGCCCCAACCTCCGCCAAACGGGCCCGGCGCGCCGGTTGCGCTCGAACTTCATCAACGGCATCAAGGAACTCCCCGTCGCGGTCGGGTAATCGGACGCGGGAACGGCGGCGGGCGGCGCGGATGCGGCGGAGGATACGGTTGGTGCGTTCCGGTCCGGGCTGCCAGCCGCGCTCGATCAGGGCGTCGGCCACGTGTTGGAGGAGGTCGGCGAGCTGGCCGGGGATGACGTCCCGCCGGACGGCGATCACGCGCCAGCCCCGTCGCCGGAGCTCCGCACGGCGATCGGCGTCGCGTTGCTGGTCGGCAGCCGCGGTGTGGTGCTCCTGGCCGTCGTACTCGACTGCGATCTTGAACTCCTCCCAGCCCAGATCGAGGTACGCGAACCGGTCTCCGTCCAACTCGACCCTGATCTGGGTGGCGGGCCTGGGAAGGCCGCCCTCGACGAGGATGCCCCTGAGCCAGCTCTCTCTGGGAGAGGCGGCGCCCCGGTCGGCCAGTCCGAGCGTGTCACGCAGCCGCCAGGAGTTGAACGGGCGATGCCACAGGGCTTCGAGATCGACACCCCTGCGGGCGAACTGGTCGAGGATCGCCACCGCCTCCATGCGCGGCAGCCAGCGGGCGCAGTCGAGGGCTGTGCGCTCCATGGTGGTGAGGCGGACGCCTTTGTGCGTGGTGATGTCCTCGGGCGGAAGGGGTGCCATGTAGGTGACGCAGCCGGGGAGCGCCAGATGGCTGGGGCCGGTCAGCTCTATGGGCCAGTCAGCTTCCGAGGCTGCCAAGACGTTCAGGCCCCAGATGTGCGCGGCCGTCTGGCGGCAGGCGACGGCCTGCGGGACCGCTCGGGTGACTCGGCCGGCGCGCTCGATCACGGAGGGGCGAAGGGCCGCAAGCGGATGGTCATCCTCCTCTCGGATGGGCGGCGTGTCATCGGGAGGCGCCGCCTCGGAAGGGAGCGCCTCGGAAGGGAGCGCCTCGGAAGGGAGCGCCTCGGGAGGGGGTGCTCCTTCGGGCCGGGCACCGACCGGCTCTCCTCCAGAGGCGTCGGGGTCGATGGTCGGATTGCTCTGGAAGGCCATGCGTGCGGCTGCGCTGAGGGTGAGTGGCGAGGGCGAGAGGTGGGGCTGAGGCATGGCGCCTAGGGTGCTACGGCGGGCTATCCCGCCGGGCGACCGAATGGGGTTCTGTGGACGACGTCGACTTTTCCACAATCAGGGAGGCGCTGCGGGCCGCCTGGCACCGCCCCTTTCGCTGACGATCGCCTCATGTTTGTGGCAGAGCTTGCGTTGAACGGCGACTGAGAGGGTTAGCCGGCCCGCTCTTTTGTGGGGTCTCCACAACGCAGCAGCCCAGCCATGCGCGATGCGGGACATTGGTATATCTGGCGGCAATCGAGCAGGGTTGAAACAGGTGCAGGCGACGCTCCGGAACCCGGACGTCGCCTCATGCGCGTAGAGGTATTGGGAGGCTCAGCCGGTGTTCAGTCGTGTCGCCATCGTCAATCGTGGAGAGGCCGCGATGCGGCTCATCCACGCCGTCCGTGATCTTTCGGCGGAGACCGGGACGCGGATCGAGACGGTCGCCCTCTACACTGACGCCGACCGCAACGCGACCTTCGTCCGAGAAGCGGACATCTCCTACTCGCTGGGTCCCGCCTCGGCCCGCCCGTACCTCGACCACGCCGTCCTGGAGCAGGCGCTGATGGAGACCGGGGCCGACGCCGCGTGGGTCGGCTGGGGGTTCGTCGCCGAGGATCCGGCGTTCGCCGAGTTGTGCGAGAAGATCGGCGTCACCTTCGTCGGGCCGAGCGCGGAGGCGATGCGCAAGCTCGGTGACAAGATCGGCGCCAAGCTCATCGCCGAGGAGGTCGGCGTCCCGGTCGCGCCGTGGAGCCGCGGCGAGGTCGCCACCCTCGAGGACGCGCTGCGCGCCGGCGACGAGATCGGCTATCCGCTGATGCTCAAGGCGACCGCGGGCGGCGGCGGGCGCGGCATCCGCATGGTCGCCTCGAAGGAGGAGCTGGCCGACGCCTACGAGCGCACCAGCCTGGAGGCGCTTCGCGCATTCGGCTCCGGCGTGGTCTTCCTGGAACGCCTGGTCACCGGCGCCAGGCATGTCGAGGTCCAGGTCATCGCCGACGGGCAGGGCACCGCGTGGGCGCTGGGCGTCCGTGACTGCTCAGTGCAACGGCGCAACCAGAAGATCATCGAGGAGTCCGCCTCGCCGGTCCTGTCGATCGAGCAGACCGCCGAGCTGAAGGAGTCGGCCGAGCGGCTCGCGGTGGCCGTAGGCTACTGCGGCGCCTGCACCGTCGAGTTCCTCTACCATCCCGGCGAGAAGCTGTTCGCCTTCCTCGAGGTCAACACCCGGCTGCAGGTCGAGCACCCGATCACCGAGATCACCACCGGCACCGACCTGGTCCGGCTGCAGTTGCACGTGGCGAGCGGCGGGAGGCTGGAAGGCCCCCAGCCGGTCGAGGCCGGCCACGCCGTCGAGGCCCGGCTCAACGCCGAGGACCCCGACCGTGACTTCGCGCCCGCCCCGGGCCGTATCGCGCGCCTGGTGCTGCCCACCGGGCCCGGCATCCGCGTGGACACCGGAGTCAGCGAGGGCGACACCATCCCGGCCGACTTCGACTCGATGATCGCGAAGATCATCGCCTATGGTCGCGACCGCGAGCAGGCGCTGGGCCGGCTGCGCCGCGCGATGGCCGAGACCACGGTGATCATCGAGGGCGGCGCCACCAACAAGAGCTTCGTGCTCGATCTGCTCGACCAGCCGGAGGTGATCGACGCGAACGCCGACACCGGCTGGATCGACCGTGTGCGTGCCGCGGGCCGCCTGGTCAGCCACCGGCACTCGGCGATCGCCTTGGCCGCCGCCGCGATCGAGGCCTACCAGGACGAGGAGGAAGTCAGCATCCAGCGGCTGCTGTCCACCGCGCACGGTGGGCGCCCGCAGGTGCAGCACGACTCGGGCCGCCCGCTGGAGCTCAAGCTCCGCGGCGTCGGCTATCGGGTGAGCGTGGCCCGGGTCGGACACAGGCGGTTCCGCGTCGGCATCTCCGCAGGCGGTGACGTACACCCGGCGGACGTCTCGGTCGAGCGGTTCGACGCGCACAGCGGCCACATCGTGGTCAACGGCCGCCGGTTCCGGCTGGTGTCGGCCACGCACGGGCCGATCCACCTGGTCGAGGTGGACGGCGTGACGCACCGGATCAGCCGCGACGAGGGCGGTGTCGTCCGCTCTCCCGCGCCCGCGCTGGTGGTCGCGACACCGCTGTCGGCCGGCGACGAGGTCGAGTCGGGCGCGCCGATCCTGGTGCTGGAGAGCATGAAGATGGAGACGGTGCTGCGCGCGCCGTTCCGCGCCCGCGTCCGTGAGTGCTCGGTGTCGGTGGGCAGTCAGGTCGAGACCGGCGCGCCGCTGATGCGGCTGGAGCCGCTGCCCGACGGGGGCGCCAAGGAGGCGGAGTCGCCCGCCGGAGCCGTCGAGATCGAACTGCCCGCGGAGCCCGCGGGGGCAGCCGCGGCCGAGCAGCTCGAACGCGGCCTGCAGGACCTGCGCAGCCTGCTGCTCGGCTTCGACGCCGACCCACACGACCGCGAGCGGGTGCTGCCGGCCTACCTGGCCGCACGCGCCGAGCTGAGTGAGCGGCCGATCAAGGGCGAGCTGGACCTGCTCACCGTGTTCGCCGACCTGTCCGAGCTGAGCCGCAACAAGCCGGGCGGCGAGCTCAGCGTGGAGCCTGACAGCCAGGTGCACAGCCCGCGCGAGTTCTTCCACAGCTTCCTGCAGAGCCTCGATGTCGAGCGCGCCGGCGTCACGGAAAGCTTCCAGGCCAAGCTCACCAAGGTCCTGGCCCACTACGGCATCGCCGACCTCGAGCGCACGCCGGAGCTGGAGGCCGCAGTTTTCCGGATCTTCCTGGCCCAGCAGCGGATGAGCACCGGCGTCGCGATCGTGTCGCAACTGCTGCGCCAGTGGCTGGCCGACGCGCCGCCGTTCGAGCCACTCAGCGAGCGCGCAGGGCTCGCCCTCGAGCACCTGGTCGAGGCCACACAGGTGCGCTTCCCCACGGTGTCCGACCTGGCCCGCGGCGTGGTGTTCCGCTGGTTCGCCCAGCCGCTGCTGCGCCGCAACCGCGCCAAGGTCTACGCCGCGGTACGCAAGGAGCTGCGTCACCTGGACCGCAACCCGGACGCGCCGGACCGCGCCGAGCGGATCCAGGTCATGGTGGCCAGCGCCGAGCCGCTGGTCCGTCTGATCGGTCAGCGGATCGGCCGGCCAGGACGCGACCACGCGCCGCTGCTGGAGGTGCTGACCCGCCGCTACTACGGCAACCGCGGACTCGCCGAAGTCACCGCGGTCGACGCCGCCGGTTGCCGGCTCGTCACCGCCGAGCACACCGGGCCGGGTGGGGCGACCCGCGTGGTCACCACCGCCGTCGACATCGCCGCCCTGCCCGACGCCATCGGCGCCGTCGCCACGTTCGCCGCCGACGTCGCCGGGCAAGAGCTGGTCGCCGACCTCTACGTCACGTGGGAGGGCCAGCCGGACGCCGACACGATGGCGGTGCGGCTCGGACAGCTCCTCGCCGAGCACGCGCAGCCTGAGGGTGTCCGCCGGATCACCATCATCGTCGCCGGCACCAGCGGCGCCGTGATGCACCACCACTTCACCTTCCGGCCCGACGGCGCGGGTTTGGCGGAGGACCGGCTGATCCGCGGCCTGCACCCGCAGATCGCACAGCGCCTGCAGTTGCAGCGGCTGCGCGAGTTCGACCTCACTCGGCTGCCGTCCGCGGACGAGGAGATCTATCTGTTCAAGGCCGTCGCGAAGAGCAACCCGGCCGACGAGCGACTCATCGCGATGGGCCAGGTCCGCGACCTGACTCCGCTGCGTGAGGCCGACGGCAGGCTGGTCGCGCTGCCCGCGGTGGAGGACGCGCTCGCCGCGGGCCTGGACGCGATCCGCAACATCCAGGCGCAGCGCCCCCAGGGCAAGCGGTTCGACACCAACCGGATCATGATGTACGTCTGGCCGTCGACCGAGCTGTCCACCGACGAGCTGAACGCGCTGGTCCATCGCATCCTGCCGACCACGGCGGGCGCGGGGCTGGAGGAGGTCCAGTTCGTGGCCCGCCAACGCAACACCGCCGGCGAGCTGAGCGAGGTCGCCGTGCGGATCACCCTCGACCCGGGCAACGGCGCGAGCCTGGAGGTCGGCAAGCCGTCGACGGAGCCGGTGCAGCCGCTGGACGACTACCGCCAGAAGGTGCTGCGCGCGGCCCGGCGCGGGAACGTCTACCCGTACGAGCTGACCGGCCTGCTCGCCGGGCCGGCGGGCAGCTTCGTCGAGCACGACCTCGACGACCACGGCGCGCTCGTGCCGGTGGACCGGCCGAAGGGGAAGAACTCCGCGGCGATCGTGGCAGGCGTCGTCACGACGCCGACCGAGCGGCACCCCGAAGGCGTCACCCGCGTGGTCCTGCTCGGCGATCCGACGAAGGCGCTGGGCGCGCTGTCGGAACCGGAGTGCGCGCGCGTGATCGCCGCGCTCGACCTCGCCGAGCGGATGCGGGTCCCCCTGGAGTGGTTCGCGCTGTCGGCGGGCGCGCGGATCTCGATGACCTCGGGCACCGAGAACATGGACTGGGTCGCGGCCGCGCTCAAGCGGATCGTCACCTTCACCCAGGACGGCGGCGAGATCAACATCGTGGTCGCCGGAATAACCGTGGGCGCCCAGCCGTACTGGAACGCCGAAGCGACAATGCTCATGCACACCAAGGGCATCCTGGTGATGACGCCGGACTCGGCGATGGTGCTCACCGGCAAGCAGTCCCTGGACTTCTCCGGCGGCGTGTCGGCCGAGGACAACTTCGGCATCGGCGGCTACGACCGCGTCATGGGGCCCAACGGCCAGGCACAATACTGGGCGCCCAACCTGCCGGCCGCCCGCGACGTGCTGATGGCGCACTACGACCACACCTACGTCATGCCCGGTGAGACAGCGCCGCGGCGGGGCCGCACCACCGACCCGGCCGACCGCGACGTCTCCGAGTTCCCGCACGCGATCGCCGGCAGCGACTTCACCACTGTCGGCCAGATCTTCTCGGCCGAGCACAACCCCGACCGCAAGAAGCCGTTCGACATCCGCACGGTGATGCGCGCACTGTCCGACCAGGACCACCCGGTGCTGGAGCGCTGGGCAGGCATGGCCGACGCGGAGACGTCCGCGGTGCAGGACGTGCACATCGGCGGTTGGCCGGTCTGCCTGATCGGCATCGAGTCGCGGTCGGTGCCGCGGCGCGGCTTCCCGCCCACTGACGGGCCGGACACCTACACCGCGGGCACGCTGTTCCCGCGGTCGTCGAAGAAGACCGCACGGGCGATCAACTCGGCGTCCGGCAACCGGCCGCTGGTGGTGCTGGCGAATCTGTCCGGGTTCGACGGCTCGCCGGAGTCGATGCGCAAGCTCCAACTGGAGTACGGCGCGGAGATCGGCCGGGCGATCGTCAACTTCGACGGGCCGATCGTGTTCTGCGTGATCTCCCGCTACCACGGCGGCGCGTTCGTGGTGTTCTCCAAGGCGCTCAACCCGAACATGACCGTGCTGGCGCTGGAGGGCTCGTTCGCCTCGGTGCTCGGCGGCGCCCCGGCGGCTGCCGTGGTGTTCTCCGGCGAGGTGAACAAGCGCACCGCGACCGATCCGCGGGTGACCGGACTGCAGACGCAGGTCTCGGCAGCCAGCGGCGCCGAGCGGGCGGCGCTGCACGCCCAGCTCGCCGAGGTGCAGTCCGCCGTCCGGGCGGAGAAGCTCGCCGAAGTGGCCGCCGAGTTCGACCGGGTGCACAGCATCCAGCGCGCGGTCGAGGTCGGCTCGGTGGACGCGATCATCAGCGCCGCCGAGCTGCGGCCGCGGATCATCGAGGCCATCGAGCGCGCACTGATGCGATGAACGTCTGATCGCTCCTGATCCGGCCCGCCGGCGCGACCTCACGCGCCGTCACGGGCCGGACTTCTGGAAAGGCGCTCAGTCCATGAAGATCGGCTGCCAGTCGGCTACCTCGTGGTAGCGCCGCAGCTCCGCGACACCCGACAGGAACCCGCCCCACGCCGCGTACGGCGGCCGCTCCGCGTCGAACCCGCTCTGCACCAGCGTCAGCCGGGTCTTCCCCTCGGACCCCTCCAGCTCCCACGTCCCGACTCCGGCGCCGCCCCAGTCCACGGAGAACTTACGACCGGGCTCCAGCTCGAGCACCTTGGCCGGGCTCGGGTCGTTCGCCAGGCCGCCCATCGCGAAGCGGCCGCCCACGTACGGCTCGATCTCGATGGGGTATCCGAACCACCGCGTCACCACCTCCGAGTCGATCAGGGAGTCGAACACCTGCGACGGCGAGGCGTCGATCGTGACCTCGGCACGCAGGTCGGCGGAGGTGTAGTCGGCCTTGGGCGTGAGCTCACGCCCCTCGAAGTGCTCGGCCAGGTTGGCGAGGGCCTGGGCCCAGTACGTCTGCAGCACCCCCCGGATGCTCTTGCCGGTGATGACGTCCTGGAAGTCGAAGTGGGTCTGCGACAGCGACACGACGGTCGTGTCGCCGTCCTCCTCCAGCCGGAACTCGGTGGTGGTCTCCTCGCCGTCCAGTAACCACGCGAACCGCACCGTACGCTCGTCGGCGTGCAGCAGCCGCTGGTGCGGCGCGTCCCCCTCAGGGGTGGTACGCCCCCAGAACCCGAACCGGCCGGGCAGCTCCACCTCGGCGTGCTCGGCGAGCCAGATCCGCAGCGTGGCCGGGTCGGTGAGCGCCTGGCGCACCTCCTTGAGGGGCGCCTGAACGCGGGCACGGACAATCATGGGCTCGGTCATGGTCACTTGCTCCTCTGACTACTCTGACGACTCTGACGACTTCGGTGGCGCTTTGGGATAGCAGGCCACGGCGAGCTTGAACGCGTCCCCTTCAGCCCCGCCATACCGCGTGAACAGGTCCTGCAGCATCGCCTGGAGATCGTTCAGGAACTCATGGCGTTTCTCGGGCCGCACGTGGATCTCCCCGGACAGCCCGACCGACGGCAGCTCGGGCGCGTTCCTGTCGAGTGCCGCGACGTCCGCCTGGACCTCCTCCATGAGGTCCAGCAGATAGCCGAGGCTCAGCTCGTCGCGCGCCTTGCGCAGCCCGATCCGGCCCACCAGCCGGGGTGACAGCCAGTACGAGCGCGCGCCGGCCTGGTAGATGCCCTCGTGGATCCCGCGCACCTTGCGCTCCGACACCAGGTCCACGAGGCCCGCCTCGACCAGCCGCTTGACGTGGTAGTAGACCCGCTGCGGCGTCTGGCCGAGCCGTTCGGCGACCTCTGAGCAGGTGCGCGGCTCGGCCAGCTGCCGCAGCACCTCCACGCGCTGCGGCTTGAGCAGTGCCTCGGCCTGCTCGATCTGTTCCAGGTACAGGACGTCTCTCATCGCAAAAACAATCCTTTACGTAAAAAACTAGTTTGTCAATGGGCCATGGACAACGAGTGCGTGGCGCATGAGTGATTCACCGCTGGGCGACGACGTGCCGGTCAGCGAGGAGCGCGCGTGGAGATCACGGCCAGGAGTCGTCGTCGGGATCGGCGCCGTCGGACAGCAGCCGCAGATCGGACTCGACCATCATCGCGACCAGCTCGTCGAACGACACACTGGGCTCCCATCCCAGCTGCGCCCGCGCCTTCTTCGGGTCCGCGCACAACAGGTCCACCTCGGCCGGACGGTGCAGAGTCTGGTCCGTCACCACGTACCGCTCCCAGTCCAGCCCCGCGGCCGCGAACGCCGCCTCCACCAGCTCCCTGACCGACTTCATCCGCCCCGTCCCGATCACGTAGTCCTCGGGATTGGCCGCCTGCAGCATCAGGTGCATGGCCTTCACATAGTCGCCGGCGAACCCCCAGTCCCGGCGCGCCTCCAGGTTCCCCAGCCGCAGCTCCGTGGCCAGTCCCAGCTTGATCCGCGCCACCCCCAGCGACACCTTCCTGGTGACGAACTCGGCCCCCCGGCGCGGCGACTCGTGGTTGAACAGGATCCCGGACACGGCGAACATCCCGTACGACTCTCGGTAGTTCTGCGTGAGGAAGTGCCCGTACGCCTTGGCCACCCCGTACGGCGAGCGTGGATGGAAGGCGGTGCGCTCGGTCTGCGGCGTCTCGCTGACCTGGCCGAACATCTCGGAGGACGAAGCCTGATAAAAGCGGATCTGTCCGGATGCGCTCGAGCCACCCCGCGACACCCCCGAGCACACCCGGATCGCCTCCAGCATGCGCAACACGCCCATCCCGGTCACCTCGGCCGTGAGCTCCGCCTGCTCCCACGACATCGGCACGAACGAGATCGCCCCCAGGTTGTACACCTCGTCCGGCTGAACCCGTTCCACCGCCGAGATCAGGGACCCCTGGTCCAGCAGGTCTCCCCGCACCACCTGCACGTCGGAGAGCAGCTTGCGCATCCGGGAGACACGCGGGTTCGCCTGGCCCCGGGCCAGCCCCCAAACCTCATAGCCCTGCTCGAGCAGGTGCTCCGCCAAGTAGGAACCGTCCTGGCCGGTGATGCCGGTAATCAGAGCGCGCCTGGCCAAGGGTTCCTCCAACTATCGCCTACCGCATCCCTTTGGGACGGGAATGTACAGGTAAGCGCGCCGACAGAGCATCAGGACACCTAGAACCTGTTCCACCGAACCACGCTCGGTTACAGTAACGTCGCAGTTCGCACGGCGTGTGACAGCTAATGTGAACAATTCCAGGCGACCTACCGAATGGTAGCCTTCTCGGACTAAGGTCATCTTCACGGTACACGCCCGCCTCTGGGCAAAACCGGCGGAGAAAGGGGTGTCCGTGCAGGAGGAAAACGGCAAGCTGCGGATCGCGCTGCTGTCGTACCGCAGCAAGCCCACCTGCGGGGGCCAGGGCGTCTATCTCCGCCACGTCAGCCGCGAGCTGGTCGCGCTCGGCCACCACGTCGAGGTGTTCTCCGGACAGCCCTATCCCGAGCTGGACGAGGGCGTCATCCTGCGCGAGGTGCCCAGCCTCGACCTCTACCGCGACGAGGACCCCTTCAGAACCCCCAAGCTGCACGAATACCGCGACTGGATCGACTGGCTAGAAGTCGGGACGATGTGGACGGCCGGGTTCCCCGAGCCGCTGACGTTCACGCTGCGGGCCTACCGCGAGCTGAAGAAGCGGGTCGGCGACTTCGACGTCGTCCAGGACAACCAGACCCTCGGCTACGGCCTGCTGGGCATCCAGCGGATGTTCCCCGTGGTCGGCACCATCCACCACCCGATCAGCGTCGACCGGCGCATCGAGCTCGAGGCCGCCACGGGCGGGAAGCGGCTGAGCCTGCGCCGCTGGTACGGGTTCGTGAAGATGCAGGCCCGCGTCGCGCCCCGGCTGAGCCCGATCCTCACCGTCAGCGAGTCGTCGCTGGCCGACATCCACCGCGACTTCAACGTCCCTCAGGCGAACATGCGCCTGATCCCCCTCGGCGTCGACACCCGCTACTTCCACCCGCGCCCCGACAAGCCCAGGCGCAAGGGCTCGATCGTGGCGGTGGCCAGCGCGGACTCGCCCATGAAGGGCGTCTCGACGCTGCTGCGGGCGGTCGCGAAGCTCGCCACCGAGCGCGACGTGCACCTCACCGTCGTCAGCCGCCCCACCCCCGGCGGCCCGACCGAGCAGCTCGTCCAGGAGCTGTCGCTGGAGGAGCGGGTACGTTTCGTGCACGGCATCTCCGACGAGGAGCTGGGCGAGCTGATCGCCACCTCGGAGATCTCGGTCGTCCCCTCGCTCTATGAAGGCTTCTCGCTGCCCGCCGTCGAGCACATGGCCTGCGGCACGCCCCTGGTGGCCAGCCGTACGGGGGCGCTGCCCGAGGTCGTGGGCGATGCGGCCATCCAGGTGGCCCCGGGCGACCCCGAGGAGCTGGCCACGGTGCTGCGCCGCCTGCACGACTCCCCCGAGGAGCGCGAACGGGTGGGCAAGGCCGGATACGACCGCGTCATGGAGCGCTACACCTGGCACGTCGTGGCCAAGAGAACCGTCGAGGCGTACCGCGAGGCCATCGCGAATCACAAGAGGAGAGGCTGACCAGTGCTGACCGTGGACTTCGCCCGGCTTCCCGTCGGCCCCGGCGTGCGCGTGCTCGACCTGGGCTGCGGCGGCGGCAGGCACGCCTTCGAGGTGCTGCGCCGGGGGGCGGACGTGATCGCGTTCGACATGGACCAGTCCGAGCTGGACGGCGTGGCGGCCATGTTCGCGGCGATGGACAAAGAGGGCGAGGTGCCCTCGGGCGCGAGTGGTCAGATCGTCCAGGGCACGGCGCTGGACATGCCGTTCGAGGACGGCAGCTTCGACCGGGTCATCGCGGCCGAGGTGCTGGAGCACATCCCTGACGACATGACGGCCATGCGCGAGATCTTCCGGGTGCTCAAGCCGGGCGGCACGGCGGCCGTGACCGTGCCGAGCTTCCTGCCCGAGCGCATCTGCTGGGCGCTGGACGAGGCCTACCACACGGCCCCCGGCGGACATGTCCGGATCTACACGCTGGCCGAGCTGTCGGCGAAGCTGAAGGCCACCGGGTTCGAGATCGGCCCGCACCACCACGCGCACGGCCTGCACGCGCCGTACTGGTGGATCAAGTGCGCCGTCGGCGTCGGCAACGACGACCACCCGCTCGCCAAGGCGTACCACGAGCTGCTGGTCTGGGACATCATGAAGCGCCCCGCGGCGACCAGGATCGCCGAAGCCGTGCTCAACCCGATCATCGGCAAGAGCGTGGTCCTCTACGTCAGGAAGCCATGATCTCCCCCGCGGAGGTCGTGCGGACGGCCGCGAGCATCGCGGTGATACAGCAGGGCGACGGCGGCGTGCCGTGGCCGGAGGGGCACGTCGACGCGTGGAACCACGTCGAGTGCCTGATGGCCATGTCCGTCGCGGGCCTCGAGGAGCCCGTACGGCGCGGCTACGCGTGGCTGGCCCGCCACCAGCGCCCCGACGGCTCCTGGCCGATGAAACTGGTCGACGGCCTGCCCACGGAGCTGGGCGGTGAGACCAACCACGCCGCCTACGTCGCCGCCGGCCTCTGGCACCACCACCTCGTCACCGGCGACCAGGCGTTCACCGAGGAGCACTGGCCCATGGTCAAGGCCGCGCTCGACTACGTGGCGGGGCTGCAGAGCGAGCGGGGCGAGATCGTCTGGGAGCGCGACGCCCACGGCAGGGCCTCGACGTACGCGCTGCTCACCGGCTGCTCGTCCATCCATCAGGGGCTGCGCTGCGGCGTGCTGCTCGCGGAGCACCTGCAGGACCCGCAGCCGCACTGGGAGCTGGCCGCAGACCGGCTGGCCCACGTGCTGGCGGCCCATCCCGAGGCGTTCACCGACAAGAGCCGCTTCTCGATGGACTGGTACTACCCGGTGCTCGGGGGCGCGGTGCGCGGGCAGCAGGCGTTCGAGCTGCTGGAACGGGAGTGGGCGACGTTCGTGGTGCCCGGGCTCGGGATCAGGTGCGTCTCCGACCAGCCGTGGGTGACGGGGGCGGAGACGTGCGAGCTGGTGCTGGCGCTCGACGCGCTGGGGGACCGGGAGCGGGCGGTCACGTTGTTCGGGGACGTGCAGCATCTGCGGCACGAGGACGGCTCGTACTGGACGGGGTGGCAGTTCGCGAACCGCAAGCACTTCCCCCACGAGCGATCCGGGTACACGGCCGCCGCGGCCGTCCTGGCGGCGGACGCGCTGCTGGAGCTGACGCCGGGCTCGGGGCTGTTCCGGGACATCGCGGGAACGTCGGTGTCCGACCCGGAGACCTGCGGGTGCGCCGGCGCCGGGCTCGTACGCCTCGAGGACCTCTGACCCAGCCTGATCCATCGGGCCTGATCCATCGGGCACAAGCGCTTTTGCGGGTTCTTTGCCCCCGAAATCCGGTGCGCCGCCGATGATCGGCGCAATGGGCTTACTAGCTTCTGAGTGACTCGTACGAGGCGTCTTCGGGGGAAGCGTGGGCGACGCGGGCACAACAATGTTCTTGGACCAGGTCAGGACCGAGCCGACATTGTCCATCGCGACGGGGCTGCGGAGGTTCCTGGCCAAGGATCCGCTGGAGTCCGATCTGAGCCGGCGACGGTTCCGGCTCAGAGCGGGATCCTCCCGGACGGCATTCACCAACGCCGAAAGATCGTACGTCTTCGGCTTCAACGCGGTGATGTCCCGGGAAGTTGACAAGATTGAGGACATCGCGGCTGAGCAGCGGCCCTTCGGCTACGAAGGGGCTGCGGCCGCCTGCACCGTACTCGACCTGCTCACGCTGACACGGGGCCGGCGCCTGCACGAGCTGCTCACCGGGCCCGCCCAGCATCACCGCCACGCCGCCTACCTCGGAACCGGTCGCGCGTACGCCCTGCTGTGGCTGCGGCCCGTACGAGGCGCGCGGCGGGCCCATCCGCTGCTGCGGTGGCTGGCGGTGGACGGGTTCGGCTTCCAGTGGAGCATGACCAGGGCCGATCGCATGGTGGGCGAGCGCACGATGCCCGACCTGCTCACCAGGGCGCACTGTGCGGTGTTCGACCAGGGGCTGGGCCGGCTGCTCTGGTACCACGACTGCGCCTCGCCCGACGACGTCGCCGCCAGGGTCGGCGGGTACCCGCCGGGGCGGCGGGCCGACCTGTGGAGCGGGGTCGGGTTCGCGGCCACGTACACCGGCGGGGCCGAGTCCGACGAGCTGTGGTGGCTGGCCGAGCACGCCGGGGCCGACGGGTTCCGCGCCCATCTGGCGCAGGGGTGCGCGTTCGCCGTGGCCGCCAGGCTGCGGTCGGGGACGCTGCCGGACCACACGTCGCAGGCCGTGCCGATCCTGGCGGGGGCCGACCCGGAGGAGGCCGCCTCGTGGACGGACAAGGCGCTCATCGCCCTCGGGCACGAGGCGCAAACCCACGAGGACTTCCTGCACTGGCAGTCCCGGACCCGCCGTTCCTGGACCCGCCGCCACCGTCACTGAGCGGGATCACATGCCCGGGCCGACGCGTTCCAGCACGCGCAGCGAGCCCTCCGCCGACACCTCCCTGAACGCCCCGGACCGCAGCGCCCGCTGATAGATCCGGTACGGTGCCTGCCCCCCATCGGCGGGATCGGGATAGACGTCGTGGAAGACAACAGCTCCACCCGCTACGACGTGCGGCGCCCACCCCTCGTAGTCCCGGGTCACCGGCTCCTCGGAGTGTCCCCCGTCGATGAACAGCATGCCCAGGGACGTGTTCCAGAGCGCGGCCACCTGCTCCGACCGGCCCACGACGGCGATCACCTCGTCCTCGAGCCCGGCCGCCGCGATCGTCGCCCTGAACGTCGGCAACGAGTCCATCTTCCCGAACCGGGGATCCACCAGCGTCGGATCGTGATGGGCCCACCCGGGCTGGATCTCCTCCGAGCCCCGGTGATGGTCCACGGTGACGACCACGGACCCGACCTGCCTGGCCGCCGCGCCGAGGTAGATGGCCGACTTGCCGCAGTAGGTGCCGATCTCGCAGATCGGCCCGAGCCTGCCGTACTGGCGGGCCGCCTCGAACAGCGCCAGCCCCTCGTTGCGTGGCATGAATCCCTTGGCGTGCTTGGCTGCGTGGAGCAGCTCTGACGGCATCGACATAGGGATGCACCCTAGCCGAACCGAATAACATTCCAGGAGGCCCTTGCAGGGCACTTCTGAAACCTGTTCTACTTGCACCGTGAATCAGCGCGCTCGCATCGCGATGTCGGACGACGACGTCACCGCGTTCCTGGAGGGCTCACGCAAGCTGCAGCTGGCCACCATCAATCCGGACGGCATGCCGCACCTGGTGACCATGTTCTACGGGCTCGACGGGGGACGCATCGCCTTCTGGACCTACGCGAAATCCCAGAAGGCCCGCAACCTGGCGCGCGACCCCCGGGTGAGCTGCCTGGTCGAGACCGGTGACGATTACGGCGAGCTGCGCGGCGTCCTGGTGTACGGGAAGGCCGAGTGGCTGGACGGCCGCGACCGCGTCATGGACGTCGGCATGATGGTCGCCCGCCGGATGACGCCGGGCGTCCCGGACGAACTGCTGCGCCCGTACGTGGAGAAGACCGGGCAAAAGCGGATTGCGTACGTCGTCGAGCACACCAAAGTGGTCTCATGGGATCACAGGAGGCTCACATGAAAGTCAAGTTGGACGAGCTGGTCTGCGAGGCCAACGCCGTCTGCATGGGGCTCGCGCCCGAGGTGTTCGAGGTGGACGACGACGACCAGCTCCACATCCTGCTGCCGGAACCACCCCCGGAGATGCAGGACCGCGTCCGCCACGCGGTCAGGTCCTGCCCCAAAGCCGCTCTGTCCCTCGAGGAATAGCCCTACGCCTGAGTTCGAGGAGGAACCCCCATGCGCGCCGCGATCCTGCACGCCGTAGGCACCGACAAGCTGGACATCCGCGACGACGTCACCCTGGCCCCCGTCGGGCCGGCGGACGTACGCGTACGGATCAAGGCGACGGGCGTCTGCCACTCGGACCTGTCGGCCATGACCGGCATCCTGCCGCAGCCCGTGCCCCTGGTGCTCGGGCACGAGGGCGCGGGCGAGGTGGTCGAGGTCGGCGAGCACGTCACCTCACTCAAGCCGGGCGACCACGTGGTCATCAACTGGCGGCCGGGCTGCCAGGAGTGCGACCTGTGCCTGGGCGGCCAGCCGTACCTGTGCATCAAGTACGTGGTCGAGGCGTTCAGCAAGGGCAACTTCCGGTTCGGGGGCGACGGGGCGACGGCGTTCGGGATGGCCGGGTGCGGCACCTGGGCGGAGGAGATCGTCGTGCCGTGGCAGGGCGCGATCAAGATCGACGATGACGTGTCCTGGGAAGCGGCGGCCCTGATCGGCTGCGGCATCACGACCGGCGTGGGCGCCGCGATCAACACCGCCAAGGTACGCCCGGGCTCGACTGTCGCGGTGATCGGCTGCGGCGGCGTCGGCCTGTCGGTCATCCAGGGCGCCCGCGTCTCCGGCGCCAGGACGATCCTCGCGGTCGACCCGCTGGAGTCCAAGCACGAGCTGGCCAAGAAGGTGGGCGCGACACACGCGGTCACCCCGGAGCAGGTCCCGGACGCCATCAACGAGCTCACCGCCGGCGCGGGCTTCGACTACGGCTTCGAGGTGGTCGGCAAGTCGGCCACGATCCAGAGCGCCTGGCAGATCACCCGGCAGGGCGGCGACGTCATCGTGGTCGGGGCGGGCGCGGTGGACGACATGGTGTCGATCTCTGCGTTCAGCCTGCTGTTCGAGGGCAAGAACCTGCTGTCCAGCCTGTACGGGGAGGCGGACGTACGCCATGCCTTCCCCTACTTCGCCAAGCTCCACAAGGCCGGCAAGCTGGACCTGGAGTCGATGATCAGCTCCCGCATCCGCCTGGCGGACCTGAACGACGCGGTGGAGGCGTTGCGGGGCGGCGAGGTCCTCCGCCAGATCGTCCTCATGGACTGACCAACCACGGCGAGGGAAAAGGGGGGCGGAGCTTCAGCACGCCCCCCTTGTCGTGTCCTCCCTCTGGACAACAGCGGCAGACAGATGATCCAATTCCTGGCTACTGTTACTCTCGTGGCCATCCGGCCTACCGCGCGTGACGATGGTGTGCAAGATCTGGGGTGGTTCGCCCCGGCATGAGACATCCCCTCACGAGCCACCAGGGAGGCGGAGGAAGTGGGGCTGGACGGAGATGCGGGCAACCGGGGCAGCCAGGACGGTCGGGAGAGCAAAGAGCACGAGCAAATACTTGGCGGACGGTTCCGGGTGGAACCTGGGGAGAGCATCCCTGAGGGCCGAGGCGAGGTGCTGTACGCCTACGACGAGGAGCTGGGCCGCCCTGTTGTGCTCAAGCGCACTCATTCAGGCGAGGCCCGGGCTTTAGCCAGGCTCGTCCACCGGCACATCGTCACCGTCTACGACGTCCTGACCGTGAATGAGGGTCCTTGGGCCGGCACGTGGCTGGTCATGGAGCATGTGCCGAACGGCAGCCTGTCGGACAAGAGATTCTCCCACCGGGAAGCGGCCCGGATCGGCGCGCAGATCGCCGACGCGCTCACAGCACTGCACCGCAAGGGGCTGGTCCACTGTGACGTGAAGCCCGCCAACATCGTCATGGACGCCGACGGGGCGGCGAAGCTCACCGACTTCGATGCCGCGCGGCGGCTCGGCGGCGCGGAGACGATCTCTCCCGACCGCCCGATCTCCTACACGCCCGACTACGCCGCAGCCGAGATCGTCCGTGGCAACCCGGGTACGGCCTCCGACGTGTTCTCCCTTGGCGCCACCGTCTATGCCCTGGTCGCCGGGGGCCCGCCACGCCCCTGGGCGCGCGGCGACGGGCCAACCGAGGAAGCACACGACGGCGATCCGGACGACCACCGGCAAGTCGTGGGGTGGGGGGCGCACCACGGTCTCATCGAGATGGCCGCCGATATCGGGCCGCTGCGCCCGGTGCTGACGGCGATGCTCCAGACCGAGCCGGACAACCGGCCCACTGCCGCCGAAGCCCGCGTCGCGCTGCGCGACATCGCCGACCCACCCTCGCCGTGGCGTAAGGCCCGCGATGCCGCCAGGCGCCGATGGCCGGCGCTCGCCTCGGGTGCGGCCGCCTTGGCGCTGGCCACGGCCGTGATCGTCGGGATCGCCGACCGTGATGATCCGCCCGCCGTTCCCGCTACTGCCTCGTCGCACGCGCCTTCCGGCTCGGCCGGTGAGAAGGTGGTGACGGGTCCGCGGATCGTCGCGTCCAAGGGCCCGTCGACGACCTTTGGCAGTTGCCGGAAGAACTGCGCCTTCATCGAGTTCCGTGCCACCGGCCTCAAGCCGGGCACGAAATATCGTTTCAGGCCGTACACCAGCAATTGGGGGGCATTCAACCCTGGGGCGGGCTTGACCACCGACGAGAACGGCGAGCAGCACTCAGACGGGAAGTTCCCGTGCAGCGCGGTCGGCCAGAAGGTGTGGATCGTCGCCGAAGGGCCGGACGGGGAACGAGTCGTGTCGAACAAGTTCGTCTGGGCGCCTGGATGACGCGGTAGACGGCGTGCATGCGTTTCGGAAGATCACGCAGTCAAAGATGCACAGTTCCGGAGCACATGCTCTGTTATTATCGTAGCGATGCCTCGCGCTCTGTTCCGCCGCCGTCCGCGCCGAACTGATGGACAAGGATCCGACATCACAGTGATCGCCGTAAGAAGATCAGCGGCCCTGGTCGCGCTCGCGCTGACCGCCGCCTGCTCGGCGCAGGCCGGCAATCGGCAGGCCGACGACAGGGTGCTGCGCGACCCCTCGAAGTGGCCGCTCGCCGGGCTGTCCACGGCCACGGCGACCAAGGACGAGCTGCCGACGGACGCCGAACGGGCGCTGGCGCGGGTCAGGGTCGGTGGTCACGACCTCGTCGCGTGGATCCACACCCGGGGCGTGTGCGGGCTCAGCGAACAGGGCGACAGTGACGGCGGCTGGTCGTTGTCCACGCGGCTTGACGAACCCGGCACCACGACCACGCCTGAGGAGGGCTTCGCGGGCCCGGCCGAGCCCGCTGTCGTGAGCGGGTACGGAGAGAGCGAGGTGATCTTGTTCTGTACGCCCACCCGCATGTTGGTCAAGGTCAAGACCAAGAGCACCAAGGTCAAGCTGGACGGGCACGCCGCCGCGCAGGTGTCCGGTGACGGCGTGTCGGTGGTCGTCGGCACGCCCGCAGCCCGCAAGGAGTCGCTACCTCAGGCGACGGTGGAGGCGTTGCAGGCCGGCGAGGTCCTCCGCCAGATCGTCCTCGCGGGCAACTGGCGAGCGGAGCGAGCGGGGTTTTGGGGATCGAAAGGGGGCGGAGCTCCCTTGGGAGGCGCTGTCTGAAACCCTGAAGGCGCGCAGCGCCCCCCTCTGTGGAAGGCCTTGCTGTTGGCGGCCCCTACGTCGTGGAGAAGGCGGCGTCGAAGGCGGTGGCCGGCGGGGTGATGGAATTGAGCTTGCGGATGTACGCCAGGGCCTCCCTGGCCCCATCGAGCCGGTCCATCCCCGCGTCCTCCCACTCGATCGAGATCGGCCCTTCGTACCCGATCGAGTTGAGGGCACGGAAACAGTCCTCCCACGGCACGTCGCCCCGCCCCGTGGAGACGAAGTCCCAGCCGCGCCGCATGTCCGCCCACGGCAGGTGCGAGGACAGGCGGCCCTTTCGGCCGTCGCCGACGCGCATGCGCGTGTCCTTGCAGTCCACGTGGTAGATCCGGTCCTTGAAGTCCAGGATGAACCCCACCGGGTCCAGGTCCTGCCAGACCATGTGCGACGGGTCCCAGTTCAGGCCGAAGGCGGGGCGGTGGCCGATCGCCTCCAGTGTCCGCTGGGTGGTGTAGTAGTCGTACGCGATCTCGCTCGGATGGACCTCGTGGGCGAAGCGCACCCCGACCTCGTCGAAGACGTCGAGGATGGGGTTCCAGCGGTCCGCGAAGTCCTGGTAGCCGGCCTCCACCATCGAAGCGGGCACCGGCGGGAACATGGCCACCGTGTGCCAGATCGACGACCCGGTGAAGCCCACCACCGTGTCCACGCCCAGCAGCGAGGCCGCTCGGGCGGTGTTCTTCATGTCCTCGGCCGCGGCTTGGCGGACCGACTCGGGGTCGCCGGAGCCCCAGATGCGGGCGGGCAGGATGGCCTTGTGGCGCTCGTCGATGAGGTCGCAGACGGCCTGCCCGACGAGGTGGTTGGAGATGGTCCAGACCTTGAGCCCGTGCTTGTCGAGCTGGGCGCGCTTCTGCTCCACGTACGACGGGTCCGCCACGGCCTGGGCCACGTCGAAGTGGTCGCCCGAGCAGGCGATCTCCAGGCCGTCGTAACCCCACTCGGCGGCCAGCCTGCACACCTCCTCGAACGGCAGGTCGGCCCACTGCCCCGTGAACAGGGTGACAGGTCGCATGAGTCAGTCCTCCACGTTCGTGTAGCGGCTGCCCTCAGCCGCGCTCTGCTCGACCGCCTCCAGCACCCGCTGCACCCGCAGCCCGTCCGCGAACGACGGCGACGGGTCGGCTCCGGTGGCGATCGCCTCCAGGAAGTCCTTGATCTCGTGGGTGAAGGTGTGCTCGTAGCCGAGCCCGTGCCCGGGCGGCCACCAGGCGCCCACGTACGGATGGTCGGGTTCGGTGACGAGGATCCGCTCGAAACCGCCGCCTCCGGAGCTGAACCAGAGCTCGTTCATGGCCTCGAAGTCGAACGCCAGGCTGCCGAGCGAGCCGTTGATCTCGATGCGCATCGCGTTCTTGCGGCCGAAGGCGAAGCGGGTTGCCTCGAACGAGGCCAGCCCCCCGCCCGACAACCGGCCGATGAACAGGGCGGCGTCGTCCACGGTGACCTGACCCATCGAGTCCGCCCGCGAAGCGCCCAGGCCCGCGGACTCCGCAGCGAGCGGCCGTTCCTTGATGAACGTCTCCGTCAGCGCCGAGACGCCCACCAGCGTCTGCCCGGTGATGAACTGCGCCGCGTCCACGATGTGCGCGCCGATGTCGCCCAGCGCGCCGGACCCCGCCTTGTCCTTCTGCAGCCGCCAGACCAGCGGGAACTCGGGGTCGACGATCCAGTCCTGCAGGTACGCGGCCCGCACGTGCCTGATCTCGCCGATCCGGCCCTCTTCGACGAACCGGCGGGCGAGCGCGACCGCGGGCACCCGCCGGTAGTTGAACGCCACCATGCTCTTGCCCGGCGCGGCGGCCGCCGCCCGGACCATGGCCTCGGCCTCCTCGACGGTGTTGGCCAGCGGCTTCTCGCAGAGCACGTGCTTGCCTGCCTGCAGCGCGGCGATGGCGATCTCGGCGTGCGTGTCGCCGGGCGTGCAGATGTCGACGATCTGCACGTCGTCACGCTTGATCAGCTCTCTCCAGTCCGTCTCGACGCCGGCCCAGCCGAGCTGCGCCGCGGCGGCCTGTGTGCGCTCCTTCGACCGGCCGGAGATCGCCGCCATGTGCGGCGTCAGCGGAAGGTCGAAGAAGGCTCCCACGCTCCGCCAGGCCTGGGAGTGAACGCGGCCCATGAAGGCATAGCCGATCATGCCCACGCCGATGGTGGTCTTGTCTGACATGCAACCCCCGATCAGGATTCGAAGCCGAGCGCCAGGTACTTCTCGACGTTCTCCTTGGTGATGGTCTCGGATGCGAGCGTGATTGACTGCGGAACCTGGTTCTCCACCAGATCACTCATGCCCTTCCCCTGTGCTATCAGACGCGCCAGCTTGATCGCAGAGGAGGCCATCGTGGGGCTGTAGGTGACCGTGGCCTTAAGAACGGAGGTGCCCGACTGGATCTCTTTCATCGCGTTCAGCGAACCGGCGCCGCCGACCATGATGAACTCGTTCCGGTTCGCCTCCTTGATGGCGGCGAGCACGCCGACGCCCTGGTCGTCGTCGTGGTTCCAGAGCGCGTCGATCTTCTTGTGCGCCTGGAGCAGCGACGTGGCCACCTGGTTGCCGGTCTCGACCGTGAACTTGGCGTCCTGCTTGGCCGTCACGCTGAACCCGTACGTCTTCAGCGCGTCGGCGAACCCCTTGCTGCGGTCCTGCGTCAACGGCAGCGTGGCGATGCCCTGGATCTCGACGATGACCGGGTTGGCCACGCCCTTGTCCTTGAGCTGCTTGCCGATGAAGTGCCCGGCCGCGACGCCCATGCCGTAGTTGTCGCCGCCGATCCAGGTCCGGTACGCCAGCTTGTCGGGGAAGACGCGGTCGAGGTTGATGACCGGGATCCCCGCCTGGGTCGCCTGCAGCGCGACCTGGTTCAGCTGCTGGCCGTCGTTGGGCAGGATGACCAGCGCGTTCACCTTGGCGGCGATGAGCGACTCGACCGCCGAGATCTGCTGGTTGATGTCGTTGGTGGGTTCGACGGGCTTGAAGTCGACGTCGGAGTACTGCTTCGCGGCGCTCTCGGCGTTCTTGGCGATGGCCGCGATCCAGCCGTGGTCGGCGGCGGGCGCCGAGAAGCCGATCGTGACCTTCTGGCCGGGCTGGTCGTTGCCGCTCGCGGCGGGGGCGGGAGCGGGGGCCGCGCTGGAGGGCGCCGCCGCGGGCTCGTTGCTGGTGCAGCCCGCCGCTAAGAGTACGGCTCCGCCGACGAGGAATCCCCTGCGCGCGACGTTCTCACTCATGGTGCTCTCTCCTTCAGGTTCCGCCGCTGGAGAAGGACGGCGACGACGATGATCAGGCCCTTGGCGATGAGCTGGTCGCTGGTGTTGAGCCCGTTGAGAATGAACAGGTTCGTGATGAGCGTGAAGATCAGCAGGCCCAGGATCGAGCCCACGATCGTGCCCCGGCCCCCGGTGAGCAGCGTGCCGCCGATGATCACGGCGGCGATGGCGTCGAGCTCGTACAGGTCCCCGTGGGTGGACGAGCCCGCCGTCGTACGCGCCATGATCAGGATGGCGGCGATGCCGCAGCACAGCCCCGACAGGGCGTAGAGCAGCATCGTGTGCCAGCGCACGTCGATCCCGGCGAGCCTGGCCGCCTCGGGGTTGCCCCCGACCGCGTACGTGCGCCGCCCGAACGTCGTGCGGTTGAGCACGATCCACCCGAGCACCACGACCAGGGCGAAGATGTAGACCAGCAGCGGGATGCCGAGCACGCGCGTGGTGGACAGGTCCACGATGGCGGCGTTGCCGGTCTGGATGAGCTGCGTCTTGCGGTCGGACATGCGCTGCGCCAGCCCGCGGGCGGCGACGAGCATGGCCAGCGTGGCGATGAACGGCACCAGCCGCCCGTAGGCGATGAGCAGGCCGTTGACCAGCCCCGCTCCCGTGCCGACCAGGATGGCGCAGATCGCCATCACCACCGGCCCGTACCACTGGGTGGCGAGCGTCGTCGCCCAGACCGAGGCCAGCGCCATGACCGCGCCCACCGACAGGTCGATGCCGCCGCCGATGATCACGAACGTGGCCCCGACCGTGATCACGCCGATCGTGGCGGCCAGGGAGAGGATGCTGACCAGGTTGGAGGTGGTGGCGAAGTTCTCGGGCCTGGTGACCAGGCCGACGACGACCAGCAGCGCCAGGGCCGCCAGCAGCCCGAGATGCCGCATCTCCCCGAGGCCGCCGAAGCCGCGCGACGGCGGGGGCGCGGCCACTCCGGGCAGCGGCCGCTCCGTTGTGGGCTCGCTCATCACGCCGCCCTCCCATTCATGATCATGTCGAGTACGCGGTGTTCGTCCAGCTCCGCCGCATCGCCCTCGTGGATGACCGTGCCCTCGCGTAACACCAGCACCCGGTCGGCGAGGCCGAGCACCTCGGGCACCTCGCTGGAGACCAGCAGCACGCCGATGCCCTGCTCGGCGAGGTCGCGGATCACCGCGTACAGCTCGGCCCTGGCGCCCACGTCCACGCCCCGGGTCGGCTCGTCGAGCAGGAGCAGCTTGCGGCCGCCGAGCAGCCAGCGGGCGAGCACGGCCTTCTGCTGGTTGCCGCCTGAGAGCGTTCTGATCGGGCGTTCCGGGTCGGGTGGCCGGATGTCCAGCATTTCGGACAGGCGCTTGGCCTCGTCCCGCTCGCGTTTGCGGTCGATCCAGCCGAACCTGGCGAACCCCGGCAGGCTGCCGAGCGTGATGTTGGCGGTGACGCTCTGGTCGAGGAGCAGGGCCTGGGCCTTGCGCTCCTCCGGGGCTAGGCCCATGCCGCGCTTGACCGTGCCGACGACACTGCGGCGAACGGGCTGCCCGGCGAGCAGGACGCGCCCGGAGGAGGGGCGGGCGCCGTACACGGCCTCGAGGATCTCCGAGCGCCCTGAGCCCACGAGCCCGGCCAGCCCGACGATCTCGCCGGCCCGCACGGAGAACGAGACGCCGGAGAAGACGCCCGGCGAGGACAGGCTCTCGGCCCTGAGCACCTCCTCCCCCGGCGAGCGCTCGGCCCTGGGCGGGAAGACGTACTCGACGTTCCTGCCCGTCATGAGGGAGACGATCTCCGCGGTCGGGGTGTCGCGGGCGGACAGGCCGACCGCGACCGTGCGGCCGTCCTTGAGCACGGTGACCCGGTCGCCGATCTCGCGGATCTCCTCCAGGCGGTGGGAGATGTAGACGACGGCCACGCCCTGGTCGGTGAGCGCGCGGATGATGCGGAAGAGGTTCGCGACCTCGTCGTGGGCGAGGGCGGCGGACGGCTCGTCCATGATGATCAGGCGGGCGTCGTGCGAGAGCGCCCGCGCCATGGACACGACCTGCTTGGCCGCCGGCGACAGCCGCCCCACCTCGGCCGACGGGCGGATCTCCGGGTGGCCCAGCCGCTCGAGCACCTCGCGGGCCGCGCGCCTGGCGGCCGGCCTGTTCACGAAGCCGAAGCGGGCGTGCTCGTGGCCGAGGAAGATGTTCTCGGCCACGCTGAGCCCGTCCACCAGGTCGAGCTCCTGGTAGATGGTGGCGAAGCCGAGCCTGATGGCGTCTATGGGGCTGCTCGGGCGCACTTCCTTCTCGTTGAACGAGATCGTGCCCTCGTCCGGCTGGTGGACGCCGGCCAGCACCTTGATCAGCGTGGACTTGCCTGCGCCGTTCTGGCCGAGCAGGCAGTGCACCTCGCCCGCCCGTACGTCCAGGTCGACCCCGTCCAGCGCGCGCACGCCGGGAAACTGCTTGACGATGCCCTTCATGACCAGCATCGGGAGGTCCCTTTCAGGCGTTGACGATGCGGTTGATGTTGTCCGGTGAGAGGTAGTGCTCGATGGCGAGGATCCCCGCCCCGAGCGCGGCCGCGTTGATGCCCGTACGGCTCGGTTTGATGGACAGGTGGTGCGTGGCCAGCGGGAGCGACCTGCGGTAGACCGTCTCCCTGATGCCGGCCAGCAGGTGTTCGTGCACCCGCGACAGCGCGCCGCCGATGACGATGACCTCGGGGTTGAAGAAGTTGACCAGGCTGGCCAGCACCTCGCCGATGAGCCGGCCGGCCTCCCTGACCAGCCGCAGCGCCTGGGTGTTGCCCGCCTGTACGAGCGCCACGACGTCGCCTCCCGACTCGGCCGGGAGGCCCAGCTCGGTCAGCCGCCGCGCGATGGCGGCCCCGCCGGCCACCGCCTCCAGGCAGGCGCTGTTGCCGCACCGGCAGCCCGCGTCCTCGTGGCCGCTGACCCGGATGTGGCCGATGTCGCCGGCCGAGCCCTGTGCGCCCCTGTGCAGCTTGCCCTCGGCCATGATGCCGCAGCCGATGCCGGTGCCGACCTTGACGAACAGCAGGTGGTTGGTGTTCGGGAACGAGTGGCGGTGCTCGCCCAGCGCCATCACGTTGACGTCGTTGTCGACCAGCACCGACACACCGCCGAAATACTCGGGGATGGGGTAGTCGTTCCAGCCCGGCATGATCGGCGGATTGTTCGGCCGCCCCGTGGCGAACTCCACCGGCCCCGGCACCCCGATCCCCATCGCGCGCAGCGCCGAGCGCGGCCGCCCCACCTCGCCGAGCAGCCGGTCGATCCGCTGGTCCACGTGGGCGAGCACGTTGTCCGGCCCTTCGCCGATCAGCAGCGCGTCCTCGCACTCGGTCAGCACGTTGCCTGAGATGTCCATCAGCGCGACCCGGCAGTGGGTGGCGCCCAGGTCGACGCCCGCGAAGGCGTGATCCTCGGTCTGCAGGCGCAGCTGGCGCGGCGGCCGGCCGCCGGTGGACTCGCCGCTCTCGGTCTCCTCGACCAGGCCACGCTCGATCAGCGCGTCAACGCGCTGGGAGATCGTGGACCTGGCCAGGCCGGTGAGCCTCGCGAGGTCGGAACGGGTGGTGGCCGAGCCGGCACTGATCAGCGTCAGCACGTCCCCGGCGGATCCCAGCTGGGGGGTCATGTGGCGACAATAAGATCACCTATGCGGCAAATCAAGAGTGAGGATCGACCAAACTCCCCTAACTTCCGCCGAAGATCGAACAAAGACTGATTTGTCAGACTCTTCGGGAAACAGAAGTCCCCGACGCCGCCGGGCCTCCGCGCGCCGGCGTCGGGGACTTTTGAGAGTCAGAGCATCGCCTTCATCGAGTCGGCGGCCGTGAGGACGTAGGGCTGTTCGGCCATGACGGCCTCCCAGTTGCCCGCGACGGCCTCGGGCGTGAGGTCGTCGGTCTTCCAGCCGGGCCCCTCGGCCACGAACACCCGGGCCACCCGGCCGCCGCCGACGCTGAACACCTCGCCGCTCGCCTCGCACGTATCGTGCACGAGGTACGCCACCAGCGCGCTCACCCGCTCGGGCGTGAACTTGGCCTCGAACTCGGCCGGCAGCAGCGACTCCGTCATCCGGGTCCAGGCGATGGGCGCGATCGCGTTGGCCTTGATGCCGTTGCGGGCGCCCTCGATGGCGAGCGTCTTGGTCAAGCCGACGAGGCCCATCTTGGCGGTGGAGTAGTTGGCCTGGCCGAAGTTGCCGAACAGGCCGGCCGGGCTGGAGGTGTTGACGATGCGGCCGTAGCCGGCCGCCTTCATCAGCGGGTAGGCGGCCTGGCTGACCAGGTACGAGCCGCGTACGTGCACGGCGAGCACGCCGTCGAAGTCCTCGACCGTCATCTTCCCGAACGACTTGTCCCGCAGGATGCCCGCGTTGTTGACGACGATGTCCACCTTGCCGAACGCGTCGACGGCGGCCTGCACGATGGCCCTCGCGCCCTCCGGCGTGGCGACGTTGTCGGCGTTGGCGACGGCCTGACCGCCGTTCTTGGTGATGAGCTCGACCACGTCGGCGGCGGGCCCGGCGGAGGCGCCAGTGCCGTCGAGCGCACCGCCGAGGTCGTTGACGACCACCTTGGCGCCCCGCTCGGCCAGCAGGAGCGCGTGCGACCTGCCGAGACCGTGCCCGGCCCCCGTGATGATCGCGACCCTGTCATCGAACCGAAGCATCGAACCTCCCAAGCAGGAGAACAACATTCTGTTACAAGCACGATAACCGGCTCACGGCAGGCGCCACAGGTCCGGCTCGCCGGGCTCCCTGCGTACCCGGCCCCTGGCCGCCAGCCACACCAGATGGGCCAGCGTCTCGTTGTTGGCCGAGCGCCGCATGAACGACGGGATCGTCTCCCACGGCCGCGACCACGTCAGGCGGGTGGCCGCGTCCCAGCACGTGACGCCGTCAAGGGAACCAACGACCTGCTCGATCTCCGCCAGCCGCGCGTCGTGGTGCGCCATCACGTGGTCCACCCGCTCGGCCAGCTCCAGGAACCGGTACTCGTGCGCCGGCAGCACCTCGTCCACGTCGAGCTTGCGCACGGCGGCCAGCGAGTCGAGGTAGTCGGCCAGCGGATTCGGCCTCGACTGGGGATGGACGGAGACGATGGGCGTGATCTTCGCCAGCACGTGGTCGCCGGAGAGCAGCAGCCTGCGCGAGGGCGAGACGAAGCACAGGTGACCCGGCGAGTGGCCGGGCGTCCAGACGGCCCGCAGGTCCCAGCCGGGCAGGCCGAGCTCGTCGCCGTCCTCGACCAGGCGGTCGGGCCTGGCCATCGAGACCACATGCCTGATCATCATGGACGCGCCCGCCAGCTCGTCCAGCGTCAGCGGCGGCACGCCGCAGCGGGCCAGCAGCGCGCGTTCCCGTTCGACGAGGGAGTCGATGACCTCGTCGTCGTAGCGCTCCCGGATCAGGCGCGCGTCGGCCGGATGCAGGGCGATCCAGGCGCCCGACGTCTCGCGGACGCGCCCGGCCAGGCCGTAGTGGTCGGGGTGGATGTGGGTGACGAGCACGCCCTTGACGTCAGTGATCGCGTATCCGGCCACGCCGAGGCCGGCGACGAGCGCGTCGTACGCCTCGTCGGTGTTCCACCCGGCGTCGACGATCGCCACCCCGTCGGGCAGCTCGAGGGCGTAGACCAGCACGTACCTCAAGGGGTTGACGGGAATCGGGACCGGGATCGACCACAGCCCTGGACGTACTCGCTCGACCTCGGGAACCGCCCCGCCCACCCACGCCTCCCGCTGCGCCTGGCTGGCGGGGGTAACCACAAATTTCACCACAATCCCGAATATAGTTCTGTATCAGAACCATGTTCTACTAGGGGTATGAAGCTGAGCGGCGAGACCTCCCGTAATGGCCGCTTCAACCGGCAGCCGAACCGTTTCACCGACCGCCTCGACTCTCCCGAGCCGGGCCGCTACCGCCTCTACGCCTCCTATGCCTGCCCGTGGGCGCAGCGCGTGCTGATCGTCAGGAAACTGCTGGGCCTGGAGGACCTGCTCGACGTCACGATCGTCGACCCCATCCGCGACGAGAAGGGCTGGCGGATCCCGGGCGGCGACCCCGAGTACCTGTCGGAGCTCTACCACGCGAGCGACCCCGGCTACACAGGCCGCTACACCGTTCCCTGCGTCTGGGACACCGAGGACAAGCGGATCGTCACCAACGACTTCCCGCAGATCACGCTCGATCTGGAAATGTCCTGGGGCACCTCTCCCAACCTCTATCCGGAACGCCTGCGCCCCGACATCGACATCATGAACGACCGCCTCTACCACGGGCTCAACAACGCGGTCTACGAGGCGGGCTTCGCCCGTGGCCAGCAGGCGTACGAGGAGGCGGTGGCGCGGGTCTTCACCACGCTCGACTTCCTCGAGGTGCGCCTGACCGAGTCGGAGTACCTCTTCGACACGCTCACCGACAGCGACGTGCGCCTCTACACGACGCTGGCGAGGTTCGACGCGGTCTACTACGCGCACTTCAAGTGCTCGGTCCGGCGGCTGGTCGACTATCCGGCGCTGTGGGCGTACGCGCGCAGGCTGTACGCGATCCCGGCCTTCGGCGAAACCACCGACTTCGACCACATCAAGCGGCACTACTACATCACCCAGACCAACATCAACCCGACAGGGATCGTGCCTGTGGGCCCGGAGATCGACTGGAGCCTGTAGGGGCGGGCATCCGCACGAACAGCAGGGCCGAGACCAGCATCACCGGAGCGGCGGCGGCCCAGGCGACGGCCGGGCCCGCCTGGGTGGCCAGGGCGCCCAGCGTGAGGTTGGCCACGACGCCGCCGGACTGCAGCGACAGCGAGCTGGTCGAGGTGACGGTGGTGCGCTCGGCGGCGCTGACCGCGTTGTGGGTCATCTCCAGGCAGAGCAGGCCCGTCACGGAGAGCCCCACGAACAGCGTCACGTACGCCAACCCGGCGCTCACCAGCCCGGCCGTGCCGCCCAGCCCCGACGAGGCGGCCAGCGACCCCACGGACAGCGCCGCCAGCACCGACCCGGCCATCGCGCCCCTGGCCGAGCCGCCGGCCAGCCGCGCCGCGCGGGGCGCGAGGGCGCTGCCCGCCGCGCTGCTCGCGAACCCGAGCGCCGCGACCACGGCGTAGGCCAGGCTGCCGCGCTCGGCCGTGCCCGCCAGCTCGGCCAGCCGCCCCGGGGTGAGCAGCTCGATGCTCATCAGCACCACGCCCGAGCTCGCCGCCGCCGCCATCAGGCGGCGCAGCACCGGGCCTCCCGCCGCCAGCCGGACGCCCGACACGACCGTGGCGGGCACCTCGCGCAGCACGCTCGCCAGCGACCTGCGCGCGTGTGGCGGCTCGGGCATCGCGAACACCACCACGACCAGCAGCACGGCCGCCGCCATCGCGCCCAGCAGGGGCGGCGCGGCCAGCGGGAACATCAGCGAGGGCGGCACCAGCAGCGGGACGGCCCCGCCCGTCAGCACGCCCAGGCACAGCGCCACCGACTCCATCGCGCCGCCCCTCGCCAGGCCCGGCTTGAGATCGGCGTCGCGGCCCTCGATGCCGTGGAGCGTGTCGACGTACCAGGAGGTGGCGGGGCCGCTGGACAGCGCCCTGGCGACACCCTTGAACACGCCGCTCACCAGGAACATCCAGAACGTCGTGGACACGCTGATCAGCGCGAGCGCCGCCACGGTGCACGCGGCGGAGGCGGCCAGCACCATCCGCCGGCCGATGACGTCGGCCAGACCGCCCGTGGGCAGCTCCAGGCTCACGGTGACGACCGAGAACACCGTCACCGCCAATCCCACCTCGGCCAGGCTGAGCCCGCGCGCGGTCATCAGCAGCACCATGGTGGCCACCATGAGCCCCAGGGGCAGCCAGGTCAGGAAACTGACGAGCATGTAGCGGCGTAACGCCGAGCGTGCGGTCATCGGTTCTCCCGGGGTGATCGGGGGACGGCGCCGTGCCAGGCACTGACCTGCCTGGCCTCAGGGTCACCGGCGTACTTGGCGGCGAGGTCGTGCAGCAGCTCCTCGGCCTTCCGGTTAAACTCGCGCAGCGCGGCGGGCGGCAGCGAGACGATGTGGTCGCTCATCCCCGCCGTGTCGACCCAGTCGCGGGACCACTCGGCGACGTCGAACTCCTCCATCACCCGCCGGACCATCTCGGCCTGCCGCAGGTGCATGATCCTGACCGCCTCGCGCCCCTCGGCGGTGGCGGACATCTCGACGGCGTCCCACGAGGTGTAGTTGTGGCGGGCCCGCCAGCGGCGCTCGCGCCCGTCGCGCCGCTCGGGGTCCTCCTCGATGAAGCCGTACTTGAACAGCTCGCGCAGGTGATAGCTGGTCGAGCCGGAGCTCTCGCCGACCTTGCGCCCGAGCTCGCTCGCCGTCGCGGGGCCGTCGGTGCGCAGCAGGCCCAGGAGGCGCACCCGCAGCGGGTGGGCGACCGCCTTGAGTACCTGCGGATCACTGATCTTGTATTGCTCCTCCATACGGCTCACGATAGACCGCAAAGATAATTTTGCAAAGGGAATTTTGCGACTTTCGGCGCTCCTAGACTGTGGGAATGCTTGACGACATCTGGGTGGACGACTCCGTCTTCGCACTGCGGCCCGACTTCGCGGTGCTGATCGTGACCGCGCACGGCCTGCACAACGGGCCCACGGACGACCGGTCCCGGGCGTGGCTGGCGGCGGCCTCTGAGCTGGAGGTGCAGTCGGACAAGATCGACGCCTGGAAGGACGCGTACCGTGCGTTCGGCGCCAAGCCGCAGCGGACCCGGCCCTCGGTCGACGCCCTCACCCGCAGGATGCCGCCGCCGGAGATCAACCAGGTCGTGGACGCGTACAACTCGATCAGCGTGAAGCACGCGCTGCCGATCGGCGGCGAGGACCTCGACCACTACGCCGGCCCGGCCCGGCTGGTCAGGGCGACCGGCGACGAGGCGTCCGAGGAGGCGCTCGGCACGCCCGAGCCAGGCGAGGTGATCTGGCGCGACGACGTCGGCGTCACCTGCCGCAGGTGGAACTGGCGCCAGGTGGTGCGCACCCGGCTCACCGAGGAGACGACGAACGCGATCTTCCTGCTCGAACGCCTCGAGCCGATGTCGCTGGAGGAGCTCAAGCAGGCGGGCGAGGAGCTGGCCGACCTGCTGTCCGAGTTGTCCCCTCAGGTGCGGATTGCAAGCAGGTTGCTGTCCAGCGGGAAATAAACGTCGCGTAGCGGTGTTGATACCAAAGAGTAATAATTGCGGCACCACCTGGACTGACTAGGGGGGCGTGACGTCTTTGCTCTCTCCTGAGAGGATCGTGCGAGGCGTCACAGCCTCTTCGGCGCACGCCGCCGGTCCGGGCGAGTAGCCTTGGACAGGTTCTCTAACATCAACGCCGATCTGCGGAAGAGGGCGATTTCCGCCGTGTCGTCTGAGTCGTCGCGGACAAACCCGCTGGCAAGCTTTGGTCAGAACGAGTGGCTTGTCGACGAGCTGTACCAGAAGTACCTCCAAGATCCCGAGTCTGTCGACAAGGCCTGGTGGAACTTCTTCGCTGACTACAACCCTGATTACGGACCGGGCCGGGCGGCACCGGGTAGGGAGGCGGCGAACGGCAGTGTGACCGCTCCCGCTCCCCCGCAGACGCCGCCCAAGGCCCCGCCGGCGGCCGAGAAGCCGAAGCAGCCCGCCCCCTCGGTGCCCAAGGGCGCCGAGGAGGTCAAGCTGCGCGGCGCCGCGGCCCGCACGGCCGCCAACATGGACCTGTCGCTGACGGTCCCGACGGCGACCAGTGTGCGCGCGATCCCGGCCAAGCTGCTGATCGACAACCGCATTGTGATCAACAATCACCTCAAGCGGGGTCGCGGCGGGAAGGTGTCCTTCACCCACCTGATCGGCTTCGCGATCGTCAAGGCCCTGCGGGCCATGCCGGAGATGAACCACTCCTACACGGAGGTCGACGGCAAGCCGACGCTGATCAAGCCCGAGCACGTCGGGTTCGGCCTGGCGATCGACGTGCAGAAGAGCAACGGCGAGCGCCAGCTCCTCGTGCCCTCGATCAAGGGCGCGGAGGAGATGGACTTCCGGCAGTTCTGGATGGCGTACGAGGAAATCGTCCGCAAGGCCCGCGCGGGCAAGCTGGGCGTCGACGACTTCGCCGGCACCACGATCTCGCTGACCAACCCCGGCACGATCGGCACCGTCCACTCCGTGCCGCGCCTGATGCCCGGCCAGGGCACCATCATCGGCGTCGGCGCGATGGAATACCCCGCCGAATACCAGGGGGCCTCGCCGGACACGCTCTCGCGCCTGGCCGTCTCCAAGGTCATGACGCTGACCAGCACCTACGACCACCGGATCATCCAGGGCGCCCAGTCGGGCGACTTCCTGCGCCAGATCCACCGGCTGCTGCTGGGCGAGGACGGCTTCTACGACGAGGTCTTCGAGGCGCTGCGGATCCCGTACGAGCCGGTCCGCTGGGTGCAGGACGTCTCGGCCTCCCACGACGACGACGTGTCCAAGTCCGCCCGCGTGATCGAGCTGATCCACGCCTACCGCGTGCGCGGCCACCTGATGGCCGAGACCGACCCGCTGGAGTACAAGCAGCGCAAGCACCCCGACCTCGACATCCAGTCGCACGGGCTGACGCTGTGGGACCTGGAGCGCGAGTTCGCCACCGGCGGTTTCGGCGGCCGTGCGCTGATGAAGCTCCGCGAGATCCTCGGCGTGCTGCGCGACTCCTACTGCCGCACGGTCGGCATCGAGTACATGCACATCCAGAACCCCGAAGAGCGGGCCTGGATCCAGGCGCGGGTGGAGAAGCCGCACAAGTCGCCCGAGCGCGACGAGCAGCTCAACATCCTGTCCCGGCTCAACACCGCCGAGGCGTTCGAGACGTTCCTGCAGACGAAGTTCGTCGGCCAGAAGCGCTTCTCCCTGGAGGGCGGCGAGTCCCTGATCCCGCTGCTCGACTCGGTGATCAGCGACGCCGCCGACGAGGACCTCGACGAGGTCGTCATCGGCATGGCCCACCGCGGCCGGCTCAACGTGCTGGCCAACATCGTCGGCAAGTCGTACGCGCAGATCTTCGGCGAGTTCGAGGGCAACATCGACCCGCGCACGGCGCACGGCTCCGGCGACGTGAAGTACCACCTCGGCGCGACGGGCACGTTCACCGCGCCGAGCGGCAAGACCATCACCGCCTCCGTGGTCGCCAACCCCTCCCACCTGGAGGCGGTCGACCCGGTCCTCGAGGGCGTCGTCCGCGCCAAGCAGGACCTCCTGGAGCGCGGCGAGGAGGGCTTCACCGTCTTTCCCGTCCTCATCCACGGCGACGCGGCCTTCGCCGGCCAGGGCGTCGTGGCCGAGACGCTCAACCTGTCGCAGCTGCGCGGCTACCGCACCGGCGGCACCGTGCACGTGGTGGTCAACAACCAGGTCGGCTTCACGACCTCGCCCGCCTCGTCCAGGTCGTCGGTCTACGCGACCGACGTGGCCCGGATGATCCAGGCCCCGATCTTCCACGTCAACGGCGACGACCCCGAGGCCGTGGTGCGCGTGGGCCAGCTGGCGTACGAGTTCCGCCAGGCGTTCCGCAAGGACGTCGTGATCGACCTCATCTGCTACCGCCGCCGCGGCCACAACGAGGGCGACAACCCCGCCTTCACCCAGCCGCTGATGTACGACCTGATCGACGCCAAGCGCTCGACCCGCAAGCTCTACACCGAGGCGCTGATCGGCCGGGGCGACATCACGGTCGAGGAGGCCGAGCAGGCGCTGCGCGACTACCAGGCCAAGCTGGAGCAGGCGTTCACGGAGACCCGCGAGGCGGCGAAGAAGCCGGCCGAGGCGGCCGCGATGCGCGTGCCGCCCACCGAGGTCGTCAAGTGGTCGCATGACGAGACGCCGACCGCGATCAGCGACGAGACGCTCAAGCGCATCGTCGACACCCAGCTCAACCTGCCCGACGGCTTCACGCCGCACCCGCGCCTGGCGCCGGTGCTGCAGCGCCGCGGCCAGATGGTCGAGCACGACACGATCGACTGGTCGATGGGCGAGACGCTGGCCTTCGGCTCGCTGCTCATCGACGGCCACCCGGTGCGCCTGGTGGGCCAGGACTCGCGCCGCGGCACGTTCACGCAGCGCCACGCGGTCCTGGTCGACCGGATGACCGGCGCCGACCACACGCCGCTCAAGACCTTCAACCAGGGCACCACGAAGTTCTACGTCTACGACTCGCTGCTCAGCGAGTTCGCGGCGCTCGGCTTCGAGTACGGCTACAGCGTCGTCCGCCCGGACGCCCTGGTCGCCTGGGAGGCGCAGTTCGGCGACTTCGTCAACGGCGCCCAGACGATCATCGACGAGTTCATCTCGTCGGGCGAGCAGAAGTGGGGCCAGAAGTCCTCGGTCGTGCTGCTGCTGCCGCACGGCTACGAGGGCCAGGGCCCCGACCACTCCTCGGCCCGCATCGAGCGGTTCCTGCAGGTCTGCGCGCTCGACAACATGACGGTCGCGCAGCCCTCCACCCCGGCCAACTACTTCCACCTGCTGCGCTGGCAGGTGGAGTCGCAGCGGCACAAGCCGCTGGTGGTCTTCACGCCCAAGTCGCTGCTGCGCCACAAGGCGGCCACGTCCAAGGCGTCCGACTTCACCTCCGGCACCTTCCAGCCGGTACTCGGCGACACGTCCGCCGACCCGGCCAAGGTCACCCGGATCGTGCTGACCTCCGGCAAGCTCTACTACGACCTGGCCGCGGAGCGGGAGAAGACGGGCCGCGACGACGTCGCGATCGTCCGGCTCGAGCGCCTCTACCCGTTCCCGGGTGAGGAGCTGGCCGCCGAGCTGGCGCGTTACGGGGCGCAGGCGGAGCTGCTCTGGGCGCAGGACGAGCCGGCCAACATGGGGCCGTGGCCGTTCCTCACGCTGAAGCTCGCGGAGGACCCGCAGGCGGTGGGCGGCCGCCCGGTGCGCCGCGTCTCGCGCCGGCACAACAGCTCGCCGGCGACGGGGTCGCACAACACGCACGACACCGAGCTCGAGGACATCCTGCACGAGATCTTCGGCTGAGCCAACGCAAAACAAGTGAGCCCCCAGCCCCGGCTGGGGGCTCGCTGCCGTTTCAGGAGGAATGGAGAGAGATGTACTTCACGGATCGGGGGATCGAGGAGCTCGTCGAGCGGCGGGGCGAGGAGGAGGTCAGCCTGCTGTGGCTCGGTGAGCGGTTGCGCGAGTTCGTCGACCTCAACCCCGAGTTCGAGACCCCGATCGAGCGGCTGGCCACGTGGCTGGCGCGGCTGGACGACGACGAGGACGACGACTGATCTCGGCCAAACGCGATACATCTTGAGATTCCGCCGAACGCGACATATCGTGTCAGGTGTAGATACGGTCGCCAGAAGGGCGGGGGATCAATGCAACAGTGGACGATCGAGGCACCGGAACAGCTGACGTTCGGCTCAGTGAAGTCGCTCGACGTCCGCATCGTCGCCGGCCGGCTGGACGTGCTCGCCAGCGACGGCCCGCCCACCGTGGAGGTGGCGGAGATCGAGTCGGCCTCCCCGCTGCTGGTGACGTACGACGAGGACACCGGGGAGCTCTCGGTCGCCTACAAGGACCTCACCTGGGACGGCCTGCTCGGCTGGTTGCGGCGCGACCGGCGCCGGACGGTCCTGACGATCGCCGTACCCAAGGACTGCACGGTCAACGCCGGGGTGGTCTCCGCTCCTGCCGTGGTGGCCGGGTTCGAGAACATGACGCAGGTCAGGGGCGTGTCCGGGGAGATCGTGCTCGACGGCGTCAGCGGCGACGTGCACGCCACGACCGTCTCGGGCCCCGTGGAGAGCCGGGCCATGGACGGCGACCTGGCGTTCAAGAGCGTCTCGGGCGACCTGACCGTGGCCGACGGCACCCCGCGCAGGCTGAGGGCGAACACCGTGTCCGGCCGGATCACGGCCGACCTGGCCCTACGGCCGACCGGCTATGTGACGCTCAACAGCGTCTCCGGTGACATCCTGGTCAGGCTGCCGGAGAACGTGGAGGCGGACGTGAGCGTGAGGTCCACCTCAGGCAGGCTGGTCAGCACGTTCGGCGAACTGTCCAACACGAACGGCCCCGGCACCAAGTCGATGTCGGGCCGGCTGGGCGGCGGCATGGCGTCGCTGTCGGCGACCACGATCTCCGGCGAGGTCGCGCTGCTCAAGGGGGAGAAGGAATGAGCCCTGTCTTCGGTCACGGCCGGCTCCGGCTGTACCTGCTCAAGTTGCTGGAAGAGAGCCCCCGTCATGGCTACGAGGTCATCAGGCTGCTCCAGGACCGCTTCCTCGGCGTCTACTCGCCCTCTCCCGGCACGATCTACCCGCGTCTGGCCCGCCTGGAGGAGGAGGGCCTGGTGACGCACGAGGTGGTCGAGGGCAAGAAGGTGTTCTCGATCACCGACAAGGGCCGCGAGGAGCTGAACGCCCGGCTCGACGAGCTCGACGACCTCGAGCAGGAGATCTCCGCCTCGGTACGCGACATCGCCCGCGAGGTCAAGGAGGACGTCCGCGACACGGTCAGGTCGTTGCGTGACGAGCTGACCCGGATGGCCAAGGACGTTCGCACGGGGGCCACGGAGGACACCAAGCGGCTCAAGGAGCAGCAGCAGGCGGACTTCAAGCGGCTCAGGGAGCAGCAGAAGCGGCAGTGGATGGAGCACGCCAACCACTGGCAGGACGAGGGAGAGCGGCTCACCAGGGAGTGGCGCAGGATCTGGTCCGAGGTCTGGTCCACGCTCGGCGGGGCCTCCAAGAGCCATGCCGACCTCGACGCGGAGCTCGGCGAGCTGCTGGCCGACTTCATCGCCCAGGCCCGCCAGGAGGCCTCTGAGGCCCGCCTGACGCCGGAGAAGCTGGCGGAGCTGCGTACGACGCTCGACGACGCGAGCCGCCGCGTCCGCGACATCCTCGAACGCTGACCCGCACCCGGCCTCATGCCGAGCGGAGCTGCCGCTCCAGGCGGCGCGAGCTCCGTTCGGCCTTGCGGGCGTGGTAGGCGATGGGCATGTACCGCAGGCGTTCGGGCAGGCGCGGCGTCAGCACGGCCACGGCGTGCCCGAGATGCCGTAGCCGCCGCTCCTCCCGTGCCGTCCAGCGCAGCCCCAGTTTCCGCCGCACGGCGGGCGGCAGGGTGCCCACAGTCACGAAGTGGTTGAACTCCCCCGATCCGGCCCCAACCGGCGTCCAGAGCCGGCGCAGCGGCCTCGGCAGCCCGGGCGGCGCCGGCGTGCCACGCAGGACGGACAGCACGTCGAGCGCGCTCGGATGGGCCTCCAGCCGGTGGGCCACCATCTCGTCGAAGTACCGCCAGAACCCCTCCAGGTCGCTGGGCATCTCGCGCTCCGGCACCCGCAGGATCGCGCCGAGCTGCCGCGACTCGGCATAGAAGCGCCGCTGCTGCTCGACGGTGAACGGGGTGCCGAAATAGCGCCGGAGCGTGATGAACCGCTCGAACAGCGACAGGTGGACCCACGCCCATGCCTCGCCGTTCAGCGCGTGATACGGCCTGCCGCGCTCGTCCACCCCGCTGATCGGCTTGTGCAGCTCTCTGAGCCGCTGGCCCTCGGCCGGGCCGTCCGCCCCGCCGTACACCCATTTCTGGATGGAGACGAGCGTGCGGGTGAGCCGCCCCCACGGGTCTTCCTTGTACGTGGAGTGCTCGGCGACGGCCGCGCCGACGGCCGGGTGCATCGTCTGGATGACCAGCGCGCTGCCGGCGACCAGCAGGTTGCGGTATTCGCCGGCGGTGTCCCAGTGCATCGAACCTGGGCCGAAGGGCTCGACCTCCATAGTGACGGCCTCCCGGGTGAGACAACTCCCCTCATGCTTGTATCACCCGGGAGCCGCCGAAGTAACCCATCACTTATTCATACGGCAAAAACGATCTTTCCGAAGATCTCCCCTGCCGCCATGGCGGCGAACCCGTCACGCGCGTCCACCAGCGACAGCACCCGATCGACGGCAGGCCGCACGCCGGTCTGCTCCAGGAAGACCGCCAGCCGCTGCAGCTGGTCCCGCGTGCCCATCGTGGAGCCGATGACGGACAGCTGCAGGAAGAAGACCCGGTTCAGGTCGGCGGGCGGGACCGCGCCGCTGGTGGCGCCGGAGACGACGATCCGCCCGCCGGGTTTGAGCGACTTGAGCGAGTGGTCCCAGGTGGCCTGCCCGACGGTCTCCATGACCGCGTCGACCCGTTCCGGCAGCCGCGCGCCCGACTCGAACACCTGGTCCGCGCCGAGCTCCCGGGCACGTTCGCGCTTCTCCTCGGAACGGCTGGTCGCCCAGACCCGGTAGCCGCCGGCCCGGCCGAGCGCGATCAGCGCGGTGGCGACGCCACCGCCCGCTCCCTGCACCAGCACGGTGGAGCCGGGCTCGAGCCCGGCCTTGTCGAACAGCATCCGGTACGCGGTCAGCCAGGCCGTGGGCAGGCAGGCGGCGTGCTCGAAGCTGAGCGCGGGCGGCTTCGGCACGAGGTTTCGGCGCGGCACGGCCACGCGCTCGGCGAACGTGCCGTCGTGCAGCTCGGACAGCAGCGTGCGCCTGGGATCGAGCGTCTCGTCCGCGCCGGTGCCGATCACGGAGTGCACGATGACCTCGTTGCCGTCCTCGTCCACTCCCGCCGCGTCGCAGCCGAGCACGATCGGCAGCCGGTCCTGCTTGATGCCGACGCCTTTGAGCGTCCAGAGGTCGTGGTGGTTGAGCGCGGCCGCCCGCACGGAGACGGTCGTCCATCCGTCCGGGACCTTCGGCTCCGGATGCTCGCCGAGCGTCAGCCCGGCGAGTGGGTTGTCGGGGTCGGTCTGTGTGGCGGTTACGGCGAACATGGCCGCACCCTACTTCAGCGCGCTCGCCCTGCCTCGGACCGCCTTACTTCAGGGTGACGCGGATTCCCTCGATCGCCTTCGTCCTGAACGGCTGCGACCCCGTGACGGCGACCAGCACGTCACCCCGGCACACCCGGTCGGCTGTCCGCCCTCGCCCTCTGATCACCGCCGGCACCAGTGCGCGTTTCTTGCACTCCGGGGTGGGCACGAGCGCGACCATGTCCCCCATGCCATCGCCGAACCAGAGCTGCGGCCCCACCGGCTCCCCCTGCACGCTCTCCCCCGGCTTGGCGAGCCGCACGGGCTCCTTGGCCGACAGCACGAGGTAGCCGTCCTTCGTCACCTTCCCCTTCAACCCTTTCGCGAGCGCCATCCGCTGGTCGAACGTCAGCCCCCGCCCCCGGTCGTACATCGCCAGCCGCCACCGCCCGAACGCGAACAGCAGCACCTGCCCGTAGTATTCGCTGGCCACCCGACGGGGCCAGAGGGTGACGTTGGGCGTGTAGTTCCTGATCGGCTCGCCGCCCCTGGTCACCTCGGACTCACCGCTGTACGGGGCGGTGAACTGCCGGTGCTGCCCGTCGATCCAGGCGCCCTGGGACGGCCGCGACTCCATCTCGCCGAGGCCCAGCTCGGCCGGATAGCGCACCTCGGCCCGCACCCCGTGCGGGAACACCACGTCGATGACCTCGTCACCGCCCTTGGCCCTGGCCGGGGCGTTGAGGATGTTGGGGGCACCGCCGATCCCGGTGAGCGATCTGCTGGGCTCGGGTGCCGGGGTCGCCGACGGCTGCGGCCCGGGATCCCGGCTGGCGAACAGGCTGACGATCGGGACCAGTAAGAGCCCAAGCAGCACGACCAGCCCGATCCAGCGGCGGCGGCCACGCCCGCCTTGCTCGATGACGTCGAACCGGTCAGCCACGACGTTCCTCGCCGAGTAGTGAGGGCTCGCGCCCTTTCACCTCAGTTCAGTTGAGCGGCGACCTCCAGCGCAAGCCCTGGAACCTCGCGAAGTCCTTGTCGCAGGACACGAATTCGCAACCGTGCTCGATGGCGAGTGCGGCGAGGTAGGCGTCTGGGATGAGCTTTCTTCTGGCGTTCGTCTGACGGCAGAGTCTCGTGAAGATCTCCCAGTGCCGCTCGCCAGGATTGACGATCACGGCGTGTGGCTGGTTGCGTATCTGGCCGACGTAGTCGAGGATCTCGTCCATGGTTGGAGGGGGGTCATAGAGCGCGTCGACGCTCAGGACTCGGATGACCCCGTTGATCACGTAATCGGTGACCGCGTAGGCGGAGTCGCCGTTGACGAGCTCGTCGACCAGCTTGTGGCAGGCAGCGTGATCGGGGGCCTCCCTGCGGAAGGCATTGATGAGGACGTTGATGTCACTGAGCAGCATCGGCCTGCACCTTCAGGTAGCGCTCGATGTCGTTCTGCTCGATGAGGTCGTAGATGAACTCCGGCGTGAGCTCGATTCCCGGCTTGAGCCGGCTTCCAGAAGTGATCAGCTCCACACGGGGCCGCTCAGCGACCTCCGTGGACCGGTTGAGCAGTTGCCTCAAGGCGTCCTCCATCACTGAGTTGAGACTGCGTCCGTTACGTGCCGCGTACGCCTTCGCCTCGTTGAGGAGCGTCTCGTCGATGCGCACCGTTGTCCTCCGCATGACTCCAGCGTCCGCCGGTGACATAAAAATGTCAACACCGGATAGTAGTCACGCGATCACAGATTTGGCATCTACTTTAGGTCACCAAGCGGCTACATTGACCTTCCCGCCGCTCGCAAGCCGCACCCGCTGCCCCACCAGCTCCCGCGACTCGGCATCCGCCAGCAGCCCGGCCGCCTCCACCACGGCATAAGCCCGCCCACCAGGCACATCGACCACCAGAACACCCCGCTCGGCGACCCCGTCCCGCCCGTGCGCGACCGTGTACCCGGCCACCACTCCCTCCCCGTCAAAGGAGTCCACGAGAGGCACCTCCTCGGCCACGGACACCGGAGCCGCGCTCCCCAGCCGCCCACCCGGCTCGCTGGACCACACCGCGTACGTGTGCTTCGTCAGATGCATCCCCACCCCGCTCACCAGCCCGTGCCCGGGCCGCGCCCGCAGCAGCCCCGCCATGGTCGCCGTCGAGTGCAGCACGTAGTCGCTGGCCGGCCCACCCGCGTACGGCAGCCCGCCGGTGACCGTGAGCCCGCGCGGATCCAGCGGGTCGAGCCCGATCGCGTCGCACGCCTGCCGCAGCGCGACCGCGAAGCAGCTGTAGACGTCCAATGCGTCCATGTCGTCCAGTCCGAGCCCGGCCCGGAGGAAGGCGGCCTCGGCGACCTTGCCGATCGCCTCCGAGGCGCCGAGCGCGGGCCGCGCGCCCACCTCCCAGGTGTCCTCCCCGTACGCCCATCCGCGCAGGTACACGCGCCGCTCCGCGGGCACCCCGAGCCGGTCGGCCAGCCGGGTGCTGGCCAGGACGACGGCCGCCGCCTGGTCCACCTCCAGCACCGCCACCGTGTTCCTGGTGTAGGGCCAGCCGACGAACCGGTCGCCGCGCGCGAGCTCGCCGGCAGTGCGGACGGTCCTGCGCCAGGCGTACGGGTTCGCGGCGGCCACCTCGGTCATCGGCGCCATCATCCGGCCCCTGTCGCGCATCTCCTCCTCGACCGTGAGGCCGAACGCCGCCCGCCGGGCCGTCTCCATGATCGCGTAGGTGTGCACCGGCAGGAACAGCCCGTGGGCCAGCGCGGACGGGTGCGGCGGGCGTTCCCACCCATATGGGGGCTTGGGCACGGCGGGATGGCTCCACGGCACATGCTCGCCCGCGTTCCTGTACGCCCTGCGCGTCGCGAGCGCCTCGGCCCCCGCGACCAGCGCGGAGTCGATGTCGCCCGCCGCGATCCTGGCCGCGGCCTCGCCGATGAGCGACTGCGGAGCCGTACCGCCAACCCTGGAGTACGCGCGGTGGCGCGGCGTGGCGCCGAGGCGCTCGGCGAGGCGGCCGACCGGGGAGTCGTACTGCCAGGAATCGCTGTAGACGATCTGGACCGAGTCGAGCCGCTCGACGGGGAGCCGGGCGTCAGCGGCGGCCGCGCGGGCCGTCTCCTCCCACAGATCGAGCGGTTCTGGGCCGGGCTGCTCGCGAATAGTGAGTTGCGCGATGCCGATGAGACAGGGCGTGCGAGGATCCATGAAACCATCTAACCAGAACAAGATTCGGGTCGCCGTGGAGTGGCATTTGATAATGCGAGTTACCACTGTTACCACAGACAAACAACCGCTGCCGCCACCTGCGGAGATGCCAATCAGTAATACATGCGATTTCGCTATCTCTATAACGGAATGGAACCGGGCCATGCTTTTTCACGTCGTTTCATGGCCACCCGCCCGCGCCATTCATTAACGTTCCGATCGTTTTCCTGGCCCACCGGGGCGCAGTACCCCGCTCTGGGCCGCCGAAAGCTGAGAGGAGCCCCATGTTTTCCCGAGCAAGGCACATCGCGATCCCGCTCGCCGGCCTGCTGGCCGTCGGGCTGGCCGTCGGCATGGTCGGCGGCACCGCGGCGAGCGCGGCCGCACCCTCCGAGGTCGTCTCCCAGAACGCCGCCACCCCTGCCGAGCAGGCGGTCCAGTTCTGGACGCCCGACCGCGTCAAGCTGGCCACCGACCACGACGACGGCCTCGACCTCACCTCCAAGGGCGTCAAGGGCACCAACGACACCCCCGACGGCCCTGCCGGATCCGTCCCGCCGATGGGCGAGGAGAAGACGAAGGCCAAGAAGAGCAAGCACGTCAACCTGCCGAACACGGTCGGCCGCGTGTTCTTCACGCTGCCCAAGGCCGACCCGCGCAACCCGAAGAACTGGCGTTACTGCTCCGCCAGTTCGGTACAGGGCAAGTACCGCAACCTCGTGGCGACCTCCGCCCACTGCGTTTACGACACCAGCAAGAACACCTTCTACGACAACTGGATCTTCATTCCGTCGTACTGGGACGGCAACAATGCCTGGGAGGGCAAGGCGCCCTACGGCATTTACGCCGCCAAGACGTTCAACGCGCACGACGACTTCGTGGTGAAGGAGGACTACGACTTCGACTACGCGTTCGTCAACGTCTACAACGGCATCAAGGTCAACTGGGAGAAGGTCAACGGCCGCTGGCAGTGGACCGTCAAGAACGTCGGCCGGCTCGGTGACAACGTCGGCGGACAGGGCTTCACCTGGAACAGGAGCACGAAGCTGAACGTGTTCTCGTTCGGGTACCCGGCGGGCGAGCACCCCGACGGCGACAAGCCGTACACCGGCCGCACGATGAAGTTCTGCTACGGCAAGACCAAGCCCATGCCCGAGGCCCGCAAGTACAACCTGCAGGAGCACATCGGCTTCAAGTGCTCCTTCACCGCCGGCGCGAGCGGCGGACCGTTCCTCTACAACTACAAGAGCGCGTCGCGCACCGGCTACCTGGTCGGCGTCAACAGCGTCGCGTGGGACACCGACGGCAACGACCGCTACGACCACATCTCGTCGCCGTACTTCAACACCGACACCTACAAGGTCTACAAGGCAGCCGCCAACCGCTGGACCGGCAACTTCCGCTGATCAGGTCGGCACCCTGGGCCCCGGTTCCGCGGGAACCGGGGCCTTCCCCTAACGCGTCAATGAGGCGTTCGCCACTGGAGCGGCGCGGAATCGCCGCAATTCAACACATACCCGCACCCGCTCTGACCTGCGGAAACAGCGTGACCCATGATCATTTAGCGCTTGTCTGACGGTGCTCTTATAGCGCACCATGCACCCTTGATCAGGTAACGAATCTCTATCCTGGCTGCAATACCACCTATACATCTGGAAAAATCCACCCTTACAACCCTAAGAAAGGCATATTCATGATCCCCCGGGCCAGGCACTTGGTGGCGGCTGCGCTCAGCAGCGCGCTGCTGATGCTGCCCGCCTTCACGGGGGTAGCGAACGCCGCGCCCGACAGCAGGGTGTTCGCCGTCACGCTGGCCAAGACCCCGGTGGACGTGAAGCGGGTCGCCGACTACTGGCAGCCCGCCCGGCTCAAGAACGCCGACCCGGCCACGCCGGGCGCCGCAGCCACGCCCGCGCCGTCATCGTCCCCCGCCCCCTCCTCCCCCGCCGTGGAGGTCCCGTCCCCGGTCACGCGGACGACCGCCGCGCAGCCGGTGGCGCCGGTGCTGCCGCGCAAGCGCACAGCCGCGACGACCATGGGCAAGGTCTTCTTCCGGTTCGGGGACAAGGAGTACTGGTGCTCGGCCAGCGCCATCGCGGCCAAGAACCGCAGTGTCGTCGCGACGGCCGCGCACTGCGCGTACGACCCGCGCCAGGCCAAGGCGGCCGACTACTGGATCTTCGTCCCCAATCCCGGCGAGAACGGCGAGACGCCCGACGGCATCTACGTGGGCGCCTCGGTCAGCATGCACGAGGACTGGTCCGGCAAGGGCGACTACGACTTCGACTACGCGTTCGTGACCGTGCACCGCGGCTTCAAGTGGGTGCCCAAGAACGGCGGCTACGTCATGCAGGACGTGGGCCGGCTCCAGGACAACGTGGGCGGCCAGGGCATCGAGCTCAACAAGAAGCCGGGCACGTACTCGGTGGCCGCGTGGGGCTACCCCGCCGGCGCGCAGCCCGACGGCAGCCACCCGTTCGACGGCAAGAGCCTGAAGACGTGCAGGCAGGGCCCCACCCGCTGGACCTCCGCCGTCAGCCTCGACCTGCAGAAGGGCGTACAGCTGCTGTCGTGCGACTTCAGCCCCGGCGCGAGCGGCGGCCCCTGGCTGATCGGCTACAACCCGGACCGCGGGCTCGGCAGCCTGAACGGCGTCAACAGCCTGACGTGGAACAGAGATGCCAAGGACTGGTACGACGCGGTGTCGTCCCCGTACTTCGACACCACCACCGGAGAGATCTACCGACGCGCCGCCGCGCAGACCACGCCCGGAAAAGTGACGTAAATCACAGCAACCGATCAGTCACTGCTCGTGATCAGCCAATCCTTTGTCTCGGCAAGGTCACGACGCCTCTTGGGAGCGTTGCAATGATCTACCTGAAATTCCCACCCACATGGTCAAACCTGTAAATTCCGGGCTGTCCGTTTGCTGAGTTATGGGGGTGCACGAGGCGCCTCCGGTCAGCGCAACCTGGAGTTACCTTGAAGCGAATCCTTCTTCCCGCCGGTGGGGCCGTTCTGGCTACCGGCCTGCTCGCCGTGGGTCTGACCGGTACTGCGCAGGCTGACGGGGACGTCTCGCACGACCCCATGGCCAACAACACGTCCGAGGCGGTCTCCGTCGCCTCCTTCTGGTTCGGCGCGAACAGGGCCGCGCTCCGCCAGGCGACCCAGTACACCTGGGACGCGAAAGAGGTCCGCAAGGTCGTCTCCAAGGGCGGCTACACCCCCGACGGCAGCCCCGGCACCACGGCGCCGACCGGCTCGTCGAAGCCGACCGGCTCGGCCCAGAACGTGAACCTCCCCAAGACCATCGGCAAGGTCTTCTTCGTCGACGGCTCGGGCAAGTACCGCTGGTGCTCGGCCACCTCGATCCAGTCGAACTACCGCAACCTGGTCGCCACGGCCGCCCACTGCGTGTACGACACGGACAGCAACAGCGCGCTCCTGGACAACTGGATCTTCGTCCCCGGCTACTACGAGGCCAAGACCCCGTTTGGGATCTACGTGGGCAAGCAGGCCTTCACCCACTACGACTTCGACACGTACGAGGACTACGACCGCGACTACGCGTTCGTGACCGTCTACAACGGCGTCCAGCTCGAGGGCATCAAGGCCGTGGACCGCAAGGCCTTCCAGAGCTGGACCGGCCCGAAGCGCGCGTGGGGCGGCCGCTACTACATCCTGGTCTCGAAGGACGTCGGCCGCCTCGGCGACGTCGTCGGCGGCCAGGGCGTCGCCTGGAACCAGCCCACCGGCAAGGCCGTCCGCGCCTTCGGCTACCCGGCGGCCCCGCACCCGGACGGCAACAAGGTCTACAGCGGCGTCACGCCGAAGCACTGCTACGGCAAGACCTCCGCCAAGGCGGTCGGCGCGCCCTGGCTGAAGATCGAGGAGCACATCGGCCTCAAGTGCGCCGTGACCCCCGGCTACGACGGCGGCCCCTGGCTCTCGAACTACAGCAACGCGAAGCGCCTGGGCTACGTGAACGGCGTGACCAGCACCTTCGCGGACCAGGACGGCAACGACCGCATCGACTACATCACGTCGCCTTACTTCGACGGTGAGACGGCCGCGGTGTACAACTCGGCCAAGAACGTGTGGTCCGGCAAGATCGTCGGCCCGAACGGCGAGCTGTACAAGTAACCCCTTCCAGGGAAACGGCGAGGGCCTCAGCACCAACGAGGCCCTCGCCATAGCCTTTTCCGGAGCCGGAAAAGCACGGCCTTCCGCTTCGGGGGCGCTTCGCGCCTATGGAGCTCCAGACAGCGCCTCCCAGGAGGCTCACGCCCCCTTCAAACCTTCGCTCGCTCCGCTCGCCAGTCACCCGCCCGTTGCCCAGTTATTGGGTTGGCCTGCTGGAGCCCGCCCCGAGCGGTCCTGTCGCGAGGGTTGTTCTCATCAGGGCTCCGCCCAAAGCGAGGGGCTCCCGCCCCTCCCGCACCCCGACGTGAGCCTGTGAAGCGCCCGGTCATTGCCTTCGACCATCGAATAGGCCCCCGACGAAGTCGGCCCAGCACGACGGCGAGAAAGGTCTTGAACTCCCGACGCTCGCACAGGGCCATTGCCGGGTCGCGATGCAGGCTTCGTCGCGAACGGGCACATTGGAGGCATGGACTCCAGCGCCCGCTACGCCGGCCATCGCGCGTACCTCGTGCCCACCGATCTGTGCGAGCTGACAGGCCCGGCCACGGGCGTCGTGGAGCTACCCACCCGGTTGGACTGGTCAGAACAGCGTCTCTACGACCTGTCAAACAACGGCCACGTGGGCTTGATGTACGAACGCGTGATCCGCGAAGCCACCCAATTTAATGACTTGCGAGCCTACCTAAACCACGAAACGCTGATTCGGGTCTGGCCATGCCTCTTCTTGCCAGCCGAAGCCAGACACAGGTGGGAAACACAGTTTTCGGAGCTACGGCGAGCCGCGTTCCGCCACGTCCACCACTGCCGCTCACACATGCTGACGTAGCCGGCACTAACTGCGCTATCCGCCAGCTTCGTTGAACAGGTCCTGGATGGTCTGAGCGGTGGCCGCGCGCGTGACCCAGGTTTCGAGTTGGGCAAGGTCGGCGCAGGCGTTGATCCGGGCACGTGCGTCGTCCGGAACCTCAAGGCCGCGGGCAGCCAGCACTAGCAGCACCGACCTGGCAGCCTCTTCCGCCTTGCCTTCCACCATGCCTTCCACCTTGCCGCGGCCGAAGTGTTCTCGGGCGAAGGGACTGTAGACCGGCCAGCGGGTGGACGCGGACTTCATGATCTCCTCCATGAGGCGGCGGATCTCGGGCACGGACATGCTGTATGCGTATTCATAGTAATCCGGAGAGTGTTCATCGTTCACGTCGGCCAGGGCAGCGGTGAACGCCTCGACGACCTTGCGGTCGCGGCCGTGGACCATGACCGACATGGCCGCGAGATCTATGTGGGCGGCGGCCTCTTGGGGGTCGACGATGGCCGGGATCTCATCCGGCCCCAGCACCCAGGGCCGCAGGCGGTAGCCGGTCAGCCCGGACTCGATCGGCTGTGCGTAGTGGGCGGCGACCTTGCGGTCGGGGCAGATGACCAGGACCGAGACGTCGCAGCCCAGCATCAGCCACAGGGCGGCGGCGTAGCGGGCGAGCTGGCGGGGATCCTTGGTCTTGTCCTGCTGGATCTCCACGATGATGGCATGGACTGAGGACTTTGCGGGGGTCCCAGGGCGATGACGAGATCGGGCTCGATGTCGTCGGAAGGACGGGTATTGAAACTGGCCTTCTCCACCCGCAGCAAAGTGTCGGGCAGGTCCACCCCCATGAAGTCACGCAGGATCTCCACCGCCAGTTGAGGGCGGTCGGCGAACAGATTGATGAGGGCATCATGTCGAGGGGACGGCATGTCGCTGATTGTTACATAGCAAGCACGGATAGTGTCGAGAATTGCTCGCCAGGCTTGCCGCAGTCATTGGCCATGAAGACGTACCGGAAGTCGGCATGCACATGCGACGGCTCCCCTTCGGCCGGGTCAGCGGAAACCGCGTGGACCTTGATGTCCACCGGAATGTCGTCGTCCGGCACCGCAGGGATCGTGTCATACCAGGCGGCGCCGAACACCGCCTCAAGCCCGCGCAACGCGGCGCCGTACATGCCCGCCCAGGGCCTGCACGTAGCGGGTGATGGCCTCCACGGTGGACACCTCACCGCGTTCGATCTGGGAGACCCGGCTCTTGGTCACTCCCATCAGGTCAGCGACCTCAGTCTGTGACAGGCCCAGGCTCTTGCGCCGTTCGGCCAGCCGGTAACCATCGATGTAGGCCTGATTGCGCCGCCGCGCCTCATCCACAGCCTCCTCCCCGCCGGAGGTGGCCACGATATCGGCGCGGACGTCGCTCCACTTGGGAAAATTCGTCATCAGCCCTTCTTGGATTGGTTGGAGGCGTTGCCGGCCAGGCATTTCCTCAAGATCGACGAGTATGTCGGGCTGCTCGCGGAACACACTGCCGCGCTCAGCGAGCCCTATGCCCGCTACCTGGGGCGACGGAGTTCGAGAGCTGCGGCCCACCCTCGACGGTGCTGCCATACGCATAACGTACTGGCTCACGCCGAACCCCTTCGCGGTCCTGCTAACCGTCCTCCGCAAGACGAGAATGCGGGAGGACGCCGAAGTCACGTGCGCCAAGCTCGCTCAGAAGGTCTGCGAGGCCGAACACGGTCCAGCACACGAGGAGTTCATCCGTACCCTTGAGGAAGGAGAGGTGGAGCAATGAGCCACAGCCGCTGGAAGACCTTGCGCGAACGCAAGCTCGCCGCGGGTTTCACCGAGTCGGAGGACGTGGCCGAGGCTCGTCGCAAGATCCGGCTGTCCATGGCCCTGGCGAAGGCGGTGTACGATCGGCGCACCGAACTCGGGCTCACTCAGACTGAATTGGCCGGCCGCGCGGGCCTCACTCAGGCGAAGGTCTCCCGAATGGAAGGCTCTGACACCGTCCCCACACTGCCGCTTCTCGCCAAGCTGGCCGAGGCCCTTGACGCCACCCTTAACATCTCCCTCGAAAACGACGACACCCAGGTGAGCTTCACCGGACACCGCACCAACGCGGCCTGAGCAGTCCAAGCACTCCGCGCTGTACTTCGGCGGTGTGACGGGGATTCGAATAGACGAAAGTATGACTGCGGCCACGGCACACGGTATGAGGCGTATCTCAAGGAGTTGCCATGAGCACCGAGTTTCACGCCTATACGCGTGAGGAGTTCATCACCGAGCTCGTCCACCCCGACGACCGCCAGGCGTCGCAGGAGGCGCGGGAGCGCCGGTTGGCCCAGGTCCGTGGAGGGTTCCTGGCCGACATGCGCGAGAAGGTCGGGCTAACCCAAGCCGAGGTGGCCCAGGCGATGGGGGTGTCCCAGCAGCGCGTCTCCGCGATCGAAAACGGGTCCATCGCCGAACTGGCCACCCTCAGCCTGTACATCCATGCCCTGGGCGGAGAACTGAAGGTCATCGCCGACTCCGGGGACACCTGGCAACGCGTCGCCTGACCGGATCCGCCAAGGCCCCGGACCGGTCAGGATCGAAGAGACGAGCCCCACGACCCGCATAACGGGCGGCGAGTCCGCCGTCGGGGCTGATGAACAAGACCGTGACGTCACAGCTCGGGTGCACCCACTCGGCGGCGTGCGTCCTTCCGAGTCCAGCCTTTGAGGGGGATCGCGCACCCCACCGATGAGGTGGGGCGCAGGACCCCGGCGCTATGCTTCGGCGATCCACGATTCATGGCCCTGGCCAGCGCCCTATGCCACACGCTGCTTGCCCCCACCGGCTTCACCAACAAGAGCCTTCGCGTCTTGATGACCGGACTGCTCGGCACCACCAGCTACAGCACGGGCCAGATGATCTACGACCTGCGCCGCCTACGGCTCAAAGGACTGATCCGCCGGCTACCCCAATCCAACCGCTACGTCCTGACCGAAGAGGGCGTGCGCATCGCCATCTGCTACGGGCAAGATCTACAACCAGCTACTCTTCCCGCTGACCACCGTCGATCAAGCCGCATACACGCCGCCCGAACTCCGAGCCGCACTCAAGACCATCACCCGGCACGTCGACGACTACGCCGCCCAAGCTCGACTCCCTCGGGCGTCGTGAAACTTGACACAAACGTCCAGAAAACGCGAGACCAAAGATCGCCAGCCTCCGGCTATGACGACACCACAACCGCACGTATGGCATGTGGGAGCATCGGAGCCTCCGACCCATCGCGCTCCTCACACTGTTATTGATCTTCAGCGTCGCGATTCCCCGAGAGAAGGAGTCGCAAAGCTGAGGCAGCATAGACGTCGCGCAGCCGGTGTCCGCCACACAGTTCGGCGATCCCCCGGGCCCACACTTGGCTTGAGTTATGAGGTTGAGGTCGAGCCATCGAGACCAACCGGGCCGTTGCCCGCTGTAATCAGCTCGTGACAAAAGAGCCTCTGTCGCCCATTGCGCTGGTCATCTAGTATCGCGTTGGCCTTACTCGATCTTGACGGAGGAGTTCGAGTGCATATCCCTTGTAAAGCTGGCTCTATCATGGCCACGTATTGGCAGGGCAAGTTACGCTCAGCGGTTATCGTAGGATCCACAGCAGCACTACTCTTAGGGACCGGACATGTAGCTGAAGCTGCCACGCCACCCCCTCAAACCCTGACGCTTAGCTCCCACACCAAACCGCAACCCGTTGCTGAACGGCCTGATCGCGTTTCTGCAGCTTTGAGTGCTCGCTTACAGGGAAGCCGCGTTGTCGTTACGGACGAGACGACCGAGAGCACGATTACCTACGTCAACCCTGACGGCACTATTACTTTGGAAGCCTCCAATGGCCCGTCTAGAATCAAGCAGAGCGATAAGTGGACGCCTATCGACACCACGCTGGTGGCCACTGAAGGCGCGCTGAAGCCGCGGGCAGCATTCGGCGGCTTAGAGATTTCCGGCGGGGGCGATAAGAAGCCGCTAGTAAAGCTTGTTCCGGAGTACGGAAAGGAATTTACTCTCAACGCGCCAGCGGCGCTCCCCGTTCCTACGATACAGGGAAATAAGGCCGTATTCACCGATGCGGCCGGACCGGGCGCCGACATTGTCGTTACGGCGCTGCCTGCTGGCGTGCAGCATGACGTGGTTCTCCGACAACGACCAACCGGACCCGTCCAGTTTAGGTTTCCCATTCAGAATAAAGGCCTCTCCTTATCCGAGACCAAGGAGGGAATCCTTCATATATCGGCCGACAAGGGGAAGGTAGTCGCAGCAGCGCCCCGGCCTTTCATGTTCGACGCCGCCAAGACACCAGTTCGACCAAAGGACTCCTCTCTCGCGAAGTCTGCCAGGGTCGGCGATATCGACGTTCAAATTAGCAAAACGGGAAACGGCAGCCAGGAGTTGCTGCTCTTGCCCGATCCAAAATTCCTAATGGATCCAGCAACAACCTACCCTGTCACAGTCGATCCAGCCATCACGTTGCCGCTTGAAAACGGCCGTTCAATCCACTCACCCTGCCCCAACGGCAAGGTGACAATGAGCCCCACAGTCGAAGTCAGTATGGCGGCCTCGATCTGTTCCGACGACTGGTCCGCCAAGGTGTTCTACCGATCGCTGCTCAACTTCGACACCACCTCCCTGGTGGGGCAACAGATCGTGAACGCCCGTCTGGATCTTGCTGGTGACCTGTGGAACTGCCCAACAGGACAGCAGTTGATGGTTGAGCGCGTCACTACCACATGGGATCCTGACTGGGTCTTTTGGAATAACCAGCCCGCGGTGACCAGCGATGGTGCGGTCACCTCGACTCCGCCGTCCATCTGTACTCCTGCATCGGCTCCGGCCGCTGATGTGCCGTGGAGCGTCGCCATCACGGATATCGCCAAGGCATGGGCCACAGGAGCCGAGGCGCACGGCCTCAGGCTGCGAGCTGTCATCGAGGACATAAGCCGACCAACCTTCATTTGGGATTTCTTTCAGACTCAGGCTGATCAGCCGAAGCTCGTCGTAACGTACGGCGCCACCCCTTGGGTCGAGCATTTAAGGACCGTTCCGGTGGCCAGCCCGACTCGCCAACTGCGATGGACTGCGGGACAAGAACCGCAGATCAGCGGACGCCTGTACACCACCACCACCCGGCCCACTCTGCACAGCGGCGTCCGCGGGACGGGGGCGACGCTACGGGCGGACTTCGAGGTTGAGCACGATCCCGCTGCCAGCGGTCAGGGAAGCGGCCTCATCTGGTCAGGCAGCGCCAACAACGTACCCACCGGAGAGGTGGCGAAGATCACCCTTCCTGAGGGAACGCTCCAGGACGGGTGGCGGATTCGCTGGCGCAGTCGCGCGGTGGACGGAGACCTCGAATCGGCCTGGTCCCAATGGCAACCGGTAAGCATCGACGCGACAAGGCCTGAGGTGCCAGACGTATGGTGCGCTGGCACCTCTGGTGAGGGCGCATGGGGCCCACGAGGTGAAACCAGTTGTTCCTTCTCATCGCCCTCGAGGGACGTCACGGAGTACTTGTGGGAGTTCGATAACCCTGTCCCCACCAAGATCGAGGAGGCGGGTATCTGGGAAGACTCTTTGGGTGAGACCAGGACAATCAAGCAGGGCCTCACCGACGGCTGGCACACACTGTATGTGCGAACGCGCGACAAGGCGCATAATTTGTCGGACGTTGTGGCATACAGGCTGGGCATCGGTCCTGGTGGTCTCGTGACAGCGCAAAAGCAGACCCAGACCCACCGTACGATAACTCTCGACTCGGCAGCTCCTTCGACCCGTAACGGGGTCACTTACGAGTACACGACGAGCACCATGCCGTGGGCGACATGGAGCGATGTACCACCCCAGGATGTCTTCGCGCCGGGGAGCGCGACGCCGATCGGTTCCTGGCCTCAGGCCCGCACCGATACATCGCAGAACTTCAGTGCCCTGTTATGGGATCTCGCCAAGACTCTGAAAGGAAGCCAAGAGACCGAGGGCGTCGTTCGCCTTCGCGCCTGCTTCTCGGGTGGTGGAACGACGGAGGAATGCTCTGGCCCGATCGGAGTTTCGCTCAGTCGATCCGCGATCAGCGACAGCCATGCCATCAGCAACATCGGCCCTGGCAGCGTGGCGCACCTTAACGGGGACTTTCATCTGAAAAGCACTGACGCCTCCGGTTTCGGCGTTCAGGTAGTCCGTACACACCGATCACTCAGTCCCGAATTTGAGTCGTCGGTGCCGGACGAATCCAGAATCTTCGGCCCAGGTTGGCAGGCTGGCTTCCCCGCAGCTCCCTCATGGGTGTCCTCCTACGTTCCGTCGGATGCCAGTCAGAAGGGCTGGATCCAGCTCATCGGGCCGGACGGGTCCACGTACACGTACACCAATAACGGCACCGTTTACACCGGGCTCGGCGAAGCGGCCGATGGCACGTCCATCTCTGTCACGAATGAGGAACTGACGGTCACGGATCGCGCGGGCGCGAAGACCACCTATGTGAAGGTCAACGAACGATGGGTGGTTGCCCGTACTGAAGGGCCGGCGGCTGAATCCGCAGTGACTTATTTCCGTGATGCCAAGGCCAGAATTACCCGAATCCTGACACCTACGGCTGCCGGCGTCCAATGTGGTGCGACACTCACGCCGGGCTGCCGCACGCTTGAGCTGTCGTACGCCGCCGCGACGACCGCAACAGGGGTGTCCTCTGGCTGGGGTGACTTCAAAGATCAAATAAAAAGCGTGTCGCTGACCGCGTTTGATCCGGAGACCAGCGCCATGAAGACCGTTGGCCTCGCAACATATTCTTATGACTCCTCGGGGCACCTGCGCCAGGTTACTGATCCTCGTACGAACCTCGCTACGATTTACTACTACACCGGCGAGGGTCGGATCTCTCAGATGACGCCGGCCGGGCTGGCACCATGGCGTATCGAGTACGACAACGCAGGCCGTCTAGCGCATGTGCAGCGAGAGGGTGGAGAGATCGATCCCACCTGGGCGGTGGCTTATGACATTCCCATCGGCGGATCAGGTGCGCCCATCGATCTCACGGCCGCGCAGACGGCGAAGTGGGGACAGGTCGTCGGCCTGCCCGTCACTGGAACGTCTCTCTTCCCAGCCTCGCATCTTCCTCCGCGCGGCACCGACGGTGCCTACAACTCGACAGCGGCAGATTGGGAGTATGCGTCGCTTGTATACAGTGATGTGAACGGTCGAGCCGTCAACACCGCCAAATACGGTGCAGGGGCATGGCAGGTCAGTGCGACTAGATATGATGACAAAGGTAACGTCGTCTGGGATCTGACTCCCGGCAACCGGGCGCAGGCGCTGAACCCTACAGAAGACACGGACCTGTATGTCGCCACCCGCGGTGATAGCGCGGAACGCGCGAACCTGCTTGCCAGCACTTCCACTTACACTGCGGACAAAGACCTGCTGTCTACCGAAGGCCCCGTAAGAATGGTGCGGCTGAAAGGCGGCGAGTTAGTATCGGCGCGCCAGCGGACAACTAATACGTACGACGAGGGCAAGCCGTCATCATCGATGGACTACCACCTCGCCACCACCACAAAGATCGACCCGATCGTGATCGACGGCACGGCTGTTCCCGCTGGAGTCGATACGCAGACGATCACAATGGATTACGACCCCATCCAATCAGGAGACGCCTCAGGCTGGACCTTGCGCAAGGCAACCAGCACGACGACCCCCGTACAGGGCCAGGACGCTATCGTAAATCGCGTCCGCTATGATGCGGCCGGACGCGAGATTGAGCGCCGAACACCGGGGTCCAACGGCAGTGACGCCGGCACGACGGTGTTCCAGTACTTCACTGCGGGAGCGCATCCGACGACCGCCGCCTGCGGCAATAAACCAGAGTGGTCAGGTTGGCCCTGCCGGGTGGGTCCTGCGGCTCAACCGTCTGGGAATCCGCTTCCAGCCCGAGAAAGCGCGTATACCTACTATGGCGACACAGCGATTCGCACAGAAGTCGCCAATCAGATGACACGAATCCTCACCTTCACTCATGATGCGGCCGGACGGGTGACCAAGTCGCAGGCGCAAGCCACTCCGGCAGGTGAGGGTGGGGCGGCGGTCCCGGAGACAACCTACAGCTTCGACCCAGCTACCGGACTGCCCACAAAGACCTCCAGCGCTGGAGGCGATACAGTGAGCGTAGAATACGATAGTTTTGGCCGAGCCGTATCCACGACCGATGCCACCGGAAACGTCTCCACCGTCACCTTCAACGTGGACGGACAGATCGCCACCACCCATGATGGGAAAGGGCTGATCACCTTTACGTATAACGGTGTGGATGCCGGCGGCGGGGCAGAGCGTCGCGGCCTCATGACCCGGGTGGACAGCGGAGGAGGGGGCACCTTCACTGGCGCGTACGATCCGGATGGGCGCCTCACTCGTCAGGTCTATCCAGGCGGGCTGACCGGTACAGCGCGCTATGACAACACTGGAACCCAGGTTGCGCTGACCTACGCCAAAAACAACGTATCTTGGCTGAGCTTCACTGCCGTACCGGATAATCACGGTCGTGTCGCCAACCGGCAGGGACCGGGAGGCAGCGATCAGAACTATGACTACGACGAAGTCGGTCGCCTGGTGAAGGTTACTGACAGTTACGCGGGCACTTGTGCTACCCGCGTGTACGGATTCGATGCCAACACCAACCGAACCAGCCTGTCCGCTTATCCAAGCGGTGACGACGGCCAGTGCAGCACGTCCACCACGCCAAGCGTGCAACGGTACGACTACGATCAAGCCGATCGCATCATCAATGCAGGCTACAGCTACGACGATTTAGGACGCACCACACGCATTCCGGCCGCCCACGCGACCGGTACAGGTGACGTCTCTATCGGCTACTTCGCAAACGACCTCGTCGCCTCGCTGACACAGGAGACACGGTCCACCAGCTTCACTCGGGATCCGCTCGGTCGTGTCAAAAGCATGACGAGCAGCGGAGGCCCGCGCCCCGGGACGGTCGTTCATCACTACAGCGGGGCCGAGGACAGCCCCGCGTGGACCACCGAGGTCGACGGGTCCTGGACACGTAACATCGTCGGCCTGGCCGGTATGGCGGCAATTCAAAAGCAAGACGGAACCATCGCCCTGCAACTGGCCAACATGCATGGAGACATCGTGGCCACAAGCCGCGCCGAAGACACTAATGGCGTGGCGGACTACTCCGAATACACCGAATACGGAGCGCCTCGCACGTCAAACGCCGCCGATGCTACGCGGTACGGTTGGCTGGGCAGCAGGCAACGGGCTTCCGACTCTATCGGCGGATTGGTTCAGATGGGCGTACGCCTATACAACCCTGCCACCGGCCGTTTCATGCAAGTCGACCCCGTCATGGGCGGCAGCGCCAATGCGTACGATTACTGCAGCGCCGATCCCATCAATAAGCTGGATCTGGCCGGGACTGACGAGTACCTGGGTGGCCATGGCGAGTGGTCGGACATCACTCACGAGAGGGGAACGACCGAGGAAGCTATAATCGAGGCCGGACAGGGAGTTACATGTGCGGTAGTTAAAGCTGGCGCCGCATGTATAATAGTAGACTTTGATCTCGAAGTTCACGATTATTATCGTACACATACGCAGATAAATCATTATCAAGAAAGTCGGCAAGTCACCGTCTGGGTATGCAAGGGTAAGATCACGGGTCCGCTTGGCGGCTGTGGAGCAGGGGTCAAGCCTGTCGCGAAACAGATAACCGAGACCAGAAGACGTACCGAAACCATCGTGACCAGCTATCACAAGAAAGTGTCCATTCATCGCTGGACGGCCGGCGGTAAGACCGTGATGACGCGAGTCATCGACACGGGCTGGCTGCGGACGGGCCGAAAGGTCTCGTACTCCTATACGGCATGGGTCCGTCCTCACGGGCCATACTGACATTGGGTAAACGACATCCATCGAACAGCGCTCCACAAGCAGGAGCGCTGTTCGTGTCGATACCTTCAGGCCGGTACCAGTTCCTTCGACACCGACTGGCGCGCATGTCGATTCGACTGGACATCGTGGCAAATCGATGCAGGATTGAGTCATGGACCGTAGAGAGATCGCCCGGCTGAGAGCTCAGCGCGCTGTGCGCCGTGCGTTCCGGCACAAGCGGTACGTCAACCGAGCTCTAAGGAAGGCGAAGATTATAGTCGCTGCTGTTGTCATGCTATTTCTAGTGGGTGCCGCGTTTGTGCTTGAGATCACGAAAGGCTGGTGATCAGATCATTGCATTTACCGAAAAGTGCATCCATGCAGGTCAAACGGTATTCACTCGAGTTTTGCCATCTCCGCGATCTTGAAGGGCCGCGCCCGGGGAGATGGTGTTTGAGAAGGTCACCCGTAATCGGTGACTATTAGGAAGCAATCGCCTCAATAGTCACTTTAGCATCGTTTGTCTTGTTTTTGGAATCGGGTGAATCGGTGTTCTTGCGACACTCGG